>QHUR01000014.1:1536-2643 GCA_003221995.1 Gemmatimonadota bacterium | reverse complement strand
ATCGCGATGTTGACCGAGCGCACGTGGATCGTGGCGCGGGTCACCTTGAAGACGAGCGGCTGATCCACGCCGACCCGGCGCACCTTCAGCTCGGCCGTCGTGCCCGGCTGTCCGCGCAGCTCTTTCACCGCCTGGTCGTTCTTCCAGCCCTCGGTCGGGCGGCCGTCGAGCGCGACGATCTGGTCGCCCGTCTGAATACCGGCCCGCTCGGCCGGCGTCTCAGGCAGGGGCGCGACCACGGTGATCCAGCCGTCGCGCACATCGATCTGGATGCCCAGGCCGCCGTAGTTCCCGGTGGTCTGCTCGGAGAGGAGCCGGAAGTCGTCCGGCTTCAAGAACACGGAGTACGGGTCGTGCAGCTCGTCCAGCAGGCCGTCGATCGCCATCTGGTAGAGCCGTCGCTCGTCGAGCGAGTCGACGTAGTAGTCGGCCACGTGCGCCAGCACGTCCTCGAACAGGCGTGCCTGTTGATACACGGACCCCGTGGGTCCCGCCTCCCGCTGCAGCAGCCAGCCGCCGGTCGCGAGCGCGACCACGGCGATGCTCGCGACGAGGGAGAGCTTGCGAACGTTCATGACATGCCTCGCGTTGAGAGTGCGGCCGCCGCCGTGACCTCCCGCCACGCGGCTTCCTGCACCGCTTTCCGTGACAGCGACGCGTCGATGTGCACGACGCCCGGCCCCTGCGCCCGTCGATACGCCTCGCGCACTCGGGCGTGAAACGCGTCGTCCTGGCGTTCGATCCGGTCCTGGACCTTGCGCGCCGTCCGCTGCCGCTCGCGCCCCAGCTCCACCGGGACGTCCAGCACCAGCGTGACGTCGGGGACGAGACCGCCCGTCGCGAGTCGGATGGCCTGGGCCACCTCCGCCGACGGCAACCCGCCGCCCGCCACCTGGTAGGCGATCGTCGAGAGGTCGAATCGATCGGCCACCACCACCTGCCCCTCCTCGAGCGCCGGCCGGATGACGTGATGAACCAGGTCGGCGCGCGCCGCGAGGAATAGGAACAGCTCAGCCGCCGGGGCCACTGCGTGGGGAAACCGGAGCGCCAGCTTGCGCGCCGCTTCCGCCACCGGCGTGCCGCCGGGCTGCCGCACGGCCACCACCC
>QHUR01000014.1:555-1531 GCA_003221995.1 Gemmatimonadota bacterium | reverse complement strand
GACTTCCCCGCCCCCTCCGGGCCCTCCACCACGACGAACAGCCCGGACCCCGAGCCGTTCATCCCAGGGTAATGATGGGGCTCGCCGCCCCCTGCTTCATCCCTTCAAAGATCTTCGCGTTGATCTTCGTCATCAACTTCTCGAAGTTGGCCTGAGCCGCCACCACCGCCTGATACACCGGATTCGCCTGGACGCTTTGGAGCGTGCGGTCGTACTGCTCGACCGCCTCGCGCGCCGGCTCGCGTCCCTCCTGGGCGGCCCGCTCGATCTCCTGCGCCAGCCGCTCGACCTCGGCGAGCTGCTGCCGGCAGGCGGCGTCCTCGCGCAGTCGCTCGCTGGCGCGCAGAAACGCCTTGTATTCGTCGGTCTGGCCCAGCAGCCGTCCGAGCTCGAGCGCCTTCTGGTCGATCATGCCGCCTCCCTGGTCCCGTTCCAACTCTCTGCGCCCAATCTCCGGATCTCGAGTTTCTCCTTAGGGTCGAAAAGTTGGAACGGGACTGGCGCGGGCCAGCGCGTAGCGCGGCCTCCCGAACAGGTCCTCGTGCACGGTGACGTGGGTCCACCCGGACGCCAGCGCGAGCGTCCGCACCGCGTCGGCGCGCCGCTCGTCAATCTCGAGCGCCAGCAGCCCGCCCGGCTCGAGCACTCCCTGCGCACCCGCGAGCAGGGCGCGCGTCGCGTCGAGTCCGTCGGGCCCGCTCACCAGGGCCTCGCGCGGCTCGAACAGCCGCACGGAGGGGTCGATGGCGGCGTACTCCTCATCGGTGAGGTACGGCGGGTTCGCGACCACCGCCCGGCAGCGCTCGCCCGTGAGCGGTGCCAGCAGGTCGCCGACGCGTACCTCGACGGGCACGGGGGGCCGCACCAGACCCACGTTCTCGCGCGCGAGGGCCGCCGCCTCCGCGTGTCGCTCGACCGCGATCACGCGATCGAAGCTTCCCTCCACCGCGAGGCTCAGGGCGATGCAGCCGCAGCC
>QHUR01000014.1:0-513 GCA_003221995.1 Gemmatimonadota bacterium | reverse complement strand
CACCCCCAACGTTTCCCGTTTCCCGCGACCGTCAGGGAGTCCTTTAGGGTTTCCCGCGACCGTCAGGGAGTCTTGCCGCATGGACGCGAGCACCAGTTCAACCAGTCCCTCAGTTTCCGGCCGGGGAATCAGGGCGCGCGGATCGAGCCGCAGCTCGAGCCGCCGGAACGAGATGCGGCCCACCGCGTAGGCGAACGGCACGCCGCTCGAGCGCCGTGCCACCGCGTCGCGGAAGCGCTCCACCTCGGGTGGCGCCGTACGGTCCCGCCGCAACCACACCTCCCCGGGGCTGGCCCCCGTCACGGCCGCCCACAGGAGCGTGGCCTCGCGCCGCGCCTCCGCCGTCACCCCCGCGCGCTCCAGCTGCCCCACGGCCTGCTCCAGCTCGCCCGCGATGGTCGCCCGGTGCGAGCGCTCAAGCACTGAGGCGTTCCTTCTCTCCCGCGAGCTTCAGCGCGTTGATGAGCTCGTCCAGCTTGCCGTCCAGCACGGCCTCGAGGTCGTGAACGGTGT
>QHUR01000015.1 GCA_003221995.1 Gemmatimonadota bacterium | reverse complement strand
GCGCTCGCGGCTCGACAACCTGATCCCCTCGCTGGTCGAGGCGCAGGCGCTCATCGCCCTCGTGCCCGCAACGGGCGACCTGCCCTGGGCGGCCGCGGCCGCGTGGGATGTGGCGCGCGCGGCGACCCGCGGCAGCAGGC
The DNA here is from genome assembly GCA_003221995.1 of Gemmatimonadota bacterium. Classification (GTDB taxonomy): domain Bacteria; phylum Gemmatimonadota; class Gemmatimonadetes; order Gemmatimonadales; family GWC2-71-9; genus AG29. The sequence continues at coordinate 9,351 of QHUR01000015.1, read as the reverse complement.
GCGTGGCGCTCGTGGACCTGCTGCTCGAGACGCCGACGCTACACGACGTCATCGGCGTCACGCCCACCGACGGGATCGTGGATGCGTTCGAGTTCGGGGTCTCGCTCAACAAGACGGCGCATCAGGTGGACGGCGTGTTCTTCATCGCCGCAGGCTCCAACCCCGCCCACACCGGCGACGTGTTCGCGAATCCGCGCTGGCGGAAGCTGCAGGGCGGCTTTCGCGTCGAGGGGGCGCTGCTGCTGCTCTACGTCTCCGCCGGCGGGCTCGCGCGGTTGTCGGCCGTGCCCGACGGCCTGCTCGCCCTCTCGCCGGACGGGTACGAGCCAGAGTCCTCCATCGGCCAGGGGATCGCGGCGGCGATGGAACGCGGCATACCACTGCTCGGCGTGGTCCGGGAGCGGTGGACCCCGTCGGCCGCGGCGGCTCCGGCGGCCGAGCCGCCGCCGCGCGCACCGCGGGCCGTCCATCCCTCGCCGGCGCAGGGCGGCGAGGCGCCAAAGCGGCGCGCGCGGCCGGCCGTCGTAGCGATCACGCTCGCCGCGGGTGCCGCGGGCGGTTGGGTTCTGCTGGCGACCGCGGGAGAGTCGTTCCGGGCGCGGCTGGGCGACCTGACGCACGTCGCGCCAGCGTCACCGCGACCGCACCCTGTCACGGCCGCGCCGGTCCGCCACGCTCCCCCTCCGCCGACGCCGCACGTCGACTCGCTCCCCTGGACCATACAGCTGGCGGCGTATGGCACGTTCGAGAAGGCGCTCGCCCTGGCCGACCAGCTGTCCGGCGCGCGCCGTCCCGCGTTCATCGCTCCGATCGCGCTCGCCGGTCGTGCCCGCTCCGGCACCGTGTGGTACCGCGTCCTCGTCGGCGCCTACCAGAGTCGCGACTCGGCGGCCGCCGGCCGCGCCGCGCTGTGGCGGCGTGGCGGGGTGCCGCGCGGCCAGGGCAAGCTGGTGCGCGCGCCGTATTCCCTGGCGCTCGCCGGGTCGGCCTTGCCGGACAGCCTCCGCGCCCGCGGCATCGCGCCCGTGCGGTGGGGGACCGACGGCTTGCTCGTCGGCGCCTTCGAGACGCCGGAGCAGGCCGCGCTCGCCCGGACGCAGCTCAAGCGCGCCGGCATTCAGGCGACCCTCGTCACGCGGGTGGGGAGCAGGCCATGAGATTGAGCCGGCTGGAGCTGTCGGGCTTCAAGTCTTTCGCGGGCCTAGCGGAGCTGCCCTTCGACGCGGGCGTGACGGCGATCGTGGGGCCCAACGGTTGCGGCAAGTCGAACATCTCCGACGCCGTGCGGTGGGTCCTGGGGGAGCAGTCGCCGCGCCTGTTGCGTGGCGGGAAGATGGAGGACGTGATCTTCCAGGGCTCGACAGGCCGCCGCCCGGTCAACGTGGCCGAGGTCTCGCTCGTGTTCGACAACGGGGACGGGTCGCTGCCGCTGGCCTACCAGGAAGTGGTGGTCACGCGCCGGCTCTCCCGCTCGGGCCAGAGCGAGTATCTCCTCAACCGCCAGCCGGTGCGGCTGCGCGACATCCAGGACCTATTGCGGGGCACGGGCCTGGGCGCGGACGCCGCGGTCGTCATGGAAGCGAGGATGATCGACGCCCTGCTGTCGGAGAAGGCGGAGGAGCGGCGGTCGCTGTTCGAGGAAGCGGCCGGCATCGGCATCTACCGCGACCGCAAGCGGAGCACCGAGCGGCGGCTCGAGGAAACGGCCGCCGACCTCGCCCGGCTGGAGGACCTGATCGCCGAGGTGCAGACCCAGGTGCGCAGCCTGGCGCGGCAGCGCGGCAGGGCGGAGCGCTACTCGAAGATGATCGAGGAGCGGTTCGGGATCGCGATCACGCTGGTGCGGCGGGAGCTGGAGGATTTGGACCTGGCGCTGGGCGCACTGGGCGTCAAGTCGGCCGAGCTCGCGACCGCCGTGCCGGCGGCCCGTGAGCGCCTGGCCGAAGCCGAGCGCGATCGGGAGGCGCGGGTGCAGGGCCGGCACACGGCGGAAGCCCGGCGCACCGAGGTGGAGCGCCGCCTGGCGGACGCGAAGCTGGAGGTCAACCGGCTCGAAGGGGACCTCGCCCTCGCGGCGGAGCGGCTGCACAACGCAGGCCAGCGGCGGGCCAAGGCGTCGCAGGATCGCTCGCACGCGGAGGTGCGGGCCGTGCAGTCGGAGCGGGAGCACGCGGCCGCGGACGCCGAGCGCACGGCCGCCGAGCGCGACCTCGCAGCGGTGCAGGCGGAGCTCGGTGGGCGGACGGCGCTGGAGCAGCAGGTGCGCGAGCGGCTGGTGGTGGAGCGCACCGCGGTCCGCGGGCTGGAGGAGGATCTCCAGCGGCGCGCCGAGGCGCTGCGCGCGCTGGAAGGCGAGCGCACCGCGTTGGAGCGCGAGCGGGCGGAGCTGCGGCAGCAACTCGGCCAGGCGGCGGGCGAGCGCGCGGCGCGCGAGTCGGGCGCGCGCGCCACGGCGGCCCAGGCACGGACGCTGGCGGAGCGTGCGGCGACTGAGGCCCGCGCCGCGGCCCAGGCGGCGCAGGCCTTGGAGCGCGCGCGGCGCCGCGTGGCCGAGCTCAAGGAGCAGGAGGCGCACGGCCGCAGCGCACGACGCCGCACCGAGGAGGCGCTCGCCCAGCTGACGGCGCGGCGCGACGCGCTGGCGGAGCTTGCCCGCGAGCGGGTGGGGCTGGCGCCGGCGGCCCAGGCCCTGCTCAAGGCGAAGGCGCGCTTCGGCGACGCGGTCGTGGGCCCGCTCGCCGACTTCGTGCGCTCGAGCCGCCGCGACGCCGAGCTCGCCGAGCGGCTGCTCGGGGAGTGGCTGCACGCCGTGCTAGTGCGAGACGAGTCGGCGATCGCGGCGATCCGCGCTTGGTACGAGGAGGCGAAGCCGGGCCCGCTCGTGCTCCTGCCCTGCGTCCCGGGCCCGCGGCTCGCCGCGGACGGACACCCGCTGAAGGACGCGCTGCGGGTGGACGGCGCGGCCGCCGCGTGGGTGCGGGCGTTGCTCGCAGGGCACGAGGTGCTGGACGACGGCAAAGCGCTACGCCGGGCGAACGGCGCCGTGTTCCTGGACGGCGGGGGAAGTGGAGGGAGCGGGGGGAGCGGGAGTGACAGAGGCGGACCGCTGCAGCGCCGGGCCGAGCTCGAGAGCCTCGAGCAGGAGGTGGGCGACGCGGCGGCAAGCGACACCCGTGCGGCACAGGAGCTCGAGCGCACCTTGACCGAGCTCGCGGCCGCGGAAGCCGCGTTCCTCGCCGCTGCGACGGAGGCCGAACGGGCGCGCCAGGTGGAGCTTGAGGCAGGCTCGCGCCAGGGCGACGCGGAGCGCGGCGCTGCCCACGCGCAGCGTGACGCCACCGAGGCGGCCGCCCAGGTGGAGCGGCTGTCCCACCGACTCGCGGAGGTAGAGGAGCGGCTCGGCGGACTGCATGTGGAGCTCGAGCGCCACGAGCTGGAGCGCGTCCGGCTGGACGAGCGGCTGGGCGCGGAGCGTGCCCAGCTGGTCGAGGTCGAGGCGCAGCAGGAGGCGGCCCGGGAACAGCGCGTGCGCTGGCAGGTCGAGGCGGCGCAGGTGGACGCGCGGCTGGGTGCGGCGCGGGAGCGGGCGGGGCGGGCGGCGGCGGAGACGGAGGCCGCGCACACCCAGGCCGCCGAGCTGCGCCGGGAGATCGCGGGGAGTGAGCACGACGCCGCCGCGCTCGACGCCCAGCGCGCGCAGTGGGAGGACCAGCTGAAGGAGCGCCGCCTCGCGCTCGCCGCGCTCGAGGCCGCGGCCGTCGACGCCGCGGAGCAGGTGCGCGACGCCGAGGCCGAGCTCGCCCGCGCCGAGAGCGCGCGGGACACCGCCCGCGAGGCGGTGGACGCAGCGGGCCAGGAGGAACACCACCTCGAGCTCGAGCGCACCGGGATCGAGGGCCGCCGGCGGGCGCTCGCCGAGCGCGTCGCGGTCGAGTGGCGCAAGCCGCTCGACCGGCTGCTCGCCGAAGCGCCCGAGGTCTCGGGCGACGTCGCATGGCTGCGGCAGGAGAACGAGCGGCTCCAGGCGGCGATCGAGGCGGTGGGCCCCGTGAACGCGCTGGCGGTGGAGGAGCACGGCGAGGAGACGAAGCGCCTCGAATTCCTCATGACGCAGCGCGACGACCTCGTGGCGGCGCGCAACTCGCTGCAGCAGGCGGCGCGCGAGATCGATCAAACCGCGAAGGCCCTGTTCCTCGACTCGTTCGCGAAGGTGCGGGAGAACTTCCGCACCGTGTTCCAGACGCTGTTCGGCGGCGGCGAATGCGACGTGCGCCTCGGCAACGAAGACGACCCGCTCGAAAGCGAGATCGAGATCCACGCGGCGCCGCGCGGCAAGCGGACCCAGCGCATCCACCTCCTGTCGTCCGGCGAGCGGACGCTCGTGGCCGTGTCCCTCTTGTTCGCGATCTTCCTGGCGCGCCCGAGCCCGTTCTGTCTGCTCGACGAGGTGGACGCGCCGCTCGACGACGCCAACGTCGGCCGCTACGTGCGCCTGCTCTCAGAGTTCAAGGACCAGACGCAGTTCATCGTCATCACCCACAACCCGCGCACCATGCAGGCCGCCGACGCCGTGTACGGCGTCACCATGCAGGAGCCCGGCGTGTCCACGATCGTGGGCGTCCGCCTCGGCCAGATGGAACCGGTCTAAGCCCGGTGCGCCGGCGACCCCCGGGGCGCCCCGCGCGGATCCTCCGGGCCGCCGCGCTGCTCGGGCTCGCCGTCCCGGCTGGCCTCGCGGCGCAGCGGCCCGCGCTTCTCGACGGCGCGCCGCCGCCCACGACCCTTCTGTACCAGAACTTCCCGAACCCCTTCCCTGCTGCCGGGCAGGACTCCACCTGTATCTGGTTCGACCTGGCGGAGACGGGGAGTGTGGAGCTCGAGATCCTCGACCTGCGCGGGGGCCCGGTGCGACGGTTCATCCCGGGACGGGACTTCGGCGAGGTGCTCTCGGGGGGGCGCTATGGGCGCGGCGTCCCCGGCGGGCCGCCGTGCGACCCGCGACTCATGTGGGACGGACGGGCCGACGACGGCCGCGTGGTGCCGGCCGGGGTCTACCTGTACAAGTTGACGGCAGGGGGAGTAATTCAGTTCAGGCGAATCGTCTTCCGCGGAAGGAATCGCTAGCGCATGGAACTGGTCACCGTCGGCACCGGTACGGTCGCGCCCTCCGCGACCCGCACGTCGGCCTGCCACTGGGTGAGCCGCGGCCGGCTCAAGATCCTGCTCGACTGCGGCCCCGGGGCGCTGCACCGGCTGGCCCAGTTCGGACTGCCGTGGCCCGAGGTCACCCACGTGGTGTTGTCCCACTTCCACCCGGACCACTGGGCCGAGCTGCCGATGCTCGTGTACGCGCTGAAGTACACGACGGTGCCGCCGCGCCAGGAGCCGCTCGTCATCCTGGGGCCGCCTGGCGTGGTCCGGCTCGTGAAGACGCTGGCGGAGGGGTACGGCGAGTGGCTGCTCGACCCCGGCTTCCCGATCGGCATCCTGGACGTCCGGGACCGCGAGCCCTTCCCGCTCGACGGCGACATGAGCCTCGAGACGTGCCGCGTGCCGCACACACCGGAAAGCGTCGCGATCGGCCTCACCGGGCCCGAAGGCCGCCTCGTCTACACCGGCGACACGGGGCCAAGCCCCGACCTGGCGCGCTGGGCCGCAGGGTGCGACCTGCTGCTCGCGGAGTGCTCGCTCCCCGAGGCGATGGCCATCGAGAGCCACCTCACACCGCTCCGCGCGGGCGAGCTGGCCCGCGGAGCCGGGGCCAAGCAGCTCGTCTTGACCCACTTCTATCCTCCGGTAGAAACTTCGGACCCGGCGCGGGAGGCGGGGACCCGGTTCCAGGGACCCGTGACGGCCGCGAAGGACGGGGATCGGTTCAGGATCGGAGGGCGGTAGCGTGCTGATCGTGATGCGGCACGGTGCGACGGACGCGGAAGTCCAGCGCGTCGTGGCCGTGATCGAGGAGATGGGCTATCGGGCGCACCCGATGCCGGGCTCGCAGCGCACCGCCGTCGGGCTGGTGGGCAACGACGGCCGCGTGGACGCCTCGCGGCTCGAAGGGCTGCCCGGCGTCCAGGAAGTCATCCAGGTCACGAAGCCCTACAAGCAGGTGAGCCGCGAGTGGAAGGCGGATTCCACGGTGGTGCAGCTCGGGGGCGGCGTCACGATCGGCGGGACCGACGTAGCGGTGATCGCGGGCCCGTGCTCCGTCGAGACGGAGCGGCAGATCCTCGAGGCGGCGCACCAGGTCAAGGAGGCGGGTGCGGTGATCCTGCGCGGCGGCGCGTGGAAGCCGCGCACTTCGCCGTACGCGTTCCAGGGGCTCGGACGGCCCGGCTTGAAGCTGCTCGCCAAGGCGCGCGAGGAGACGGGGCTCCTCATCTGCACCGAGGCGATGGATCCGGAGGGCCTGGGCTACGTCGCGGAGGTGGCGGACATCATCCAGATCGGCGCGCGCAACATGCAGAACTTCTCGCTCCTCAAGGTGGCGGGCCGCGCCAAGAAGCCCGTCCTGTTGAAGCGCGGGATGTCGGCGACCGTCGAGGAGCTGCTCCTCTCCGCGGAGTACGTGCTGGCCGAGGGAAACCGCGAGGTGATTCTGTGCGAGCGCGGCATCCGCGGCTTCGATCCGTCCACGCGCAACGTGTTCGACCTCACGGCGATCCCGGTGGTGCACAAGCTGTCGCACCTCCCCATCATCGCCGACCCGTCGCACGGCACCGGGCTCAGGGACAAGGTGATTCCGATGGCTCGCGCCGCGGTCGCGGCGGGAGCGGACGGCATCATGGTAGAGGTGCACCCGAGCCCCGACAAGGCCCTCTCGGACGGCGCGCAGTCGCTGTTCCCGGACCAGTTCGCGCAGCTGATGCGCGAGGTGAAGGTCATCGCGGAGGTGATCGGGCGCCGGGTGGCCGAACCGGCTTCGGTGGGGGCGTGAGCAATTGCGGAATGCGGAATGCGGAATGCGGAGTTTATCGAGCCGGGGTCGGACCGCGACGCCAGTTTCCGCGCACGACCAACGTCCGACAAACTCCGCATTCCGCACTCCGCATTCCGCACTCGTTGCGGTCGCGTTGCTGGCCGGCTCCCAGGCCCCCGACCCCTGGCCGGTGCTCGACCGCGCGAGCCAGACCTATCAGTCGATCAGCACGCTGTCGGCCGATTTCGTCCAGATCGTGGAGAACCCGCTCGTCGGGGCACCCGACACGACCCGCGGCAAGCTCTACCAGATGCGCCCCAGCCGCTTCGCCATGCGGTTCGCGGTTCCCAAGGGCGACCGCATCGTGGCCGACGGGCGCTATCTGTGGCTGTACACGCCGAGCACCACACCGGGCCAGGTGATCCGCGCCAGAATCCCGGACGTCGGCACGACGGGCCCGAACCTGATCGGCCAGTTCGTGGAGCACCCGCACGAGCGCTACCGCGCGAGCTACCGGCGCGCCGACTCGCTCCCCGAGGGGATGGCGGACGTCGTGGCGCTCGTCCCCAAGCGGGGCGACCAGCCCTACAGCGCGGCGGTGATCTGGGTGGGGCGCAGCGACGGCCTGGTGCGGCGACTCGAGATCACGGAGACGTCCGGGCAGCTCCGCACCGTGATGCTGAGCCGCCTCAAGGTGAACGCCGGCGCGCCGGGGCGCGAGTTCACGTTTTCGCCTCCGTCCGGAGTACAGGTGGTAGATCAGTAGCGAGCGCCCGGGCGACGCGCGTCGCGGTCTCCAAGTCCATCCCCCCCTTCTCCGCCAGCTCCAGCGCCGCCCGCCCCAGCGCGCGGTACAGCAGCGCGTCGTCCCGGGTGAGCGACTTGAGGTGGCTCCGGATTGTCTCCTCATCGCCGCGCGCCACGGGACCCGTGAGGGCGTCCTTCGGCTCCTGGCGCGTCAGGTTCTCGAACGTGCCCTCCACGAGCGGCCGCAGCGCCTGCCACGCCTCCGCATCAGAGAGCCCGGCGTGGCGCAGCAGCCGCTGCGCGACCGCCTCCACGACGACGAAGTAGTTCGACGCGAACACGGCCCCGGCGTGGTAGATCGCCTTCTGCTTGCCGCTGAGCCGGAACGGTCGCATCCCGAGCTCCTGGGCGAGGCCCTCCGCCGCCTGCACCGCGCGCGGCATGCCCTCGACGGCGGCCCACGTCCCCTTGAGGCGCGCGGGGGCCCGTTCGGGATCTGAGATCGTCTGGAGCGGATGGAGCGAGCCGAGCGCGGCGCGGGACGGGACGAGCGCGGCCAGGGCCTCCTGGCCTTGCACCCCGGACAGATGCAGCACCACCTGGTCCGAGCGCACCGCCTCCGCGCGGGCCAGTGCCTCGGCGAGCGGGGAGATGGCGTCGTCGCGCACGGCGAGAATCAGGACGCCCGCCTCGGCGACCCAGGCGGGCGGCTCGTCCGCGGCGCCGACCGTCAATTCGAGCGGCTTCGGGATCGCCTTTTTGCGACGTCCGTGCAGGCGGACGCCGTAGCCCGCCTGCACCAGGGCCAACGCGAGCCCCAGCCCCGCGCGTCCAGGCCCGATAACGCCGATGACGGGGTCGGTGATGATGTCGGCGCGGCGCGTCACTCGTTGCGGGGGGGGGCGCCCGGCAGCATGCCGGCGATGGCCAGGAGGTCCAACGGCGTCCGGGCGCGGCGCGCCAGTTTGAGCGCCTCTTGAACCTGGCGGTCGTCGGCCATGCGACGCCGGAACTCCGCGGGGCGGCCGAACACGTAGCGCGCCGCCTCGTACCCCAGCTCCTGGGCGATGAGCGCCCGCGCGCCGGTCACGACGCTGTCGGGCAGGCTCACGGCGCGACCACGCAGGCGCCGCAGCACCTCATCGACCATCGCGTCGGTCACGGCGAAGTTCGGGTCGCTCAGGCGCCCCGTTGCCTTCAACTCCAGGGCGTACCCCGACCGCACGTCCAGGTACGCTGGGATGTTCTTGCCGAGCGCCTTCACGAAGGCGCGCTCGGCTGTAGTGAACGTGTCGGGGACCACGAACAGGTCGGGCCGGATCCCCCCGCCGCCGTACACGATGCGGCCGCGATCGGTGTGGAAGATCAGGGAGGAGTCGACCCTCGTGCTGTCCTTGCCCTGCTCCGCGGCCGCCACCTGCGCCTCCTGCTCCGCCTCGTTGCGGCTCTTGCGCTGGATGGTGCGGCCGCTCGGCGTGTACCAGCGGGCCGTCGTGAGCTTCAGCGCCGTCTCCGGCGTGAGCTGCCACAGCGACTGCACCAGCCCCTTGCCGAACGTCGGCGTGCCCACGACGAGGGCGCGGTCGTGATCCTGCAGGGCGCCGGTGATGATCTCGGCTGCGGAGGCCGTGCCCCCGTTCACGAGCACCACGATCGGCAACTTGGGCCATGGCTGCGGCTTCGCA
>QHUR01000013.1 GCA_003221995.1 Gemmatimonadota bacterium | reverse complement strand
CGCGCCGCCTCCTGCTCGGCGAGCATGCGATCGAGCAACCGCGACCGCAGGATCTCGAGCGCCTTGATCTTGTTCTGGAGCTGGGACTTCTGATCCTGGCACTGGACCACGATGCCGGTCGGGAGGTGGGTGACGCGCACGGCCGAGTCGGTCGTGTTCACGCTCTGGCCGCCCGGGCCGGACGAGCGGAACACGTCGATGCGGAGGTCCTTGTCCTCGATCTTCACCTCCACCTCCTCCGCTTCCGGGAGCACGGCCACCGTCGCGGCGGAGGTATGGATGCGGCCCTGCGACTCGGTGGTCGGCACGCGCTGGACGCGATGCACGCCCGACTCG
>QHUR01000012.1 GCA_003221995.1 Gemmatimonadota bacterium | reverse complement strand
GACGTGGACGCGATGTGGTACTTCGGGAATCAGGCCGCAGCCGCGGAAGTCGAGCGGGCGTCTGCCGGGAACATGAAGCGCACGTGGGCGGAATGGCACACGCGCGACTGGCTCGACCCCCGCCAGGGCGAGGGCCGGGAGTTCCTGCGTGAGGCCACGCAGGTGAAGAACATCTGGATCCCCTACGGGGAGTAGTGCGAGGCGGCCGAACCACTCCCCTCCCCCCCCCGGCTACGCCATCATCCCGCCTGACGCAGCATCGAGGCGACCGTGCCCTTCAGGCTCGCAAGGGCCTTCGCTCCCTGTCCCTTCTCGACTGAATCGGCAATACAGCTCTCGACGTGACCTTCCAGCAGCTGCACGGTCGCGGCGTTGATCGCCTGCTTGACGGCGCCGAGCTGGATCAGGATGTCCTCGCACGCCTGGTGCTCAGCGATGAGCCGCTGCACGCCGCGCACGTGGCCCTCGATCCGCTTGAGGCGATTGACGAGCTGGCGCTCGAGAACGGGGTTCCGGGAGACATCGGGCAGACAAAGCTCGGGCATATGGGGTCCTCCTTGGCACGTGGTTGAGGCATCACCTTCTCTATACGAGACGGGGTACGCGAAGGCAAGCCCCGCAGGCCCTTGCGCCTCCCACCGGTAGCGGGCCAAGGTTGTCCCTTCCGCTCACGAGGCTCTGCGCCATGCGATTCCCGTTCGTGCTCGTCGCCGCGGTATCGGCCGCGGGCTTCGCCGGCTGCGCCCGCAGCGTGCGGGTCGCCGCCCCCGCCCCCGCGCCGAGCGCCGTCCTCCTGGACTCCGCCGCAATGCGCCCCGGGCGCTTCGACGCCGGGAAGATGTGGACCTTCGACAACCCGCCGCTCGACTACTTCCAGGAAGCCTACGGCTTCCGGCCGGACTCGGCCTGGCTGGCGCGCGCCCGGCTCGGCGCGCTCCGCTTCGCGACCTACTGCTCGGCCTCGTTCGTCTCACCACACGGGCTCGTCCTGACGAACCACCACTGCTCGCGCGAGAACACTGGCGGCGTGATGCGGCCGGGCGAGAACTTCGATTCCACGGGCTTCTACGCCGCGACACCGGCCGAGGAGCGCCGCGTCCCTGGGCTGTTCGTCGACCAGCTCCTCTCGGTCGCGGACGTCACGGCCCGAATGGACAGCGCGCTGCGGGGCGTCACGGGCGACGAGGCGCTGGCCCGCGCCCGCGACCAGGCGATCGACGCGCTGGGAGAGCGACTCACCGCTGCGGCGCGCGACTCGACCGTGAGCGTGCAGGTCGTGTCCCTGTACGCGGGCGCGCAGTACTCCGCCTACACCTACCGGCGCTACGGCGACGTACGGCTCGTCCTGGTCCCGGAGCTCGGGATGGGGTACTTCGGCGGGGACGACGACAACTTCACCTATCCCCGCCACGACCTCGACTTCTCGCTGTACCGTGTGTACGACGCGTCCGGCAAGCCGCTCGAGGCCCCGAGCTATTTCCGCTGGAGCCGCGCGGGGACGAGCGACGGCGATGCGGTCTTCGTGGTGGGCAACCCGGGCTCGACCAGCCGGCTCGAGACCGTGGCGCAGCTCGAATACACGCGCGACGTGCCGCTCCCGGCGACCCTCGACATGCTGAAGAGCCGGATCGCGGCGCTGGAGGCGTTCAGCCGCGCGGCGCCCGCCGAGGCGGCGGCGCGCCGTGTGGCGACGGACATCTTCGGCTACGCCAACTCGGTCAAGGCTTACGAGGGCCAGCTCGCGGGGCTGCGCGATCCCGTGCTGCTGGGCCGCCGTCGGCTGGGCGAGGCCGCGTTCCGCGCGGAGATCGCGCGCCGGCCGCCGATCGCGGCGCGGGCTGCGTTGTTCGACTCCATCGCGGCCGTCGAGGCGGGCCTCACCCGCATCGGCGGGCGGATCTACGCCTTCCTCTCGAGCCCCACGTACGGCTCGAGCACACTCGCGCGGGCGTCGCTCGCGGTCCAGTACGCGGACGCCAGAGTGGCGGGAGCGCCGGCGGAGCGCCTCAAGGCGATCGCGGATCGCGCGGCGGCGATTGTCAACAGGCCGGCCGCGCTCGAGCGGCTGCTCGTCGCCGCCCAGTTTCAGGACCTGAGGCGCGGGCTGGGCGAGCGGGACACGCTCGTCCTAGCGCTGTTCGCGGGCCGGACGGCCGAGCGGGCGGCGGCCGACCTCTTGTCACACACCGCGCTCACCGACTCGGCGCGCGTGCCGCCCTTGTTTCAGGGGGACCTCGCAACCTCGGGCGACGCCGCGTTCCTGTTCGCGCGCCGCGCCAGCCGCGTCGTGACACCCTTGCGGCAGGAGGCGGCGCGCCTGTCGGCCCGCGCCGACAACCTCGCCGCGCGGCTCGCGCGGGTCCGGTTCGACGTGTACGGCAAGACGCTCCCGCCCGACGCCACGTTCACGCTGCGGCTCGCGGATGGCGTAGTGCGCGGCTATCCGTACAACGGCACGCGAGCGGTGCCGTTTACGACGTTCTACGGCATGTACGACCGCTATGCGGCGGCCGGCGGGCAGGCGCCGTGGAGCCTGCCGCCTCGCTGGCAGCGCCCACCGGCCGGGCTCGACTTGGCCACACCGCTCGATCTCGTCTCGACCAACGACATCATCGGGGGCAACTCGGGGTCGCCGCTGTTGAACCGGAACCTCGAGCTCGTGGGGCTGATCTTCGACGGCAACATCGAGTCCCTGCCCGGGGACTTCATCTATACGGATGACCGGGCGCGGGCGATCTCGGTGGACGCGCGCGCGATTCTCGCCGCGCTGCGCACGGCGTACGGGGCGGCCAGGATCGTGGAGGAGCTCGTCGGGCGGTGAGGTTGCCGCCTTACTCCGGCAGCCCCACTTGGTGCGTGAGGGCTTGGAATCTCCGGTCGGAGCGTAGAGTGGCGAGCCTGGGATCCATTCTGAGATAGACCAGCAAGGTGGAGCGCTCGTGGGCAGCCTTTTGCAGCCACGCGATCGCCCGCTCGTCCTCCCCCAGCCCTGCATAGACCAAGCCGACATGATACGACGAGACGTAGCCTCTCTTGGATTGCTCCTGCAGCTCGTTGATGATTTGCCGCGCCGCGCGCCTTCGTCCGGCGATTGCGTATACGTGACCGAGCGACCCCAAAAAGTTCGCGTCGCGTGCGGACCCAGCTGCCGCCTTCTCCATCATTGTGATCGCTGGCGCGTAGAGGGCCTTTTGCTCATAGGCGAGCCCGAGGCCCCACTGGGCTACCACGTAGCTGGAATCGAGCTCGAGCGTCCTGTGTAATTGCTCAATCGCTTGGTCGTACCGGCCGCCGAAGTACAAGATCATCGCAGTATTCGCCTGGAGCAGGGGCGAAACTGGATCGAGTGCTTCGGAACGTTTGATTTCGGCGAGCGCTTCATCCACCCGGCCCAGTGCGGCGAGCAGCCTGCTATAGGAGTGATGCGCCGCGGCGTTGCTGGGGTTCAGGTCGAGCGCCCGCTGGAACTCCCGCTCCGCACCATGCAGGTCCCAGTCGTAATACGCCGTAATATAGGCCAGCGCGGCGTGCGCTTCGGCTAACGTTTCATCGATCTCCAGGGCCTTCAGGGCTGCGGCCTTCGCTTGGGGGAACACCTCGGCAGGGGAGTGTCGACTGTAAAACGGCAGGACGTTGTAGTAGTCGGCCATCCCGGCGTAGGCCGCCGCGTAGCTCGAGTCTTTGCTGATTGCTTCTCGGAAATACGTAAAGGCCTTTGCCAGCCCTGCGGCTGTCCGTTTGTTCCAGAGGTAGCGGCCCAGCAGGTACGCTTCATGCGCTGCGGGGTCGATTGGGCGGGCGGTCTCCAGGCGCGCCTGCTCCTGCGGCGTGAGCTTGATCTTGACTTCATGAGCAATGGCCCGTGCGACCTCGCTCTGCAACGCGAGTACGTCTCGCAGGTCCCGCTCGTACGTCTCGGCCCAGAGGTGACGGTCGGTCGCTCCTTCAATCAGCTGCGCCGTGATCCGCACCCGGCCGCCCGCCTGCACAACCGACCCCTCCACCACAAAACCCACGTGCAGCTCCTTAGCGATTTCCGGGAGCGGCTTGCTGACGGCCTTGTACTGCATCACCGACCTCCGGGAGATCACGCGGAGCGCACCGATCTTGGACAGGTCAGCAATGAGAGCTTCGGTCATGCCGTCTACGAAATACTCTTGGCCTGGGTCACCCGTGAAATTATCCAGCGGCAGCACCGCTAGCGATTCAACCCGGGTTGGCCCGGCGACGCCAGCGCGCCGGCCCCTCGACGCGTTGAACGCCCACCAGCTTGCGGCTGCCAGCACGACGGCGGTCGCCACCACAGCTGCCGTGCGCGCCGAGCGGCGTCGCGGCGTCGGCCCTTCCCGAGCCACCGGCGATTCGGCCCCCGCTGCCGCGTCCTGCGTGCGCCCACGCTCGAGGGCTTCGGCAAGCTGATGCGCCGTGGCAAACCGGTCCGCGGGGTTCTTGGCGAGCGCCCTCCTGATCACTTGGTCGAGCGCGTCCGGCACCGTTTCCCGTATCGTGCGAAGCCTCGGCACCGGATCTGTGAGTTTCCGTGCCTGAATCGCCTGCGCCGTCGGCCCGGTGAAGGGCGGCTCCCCCGCCAGCATCTCGTACAAGACGCAGCCAAGGGAGTACACGTCGGTGCGACCGTCCACGTGTTCTCCGCCAGCCAGCTGCTCGGGGCTCATGTAGGCGGGCGTCCCGACCGCGAGGCCCGTCGCGGTGAGCTTCTCCCCGCCCGCTGCAGTGATGGCGCGGGCGATGCCGAAGTCGCTGACCACCGCATGTCCCGCCTCGAGGAGAATGTTCTCCGGCTTGATGTCGCGATGCACGACGTCATGGCTGTGGGCGTGGGCGAGGGCGTCGGCCACTTCGCGACCGATCTGCACAGCCTCGTCCAGCGGGAGCTGCGTTTCTCGGGTCAAGCGCTCGCGCAGCGACTCGCCCTCCACGTATGGCATGACGTAGTACGCGAAGCTGTCAGCCTCGCCCGAGTCGTGAAGCGGGACGATGTGCGGGTGGGTCAGGGAGGCGGCGATTTCGATCTCCCGCAAGAAACGGTCGGTGCCCACAGCCGCGGCGAGCTCAGGATGAAGGACTTTGATTGCTACGGATCGACGGTGCTTGAGATCCTGTGCGAGATAAACGATGGCCATCCCCCCGCGACCGAGCTCGCGCTCGATCGTGTAGCGCCCCGTCAAGGCGGTCTGAAGGCGAGCCAACTGGTCGACCATAACTCCATCATAGGGCCGGCCCTCGGGCGCGCCAGAGGGATGAGCGCCTGATGCAGTCTGTCAGTTCGGATGAAGCAACTTCACTCGCGCTTCGAGATCGGCCGGCTGGGTTTCGACCACCTGGCCGAGCGGCGTGACGTAGATGCGCACGGTGGGAGCTCCGGGGATGCGGGTGGGTCCGAATGCGAAGCGCCACACGCGCGGGTGCCCCGACAGCTCGGGTGCGCCCTGCCACAGCAACGCCGTGGATTGCGTGCCCATCTCGGGTGGGGGAGAGCCGAGCACGTTGGCCACCGCGGTATAGGCGGCAACCCAGGAGACTCCGAGGACTAGGGCGGCACCGCAGGCAGCCATGACCGTCAGCCAGAACAGACGAGCCATAGTGGATTCCGGGCTATGAGCCGCCAAGAGTTACGGCAAGAGCTAGGGCAGCGAAACCCTAAGTTCAGTCGGGGCGGGCGGATTCGAACCGCCGACCTTCTGGTCCCAAACCAGACGCGCTACCGGACTGCGCTACGCCCCGATGCCACACAACTTAGTCAACGCCGTGTTTTGGTGCACTCGACAGTTCGCTCCTCGATGCGGTCCCGCCACACCCTCTCATTCCCAAGCACACCAGCGCGTTTCCCCGGCGCACGCATGCAACACTACTGCGGGAACGGAGTTTGCTCAATCCACGGCCGGAGGCCCTCGCATGGGCCCCGAGGAGCGCTGACGTGAAAGCGGGAAGAGCAGTCGCCGCAATTGCCGGTCTGACACTGTTGCTGACGCCGCTGCTGAGCCATGTGCCGAGCGTGGCGTTGGCCGCTGGGCAGGAGCCCGTACGTTCGCCAGCGGCCCGTGTCCTCGTGCTGTCGGATCAGGCGCGCCGCTTCCTGCTGCTGCAATACCGCGGGTTTCCCACCGAGTTCATGGGCTGCATGATCGGGGAGGTCCAAGGGCAGACGATCGTGGTGCAGCGCATCGCGCCGGCGGATGTGGATCCCACGCAGTCCACCGCCACGTGGGTCGTGCCGCAGCAGACGTGTGAGAGCGCCGGGTGGACGGGCACGGTGGGGATGATCCACAGCCATCCGACGGCCGAGCGCTGCTGGTATGTGTTCCCCGGGACCCAGGTGCTGAGCTCAGACGGGCGATCGTTCCTGACCACGCCGTACCCGGTGGACGCGATCATGTGCGGTACGCGGGTTGTCTGGGTCAGCCGCGACCTCACGCAGCAAGAGATGCCGGTGATCGCCGACCACAACGCGACACTGGCGAGCTCGGCGGCGCCATAAGACGAGGTCAGGGCGTCAGGTGAGCGCAGTACGCGACCGCGTTGACACTCCGATGGCTGAGCTCCGTTGTGACTTCTACGACTGGACGACGCGCCGTCGCTGCGACCAGCGAGCGGGCTGGGTGACTCACCAGAGCTCGAGACAAGGCCCGCGGCTGGCGTCGTATTACTGCGACAAGCACCGGCCACCCCGTGCGCGGCAACTCGCCAGACCGTCGACCACGCAGGACCACTCTTCGTAGACGCTTCTTAGAAGAGGCTGGCTCGCGCGCTCACCACGAAACCGTCGAGATGTCCTGCTTCGGCTCGAGCGACTGCAGGTACGTCACGAGCTTCCAGATCGCGTCGGGCGGCAGGATCCCGCCGAACGCCGGCATCCCCCGCGGCCGGCCGTAATAGATCGAGTGGAACACCTCCCCGTCAGCTCCGCCGTAGCGCCACCGCCCGTCCGCGAGGCTCGGGCCCACGAACCCCACCGCCCCGCCCCCGTGACAGCCGTCGCAGTTGAACAGACCGAAGAGCTTCTCACCATCCGCCACGGCCTTCCTGTCCCCTGTGAACGGGTTCTGCAGGGTTCCGGCGGGCGGCGGATTTCCGCCCGCGAAAACGTGCTGCTCGTAGCGCACCGCGGGTGGCACCGGCTCCTGGGCCGAGGTCACGAGCAAGGCGAGCAGCGGCGCAGCTGTTAGAGGGCGAAGAGCCATACGATGCCTCCCTGGCTCGTGTAGCGCGCGATGTCCGGCATGAAGTCGGCGGGCGGCCGCACGTCCGCGGGATCGTCGGACCGGACGTCGCCCGAGAGGAGGAACCAGTCGCCACCGATGCCGGCGTAGACGGCCACGTACTGTCTCTTGTCCGCGCCGCGGAAGGTGATCGGGTTCCCGACCACGCCCGACCCCACCTTCATCTTCCAGAGCGGGACGCCACTCTTCGCGTCGACCGCCTTGAACCACCCGTCCAGCGTGCCGTAGAACACCACGTCGCCGGCAGTGGCGAGGGCGCCGCTCCACACGGGGTACTTCTCCCTGATCTCCCACACTTTGCGGCCGCGCGCCGCGTCCCACGCGATGAAGGCACCGAGCGAGCCGCCCGGCCCGGGCTTGTAAGGCGTGCTCGCGCCGATGAACGGCGTCCCCACGAGGTACGTCGCCCGCACGGCGGCGTAGTCCATGCACAGGTTGTTCGTGGGAACGTAGAACAGCCCCGTGCGGAGCGAGTACGCGGCGGGCTGCTGGTTCTTCCCGCCCTCGAGCGTCGGGCAGATGTCCTTGACGGTCCCCCGCGACGCGCCGGTCAGTTTCGCGGGATCGACCTCGGGGCGACCGGTCATGAGATCCACCCGCTTCGCCCAGTTGACGAACACGTACGGCTCCGCCAGCAGAACCTCGCCCGTGGCGCGGTCGATGGTGTAGGCGAAGCCGTTCTTGTCGAAGTGAACCAGGACCTTGCGCCTCCGGCCTTTGATCGTGAGGTCGGCGAGAATCATCTCCTGGACGGCGTCGTAGTCCCAACTGTCGGCCGGCGTGAACTGATACGCCCACACGAGCGAACCGTCGGCGGGACGGCGCGCCAGGACACTGGTCGCCCACTTGTTATCGCCCGGGCGCTGCTCGGCGTTGTAGGGCGCCGGGTTGCCTGTGCCGTAGTAGACCAGGTCGAGGTCGGGATCGTACGAGAGCCACCCCCACACCGGCGCGCCGCCGTGCTTCCACCCCCCCTCCGGCCAGCTGGTCCGCCCGAGATCGGCGCCCCGGTCGTAGAACGGCCGGAACGTGCCCGGCCGCGCCAGCACCTCGTCGTCGGGGCCGGCGTTGTAGGCCGTCCAGACGACCCGGCCGGTCGCGAGGTCCAAGCCTTTCACCCAGCCGCGCACGCCGTACTCGCCGCCCGAGGCCCCCACGATGACTCTGTCCTTCACCACGAGCGGAGCCATGGGCGTCGTCTCGCCCGTGCGCACCTCGGCCACCTGGGTCTTCCAGACCTCTTTCCCCGTCGCCGTATCGATCGCGACGGTGTGGCCGTCGAGCAGGTTGTAGACGATCTTCCCGTCCGCGTACGACGCCCCGCGGTTGATCACGTCACAACAGGCGATCCCGATGGCAGCCGGGTTCACGTAGGGGCGGTACTTCCACTTCAACGGGAAGCCTTCCTGCGCGAGGTCGAAGGCATAGAGCACATTCGGGTACGGCGTCACCACGTACATCGTGTGGTTCACAACCAGCGGTTGCCCTTCGTGTCCGCCGAGCACGCCGGAGGAGAAGGTCCAGACGGCCCGCAGCCGCTTCACGTTCGTCGCGTTGATGTCGGTCAGTGCGCTGTAGCGGGTCGCTGCGTAGTCCTTGGCGGGTATGGTCCACTGGCCGTCGTCCTGCGCCGGCGAGGCATTTGCGGGCGGTGCCGCCCGCTGCCGTGGTGCTCCAAGGGCGACGAGGGTGCCGAGCAGAAGTAGGTGGGAGGGAGCCTCCGTCATGCCCCCAAACTACATCGCCGAGCGACCCATCGGATCGCTCGGCGATTGTGGGTGCGGGAGACGCGCGCTCTAGTTCTTACGCGGCGTGCGTTTCGGCGGTTGCGAGGGCCGGCGCGGGAAGCTGCCCGGCCTTTTGGATCCACCCCTCGCGCTCGTTCAGCTCCACCCAGAACACCAGGCCGCTGCTGCCGCAGCTCTCGCATGTCCCGCTCAACATATAGACGCCCCACTCACGACTGACGCCTGCCACCTTGCTGGGCCACAGCCGGTGCGAACGCCTGGCGTTGCACACTCGGCACTGCCCCTCAACCCGCTCCGGCCACTGCCCGTTCCATCCGACCTTAGATGGAGAGAGGACACTGGTGGACGCTCTTTCGTGAAGGGCGTGACTCTCAAGGAACTCGCGGACGCTCTTCGCCATGGTCGGCTCCCTGGTGATTGCCGGGCCTTCGCCGGTCCGGCGGGCTGACGTGTTGCAGCGAAGCTATAGCACGTCCGCCACGCCAGTCAAGGAGAGAGTCGAAATCGGCTGCGACACGGATGTCTCCGATGCTACTTGCTACGTCGGAGCAGCACCTCGATGAGGGCCCGGAACGCCCGCCCGCGGTGGGAGACGCGATGCTTCGCCGCAGGCGGAGCCTCGGCGAAGGTCATTCCGAGATCGGTCGAAAAGAACAGGGGGTCATAGCCGAACCCGCCCGCACCACGCGGCTCGGTGAGCACGCGGCCTTCGGTCGCCGCGTCGACGAGCTGTGGGGCCGCCGTGGGCGTCTCGAGAAACGCCGCGACACAGCGATAGCGCGCCGTGCGTCGCTCCTCGGGCACGCCCGCGAGTCGCTCGAGCAGCAAAGCATTGTTGGCTGCGTCGATATCCCCTTCCCCCTTCCCCCTTCTCCCTTCCCCGTGGAAGTGCGCGTACCTCGCCGAGTGAATCCCCGGCGCGCCCTCGAGCGCCTCCACCTCGAGCCCCGAGTCCTCGGCCACGGTTGGGAGCCCGCTCCGCTTGGCGAAGTAGCGCGCCTTGGCGATGGCGTTCTCGGCGAAGCTCATCCCCTGCTCGAGATCGCGCTCTTCGGGGAGGCGCTCCAGGAACTGCTGCTGGGGGAACATCAGCTGGAACGGGAGCCCCGAGAACAGCTCGCGGATCTCCCGCGCCTTGCCCTCATTGCGGGTCGCGACAAACAGCTTCATCGCGGCGGGCGCCGCAGGCGATCGAGCAGCGCGGTCGTGGATTGGCCGGGGACGAGCGCCACGCGCACCACCCGCCCGCCCCACCCTTCCACCTCGTCCGCTCCCACGATCGTGTCGCGCGGGTAGTCCGCCCCCTTCACAAGCACGTCGGGCCGCAGCCGCCGGACGAGCGCAAGCGGGGTCGCCTCGTCGAACAGCACCACGCAGTCGACGCAGGCGAGCGCCGCCAGCAGCCGTGCCCGCTCGCCTTCGGGGACGAAGGGCCGATCCGGCCCTTTCACGCGGCGCACGGAGGCATCGGTGTT
>QHUR01000011.1 GCA_003221995.1 Gemmatimonadota bacterium | reverse complement strand
GAACTCCACCAGATCCGCTGCCTCCACGCGCCGCCGGCCCGTGGGCGTGCGATGTCCCTTCAGATGGCCCTGATCGATCCAGTTCGCCACCGTCGCCGGAGACACCTGGCACACCCGCGCTACCCGTTGAGTCCCCCAATAGCGCTTCGCCTGCGATGAAGTCACAGAATCCCAAATACCTCCAGAACGGGAAGCCCGCAAGACCCCAAGTTGCGGCCGCGCGCCGCTCCCACGCCCCACCCTTTTACTAGAAGAACGCACAGAACACTAAATACCAGCAAAATAGGAAGAACGCAAGAGCCGCTGTGGCAGGAAGGCAACAGGAGCAACTAACTGCTGTTACTACAATTATTTACCGGCGAGCGTCCACCCAGCGATTGGTCGCGTCCAGCACGGCTAACACCGCACTCTGCTCCGCGCTCTCCCGGATCTCGCATGTCCCCGTCAACAGCTGCGCCTCCCGCCCCCCGAGCCCGTGCACGGCGACCAGCACGAATTTCCGGTCGAATGCGTCGATGATCTGCGCTCCCTCGAGCGCGATTGAGTTGTCGGGCAGCAACTCGTCGAGGCACGCGGCGGCGGCGCGCGCCGCCGCCTCCACGCGATTCCGGGGCGTGTCGGTCCCCTGCTCGTGCGACTCCGCCTGGCGGTCCTGAAACGACAGCTTCACGTGCACCAGCACGCGCTGTTGCCGCTCCGCCGGCCGCACTTCGAGCCCCTGGAACACGACCACCCGCCGCTTCGCGCGCTCGTCGATCGCCTCCTGCTGCAATGCCTCGATCGGCCGCACGTCCGCCGTCTGGGCGACGCTGATCTTGCGGTGGTCGATCCGCATCCCGAGCTGCGCCATCAGCGCCGACTCGATGTTGCGCACCACGCGCTTGGCATCCAAGTCGCTCTGCGTGAGAACGTGGATCTCGCTCACCTCGCCCTGCGGCGTCACGACCACGCGCGCCGACAGCACGCCGGTGAGGCTCGTGAGCAGGTTCTCCACCCGCTTCACGCCCCACGGATCGGGGGCCCTGGGAGGGGGAGGGGGAGGGGACGGGGGCGTGAGCGCGATTGGGTCCTCCGCTGAACCGTTTGGGGCCGGCTTGGAATGAGTCACGTCACTGTTCTCCTGTGGCGACCTGGTTGCGTCCTGCGGCCTTAGCACGATACAGCGCGCGGTCCGCGGCCACCAGCACGTCTTCCGTCTCGGGGCCGGGCCGGTGCTCCGCCAATCCAATGCTCGCCGTCACCAGCGCTTCGGGGTATCCGAGCCGCCGCCCCATCGCCTCCACCTGGGCCCGCAGCTTCTCCGCCACGCCGCGGGCGCCGTCCACCCCGGTCCGGATCAGCACCACCACGAACTCGTCACCCCCGTAGCGCGCCGCCAGGTCGGTCGAGCGGATCAGCGGGCCGAACTCGTGCGCGGTGTTGCGCAGCAGCTCGTTCCCCGCCTCGTGGCCGAAGCTGTCGTTCACCTGCTTGAAGTTGTCCAGGTCCACGAACAGCACGGCGAAGGCGTCGCCGGTACGGGCGCTGCGCGCGACTTCGCTCGCCAGCCGGTCCCGCAGCACGCGGAAGGTGGCGAGGCCCGTCAGCGAGTCCACGGCCGCCTGCATCTTCGCCTGCTGGGCCTGCTTATCGAGGTAGGGCGGGCACGACCGCAACGTGGTGCGACCCAGGGCCGCCGCCTCGGCGAACAGGCGGCAGGAAGGGTAGCCGCACGCCCCGCAGTCCCACGGCTTGCCGTTCGGCGCGAGCCCGATCTCGCCCAGGACGGCCTCGACCGCCTCGGCCGCGGCCCGCTGGCCGTTGCGCGGGATGGGGAACGCCTCCGCGACCTGCACGCCCTCGGCAAGGTCCGGGTCGATCACCGGGAGCCGCGAGCGGGCTGGCTCGGTCGCTCCGACGATCTCGCGCCGCCAGAACAGCTGCTCGGGCGGCCCCAGCAAGGGATGGTCGAGGCACCCCTCGCACGGCAGGATGTCCACGAACCCGAGGTCGATGTGGTCCACGGCCACGGCGCGGGCGATCGCCTCGAGCTGCCCCAGGCCCCGCACTTTGCGGAACCGCCGGCTCGCGTGGGTCTCCTCCATCAGCACCTCGAGCGGCAGGCCGCCCGCCGTGCTCCAGTGGCGGCGCCGCTCCTCCGGCAGCCGGTCGAAGTGGAGCGGCTGCTCCGCGACGCTCACGCCGCGACGCTCCAGCAGCGCCCGCAGGTCCTCGAACGTAACGGCGGCCTCCACGTCGGACCCGCCCTCCGTGAGGCACACGCCGGCGTACACGATGGGCGTTCGCGCCCCGTACATCTGTTTCAGATAGCGCGCCTCCGCGGCGATCGGCGTCGCCACGGGGGCGAGGTAGGGAATGAGCTCGGGGTACTCGTGCTCGATTGTCTCGACCACGACGGGGCAGGTGCTGCGGATCATCGTCCCCCACCCGTCCTCGGACCAGAGCTCGAGATACTCCCGCGCGACCAGCTCGTCCCCCAGCACCCCGCGGTGCACGGTGCGGAATCCCGCTGCGTAGCAGGCGTTGACGACCTGCTCCGGCGTGTCGGGATAGAAGTAGGCCGCGGACTCGACGCTCAGGATGAGCGCCGCCCGGCCCACCTGCGCCAGCTCGAGCGCGCGGCCGAGGTCGCCGTGGGCGACGATCGCGTCGTGGGGGCAGGCGGGGAGGCAGAGCCCGCAGCGCGTGCAGGCCTCGTCCACGATGCGGACCTGCTGGCCTTCCACCGCCACCGCGTCCGCCGGGCACACCCGGACGCACGCGAGACAGGCGACGCAGAGCTCCGGTTCGACCCTAAAATCCACGACACATCCAGGCGGGGCGCGGGACTGCTGGACAAGGGGCGCCGTAACATGCGGCCCCGGGGCGCGCCTGTCTAGGCCAGCGCGTATTCCTTGATCTTGCGGTACAGCGTGCGCTCGCCGATGCCGAGAATCTCGGCCGCCCTGCGCCGGTTGCCCTTGGTCTCGCGCAGCGTCGCCTCGATCGCCGCGCGCTCGACGTCCGCCATCGTCATCCCCGGCCGGTACAGCACTTCGGCCGTGGGAGCGGGCTCGGCGTCGATGGGGCCGAGGGGGGGGGCGCCGTGCCCCACCTCGATGACCTCCACCCGCTGGGGCCGCTCCTCGATGCGGCGGCGGAGCTCCTCGATCTGGAGTTTGAGGTCCACGAGGCTGTGGAAGATGAACTCGAGCTCCTGACCGGCGACGTCACGGATCGCGCCCGGGACCCGGACCGGGAGGCCGCGTCCCCGCTCACGGATGTCGCGCGGGATGTCGCTCGCCCGGATTTCGCCCTCGGGGGCGAGCACGACCATGGACTCGATCAGGTTGCGCAGCTGGCGCACGTTCCCGGGCCAGTCGGCGTCCACCAGGATCTGCAGCGCCTCCGGGGTGATGCCGCGGAACTGGCGGTCGTGGGTGGCCGCGATCTCCGCGATGAAGCGCCGCACCAGGAGCGGGATGTCGGTCCGCCGCTCGCGCAGCGGCGGGAGATAGATGTAGAGCACGGCGAGGCGGTAGAAGAGGTCGTCGCGGAAGCGGCCCAGCGCGACCTGCTCCTTCAAGGCCTTGTTGGTCGCGGCGATGACGCGCACGTCCACCTTGATCGGCTGGGTGCCGCCGACGCGGAAGAAGGTGCGGTCCTCGAGCACCCGCAGCAGCTTCACCTGCGTCGCCGGGGTCATCTCCCCCACCTCGTCGAGGAAGATCGTTCCGCCGTCGGCCAGCTCGAAGCGGCCCAGCCGGCGCTCGGCGGCGCCCGTGAACGCGCCCTTCTCGTGGCCGAACAGCTCGCTCTCGAGCAGCGTCTCCGGGAGCGCGGCGCAGTTCACCGCGACGAACGGCTTGCCGCGCCGCGGTGAGAGATCGTGGATCCCGCGCGCCACGAGCTCCTTCCCCGTCCCCGACTCGCCCTCGATCAGGACGGTCGAGGTGACCGGCGCCATCTGCTCGATCTTGACGAGCACTTCCTGGATCGGGGGCGACTCGCCGATGATCCCGGTGCGCTGCTGCAGCCGGCGCCGTTCGATCAGGCGCCGCACCGTGGCGACCACCTCGGCCGCGTCGGCAGGCTTCTCGAGGAACGCCGTGAGCCCGAGCCCGCGGGCGAGGCCCTTGGGATCGGGCTCGGTCGACTCCACGAGCCCGAGCGTGGAGATCGAGCGGTCGCGCGCCAGCCCGAGGAGCTGCGCCGCCGAAGGCTCGTGCAGCCCTCCCGTCAGCACCAAACAGTCGGGAATGGGCTCGCGCCGCAGGATGGCCTGGCGGGCCTCGTCGACGGACGTGGCGAGCGCGGTCTCGAACCCCGCGGACTCGAGCTGGGCGTTGATCCGGACCGCGTGTTCCAGGTCGCCGGTGGTGATTACTACGCGATCAGCCATCAGCCGTCAGCCCTCAGTGTGTGACCTTGTCGCCGGTCACCAGCTCCACGGCGTGGTCGATGAATCCTTCGAGTACGGCCAGCCCGTCCTGCACGCCGGCGGTGGAGCCGGGCAGATTGACGATCAAGGTCTTGGCGCGCGTGCCCGCGACGCCCCGCGACAGCCAGGCGTTGGGGAACGCGGCCGCCGCGCCCACCCGCAGCGCCTCCGCGATGCCGGGCGCCGCCCGCTCCAGGATCGCGGTCGTCGCCTCGGGCGTCACGTCCCGCGCCGTGAGTCCCGTCCCGCCCGTCGTCAGGATCGCGTCCACCTCGCCCGAATCGGCCCAGCGCGCGAGCTTCCCCGCGATCCGGTCCGGCTCGTCCGGCACCACGCTCCGCACCACGACGTCGTAGCCGCGCCCGGCGGCCCAGTCGAGGATCGCGTCGCCCGAGGTGTCGGTCCGCTGGCCCATGGCCCCCAGGTCGCTGATCGTGAGAACGCCGATCCTGATCCCATTCCCGCTCATTGCCGCCCCTTTGCCGCCCCTTACCGCCCTCTACCGCCCTCTACCGCCTGGTTCTACGCGGCACGAACGGCAGCTTCACGACCTCTGCGGCCACGCGCTTGCCCCGGACGTCGATCTCGAAGCGGGCGCCGGGCTGCGCCTCCTGCCGCGGCAGGTAGGTCATGCCGATCGCGGCGTTGGTGGTGGGCGTGACGGTGCCGCTGCGGACCACGTCCACCTGGCGGCCGTCGAGATAGACCCCGTAACCGTGGCGGGCCACGCTCTTCGGCTCGCTCACCCGGAACCCGACGAGCCGGCGCTCGACGCCCTCCAGCCGCTGCCGCTTCAAGGCGGCGAGCCCGACGAAGTCCGCGCCCTTCTCGAGCTTCACGATCCAGCCGAGGCCCGCCTCGAAGGGGGTGACCGTGTCGTCGATGTCGTTGCCGTACAGCGGGTAACCCGCCTCGAGCCGCAGCGTGTCGCGGGCGCCCAGCCCGCACGGCTCGCCGCGCCCCGGTCCCACGAGCGCCTGCCACAGTCGCTCGAGGTCCGCGCCGCGGCAATACAGCTCGAAGCCGTCCTCGCCCGTGTAGCCGGTGCGGGAGAGGAAGCACTCGACGCCGGCGACCTTGCCCGGGGCGAAGTGGTAGTAGGGGATCATCGCGACGCCGAGCGACGTGAGCGGCGCGATCAGGGCCTCCGCCCGGGGCCCCTGCACCGCGAGCAGCCCGGTCTCGTCCGAGACGTTCTTGAGGCGCACGTTGGCGCCGCGCTTGTGCGCGACGACGTGCTCCCAGTCCTTGCCGATGTTGGCCGCGTTCACCACCATCATCACCCGATCGTCGAAGCGGTACACCACGCAGTCGTCGAGAAACGTCCCCTGCTCCGTGAGCAGTGCCGTGTACTGGGCCTGCCCCGGCCGCAGCGCGCCTACGTCGTTGCAGGTGACCCGCTGGACGAACGCGTTGCGATCCGGGCCGGTGACCTCGAACTCCCCCATGTGCGAGACGTCGAACACGCCCACCGCCTCGCGCACCGCCTTGTGCTCCGCCGTGATCCCCGCGGGATAGCTCACCGGCATCTCGTAGCCGCCGAACGGCACGAGCTTCGCGCCCAGTCGGGCGTGGATCGCGTGGAGCGGCGTCCGCTTGATCGTCACGCCGACCATCGCCCTAGCCCATCAGGACCGCGAGCAGCGCCTTCTGGACGTGCAGCCGGTTCTCCGCCTCGTCCCAGACCCGCGACTGCGGCCCCTCGATGACGTCGGCCGTGACCTCCTCGCCACGGTGCGCGGGGAGACAGTGGAGGAAGATCGCCTTGGGGTCCGCGAGCTTCATCAGCTCGGCGTCGACGGTGTACCCCTTGAAGGCGCGGCGGCGCACCTCCGCTTCCTGCTCCTGCCCCATCGACGCCCACACGTCTGTGTTCACGACGTGCGCCCCCTCCACCGCCTCCTCGGGCACCTCGGTGATCTCGATGCACCCGCCGGCCGCCTTCGCTCGGTCGAACATCCCGCGGTTCGGCTCGAAGCCCTCCGGGCAGGCGAGCCGCAGCTCGAAGCCCAGGACCTGGGCCGCCTCGATCCAGCTGTTCGCCATGTTGTTCCCGTCGCCCACCCACGCGACCCGCTTGCCCTCCCAGCCGCCGAAGGCCTCGCGCATCGTGAACAGGTCCGCCAGGACTTGACATGGGTGGGACAGGTCGGTGAGCCCGTTGATCACGGGGATGGTCGCGTGGCGGGCCAGTTCCACCACGTCGTTGTGGTCGAAGGTGCGGATCATGATGCCGTCGACGTAGCGGGACAGCACGCGGGCGGTGTCGGCGATCGGCTCGCCGCGGCCCAGCTGGATGTCGCGCGACGAGAGAAACAGCGCCCGGCCGCCCAGCTGGTAGGCACCCACCTCGAACGACACCCGGGTGCGCGTGCTCGACTTGGCGAAGATCATGGCGAGCGTCTTCCCGGCGAGCGGCGCCTCGCGGTACGCCCCCTTCTTCATCCGCTCCGCCAGGTCGAAGAGGCTCCGAATCTCGTCCCGGGTGAAGTCGGCGATCGCGAGAAAGTCCCGTTTGGCCATGGCTGTCGGGCGGTGTGGGCTACAAAATGTAGCGCCGCAGGTCCTCGTTCTCGACGATCGTGCCGAGCCGCTGGCGCACGCCCGCGCCGTCGAAGACGACGTGCTTGGTGGGGTAGTCGGGGAGCTCGAACAAGAGCTCCTCGAGCAGCGTCGTCATCACGGTGTGGAGCCGGCGCGCGCCGATGTTCTCCATCTGCTCGTTCGCCTTCGCCGCGATGCGGGCGATCTCCTTGATGCCGTCGGGGGCGAACTCGAGCGTGGCGCCCTCGGAGGCGCACAGCGCCGCGTACTGCTTGGTGAGCGCGTTCTCGGGCTCCGTGAGGATGCGCACGAAGTCCTGCTCGGTGAGCGGCTCCAGCTCGACGCGGATCGGGAAGCGGCCCTGCAGCTCGGGGATGAGGTCGGACGGCTTGGAGATGTGGAACGCGCCGGCCGCGATGAACAGGACGTGGTCGGTGCGCACATAGCCGTAGCGGGTCTGGACGGTCGAGCCCTCGACGATCGGGAGCAGGTCGCGCTGCACGCCCTCGCGCGACACGTCGGGGCCCACGGTGCCGCGCTCGCCCGCGATCTTGTCGAGCTCGTCGATGAAGATGATGCCGTGGTTCTCGACGCGGTCGAGCGCCTCGTTCACGACGTCGTCCATGTCCACGAGCTTCTTCAGCTCCTCGTCGATGAGGATGCGCCGCGCCTCGTGCAGGTGCACGGTGCGCCGCTTCTTCTTCTTGGGCATCATCTCCTGCAGCATCTCGACGAAGTTGAAGTCGGGACCCTCCATGCCCAGAGGCGGCTGCATCATCTCGAGCCCCGGGAAGCCCTGCTGCTGGACCTCGACCTCCACCTCGCGCTCCTCGAGCTCGCCCTTCTGCAGCTGCTGACGCAACTTCTCGCGCGTGCGCCGCCAGCGCTCCTGCGCCGGCTGCTCGGCCTCGGGCGCCTTGGGCGTGACGTCGCCCTTCGACGAGACCACGAATAGGGGGCGCTCGCCCTTCTCCCCCGCCCCTCGTCCCTCGCCCCCGGGGGTGTGGGGCAGCGGGGAGGCGGGGGCAGCGGGAACGGGCGGTAACAGGATGTCGAGCAGCCGCTCCTCGGCGCGCGCCTCGGCCGCGGGATAGACGTCGTCCTCCCGCTCGCCCCGCACCATGTTGATGGCCACGTCCACGAGCTCGCGCACCATCGACTCCACGTCGCGCCCCACGTAGCCCACCTCGGTGAACTTGGAGGCCTCGACCTTGAGGAAGGGGGCGCCCGCGAGCCGGGCCAGGCGCCGCGCGATCTCGGTCTTCCCCACGCCTGTGGGGCCGATCATGATGATGTTGTTCGGCAGGATCTCGTCCCGGATGTCGTCGGGTGCCTGGGTGCGGCGCCAGCGGTTGCGCACCGCGATCGCGACCGCCTTCTTCGCGACTTCCTGGCCCACGATGTAGCGGTCGAGCTCCGCCACGATCTTGCGCGGCGGCAGCTCCTCGAGCCAGGGGAGCGGCTCCTCCTGGATCGGCTCGTGGGGCGGGGCGGGCTGTTCCGGAGTGCGGGTCGGTTCGGCCATTACAGCTCCAGAATGCTGATGTGGGCGTTCGTGTAGACGCAGATCTCGGCGGCGATCTCGAGCGAGCGCTGCACGATCTCCTTCACCGCGAGGTCGGACGAGCGCAGCAGCGCGCGGGCGGACGCCAGCGCGTAGCTGCCGCCCGAGCCGATCGCGAGGACGCCGTCGTCCGGCTCGATCAGCTCGCCCGAGCCGGAGATCACGTAGCCGTGCTCCTTGTCCGAGACGACGAGCAGTGCCTCGAGCCGCCGCAGCACGCGGTCGGAGCGCCAGTCCTTGGCGAGCTCCACCGCCGCCCGCGGCAGGTTGCCGGGGTAGCGCTCGAGCTTCTCTTCGAACTTCTCGAACAGCGTGAAGGCATCCGCCGCCGCACCCGCGAAGCCGGCGAGAATCTTGCCGCCCTTCAGCGTCCGCACCTTGTTGGCGTTCGCCTTCATCACCGTATCGCCGATCGTGACCTGCCCGTCGCCGCCGATGGCGACGTGGCCGTCCCGCCGCACGCACAGGATGGTGGTGGCGTGAATCCGATCGAAGCGCGCCCGGCCCATGTCCCTTTCGCTCAGGCCCGCGGATGGGCCTGGTGATAGACCTTCTTGAGACGCTCCACCGACGTATGAGTATACACCTGCGTCGTGCTGAGCGAGGCGTGCCCCAGGAGCTCCTGCACGGCCCGCAGGTCCGCCCCCGCGTCGAGCAGGTGCGTGGCGAACGAATGGCGCAACGCGTGCACGTGCAGGTCGCGGCCGCGGGCGAGGGACGCGAGCAGCCGCTTCATCGCCAGCTGGATGGCCCGCGGGCTCAGCCGCCGGCCGCGCCGGCTCACGAACACCGCCCCACCCCCCTCGCCCTCCCCGTCCAACGCGGCGAGCACCGCATCGCGCTGGCGGTAGTACCGCCGCACCGCGCGCGCCGCGTGGCTGCCCAGGGGCACGATGCGCTCCTTCTTCCCTTTGCCGCGCAGCTTGACCTGGTCTACGACCAGGTCCACGTCGCGGTCGTTCAGCGCCGCGAGCTCCGAGAGCCGCATCCCCGTGGAGTAGAACAGCTCGAGCATGGCCAGGTCGCGGATCTCGGGGAACCCGCCCGCCCCCGCCCGGTCGTGCGCCACGACGAACAGCTGCTCGATCTCCGCGCGGTCGAGGTAAGCGGGCAGGCGGCGCTCGAGCTTCGGGGTGCGCGCGCTCTTCGCAGGATTGACCTGCACCCCCTTGGTGAGGTTCAGGAAGCGGTAGAAGGTGCGCAGCGCCGACAGCACCCGCGCGACCGAGCGGCGCGCCAGCCCCCGCGCCTCCAGGCTCCCGAGGAAGCCCCGGATCGCGAGCCGGTCCACGCCGGCCCAGCTCCACGGCCCCCCGTAGTAGCGACCGCAGAACGCCGCGAACTCCGCCACGTCGCGCGCATACGCCTTCACCGTGTGCGGCGAGTCGTTCCGCTCCTTGGCCAGGAAGGCGACGAACTCGGCGATCTCGGGGACGGCGAGTGTCGAGCTACTCCGCATTCCGCACTCCGCATTCCGCATTCTTTGAGACCCCGATGCGCTCCGCGAAGTGATCGATCTCGGCCAGCGCCCGCTCGACGAGCAGTTGCTTCTTTCGTTGCTTGTCTCGCACGGGCTGCGCCAGCGGCTCGAGCAGCCCGAAGTTGGCGTTCATCGGCTGGAAGTGCGCCGGATCCGCGGTGTGCACGTAGCGATACAGCGCGCCGAGCATCGTCGTGGGCGGCGGCACGAGCGGCGCCTCCCCGTCGAGCAGCCGCGCCAGGTTCACCCCCGCGAGGATCCCCGTCGCCGCGGACTCGGTGTAGCCCTCCACCCCGGTGAGCTGCCCCGCGAACAGGAGCAGCGGGTCATCCGGCGCGGCGAGGTGGGCGCTCAGGGCGCGGGGCGAGTTGATGTAGGAGTTGCGGTGGAGGCTGCCGTAGCGCAGAAATTCGGCCTGTTCGAGCCCCGGAATCATCCGGAAGATCCGCTGCTGCTCCGACACCTTGAGCCGGGTCTGGAACCCGACGAGGTTCCACATCTGCCCCGCCCGGTCCTCCTGCCGCAGCTGGACCACGGCGTAGGGCTCTCCTCCCTCACCCCGG
>QHUR01000195.1:2810-5872 GCA_003221995.1 Gemmatimonadota bacterium | reverse complement strand
AGCGGCGGCGCTGCTGTGGACCCCGGTGGCCTGGGGGCAGGGCGCTTTTTCAGGCCTGCAAGTCGAGGTCCGCTCGGTGGACCGCAGCCTTGAGGGAATGCGGAAGGGAGTACTCACGAAGGCCCAGGACGGCACCGTCTGGATCGACGGGAAGGCCTACGCCCTTGCCTTCGACGCGTTGGTTGAAAACAGAACCGGAAGACGTCTTCAGGTAAGAGGTCTCAGACTGGATGATGTCCAGTTCAGCGTGGAGTATTGGCTGGATGGTAACCAAATCACCCAGACGGTCATCAACTTCCCGGAATGAAGGCCTAGAGGAGAAGGAGTCGCGACTATGAAACGGTTAGGTTTCTTGTTGATCCCGTCATTTGTTGTGTTGGTCGCGATCGGACTTGTTTTCTGGTCGGACTCGGCGACGGCCGTCGTCTCGAATGCCGATTACTCCGGCATGCCTCCCTTCATCTCCACCATCGTCACGCCGAACGTGCTCATCATGCTGGACAACTCCGGAAGCATGGGATACCGGGCGGTCTGCGACAACACGACGAACCAGTTCTTTGCGCTCACCTCGATCAGGAAGGGTGGATCGGGGAATCTAACCGCGACGGTGACGTACGCTAGCCAGCATGGGTTTACCGCGGCCGACGTGGGGGTGACCCAAATCACCATCTCCGGTGTGACGACGACGATCGCCAGCAACGCGAACTACAACGGGACGTTTACGATCGCTTCTGTGCCCTCGGCCACCACACTTACTTATCAAATGGCCGCTCAGCCAGGAACCACTCCCGCGCCTGGCAACCCTCAACTTGTCATCGCAGGACCTCCAGGCAACCCGCGCGTGGGCCTTCCTGCTCCCAACGTCTATGGCCAGTGTCCGACCTCCACGGCGTTGTATCCCGCTGGCACGCCGGACGGCGCCCCGTTCAGGGAAACGGTGACCTTCTCGGGCAATTTCGATTTGTTGAGTTGCTATACCTATGACAGCACCAATACCCGCTTCGATCCGTCCTCGACGAAGGCGGCGATCAATTCGGCCTGCGGAGCGACTGAATGGGACGGAAATTTTCTGAACTGGGCCACCTTCCGGCGGCAGGACGCGCTGAAAAAGGCGCTGATAGGGGGGCAATGTGTGGTCGCCCGCGCGGCGGACGGCACCTGTCCGGCGAGCGGGTCTCCGGCCAAGATCACGATCAAGGGGGCGGACGGCGCACTCAGCTTCTGTTGCGCGAACGAGGCGACCGCGCCTATCGCGTTGGGGGCCGGGCCCAACGGGGCCAATGGGCGGGTGCCGACCGCAATTCAGACGCTGGTGAGTGCGGCGGCGGGATCCCCTACCAGTCTGGTCCTCCATCTCATGGCTAGCACTGCCATGACGTCGGGCGGGTTCTGCGTCGGCGCAAGTAATGTGGCGGAACCGTCTTCCGGAGCCACCGCCTGTGGGATTGTTGGGGCTGCAACCCCGCCTACGACTGGGGAGTTTATGATCCAGGTGTCCGCCGCGACCGAACCGACGGGCGTGATCCAGGACCTTGGCGACAAGGCCCGGTTCGGCCTGATCGAGTTCAGGAACTCCGGCGACGGCGGCAAAGTCCTCGTGCCGATCGGCTCGACCCAGGGGATCCCCTACAACTCGACCACCATCACGACCTATACGTCCAATAAGGCGGCGATGCTCGGCCAGATCCAAAGCACGTTTGCGGCCACCGGCACGCCGCTCTCCGAGACGCTCTACACCGGCATCAGGTACATTGCCCAGTTGCCCCAGCCGTTCGGGGCAACGACGACGTTCCTCTATCCCTGCGCGTTCTCGGCGTGCGGGCCGGCGTTCGGATCCTCCCAGACCGCGGGAGGGTTAGGGACGGGAGAAAGCGTCTCGCTGGTGTCGGGTGAGACCTGTCCGTCCGGGTATCAAGGCTCGTCGTTTTCCAACTGTACGGCCGGCCGGGACCCGTATTTCTTTAGCAGCGCCAACCCCGTCTGGGCGTCCTCTTCGAAGGTGGTCCCCTGCTGCAAGACCTTCATCATGTTCCTGACGGACGGCGAGCCGAACATAGACGACAACACCGAACTGGATAGGTTCATCTACCCCTCAGCCACCGCCACCGCCATCCACGGCTCCACCTGCACGGGCGATTATACTGGCACGCCGGCCTCCCTCACCGGATCAGCCGCGGACCAGGCCGCTTACGTGGCTCAGAGCGGGTGCTTCGACACCGTCAGTGTCGATCCCACCAACGCCGGTGCGGCCAATACCATAGCGCCGGCCACCCTCCTGAAAAAGCACAAGACGGATTACCCCTTTAGCACGAGGAACCACTACCTCGACGAGATTGCCTACTGGGGCCACACGACCGACCTGCGGCAGGCCACGGTCACGTATCCCAACGGCACCACCGAGACCGGGCATGACCTGACCGGCTTCCAGAACGTGACGATCTATCCGGTCTTCGCGTTCGGGAACATCTCCGGGCGCGAGATCCTGATGCAGGCCGGCAAGAATGGCGGGTTCATCGACGAGAACGGGAACAACGTGCCTGACCTCCAGTCCGAATGGGACCAGGTGGACAATGTGACTGGTCTGCTGGTCCCCGACGGTGTTCCCGACACCTATTTCGAGTCGCAGAATGCCAACGACATGAAGGACAAGATGCTGGCTGCTCTCGTCAGCATGCTCCAGAAGACATCGTCCGGGACCTCGGTCTCAGTGCTGGCGACGTCATCCACCGGTGATGGCGCGATCTACCAGGCCTATTTCTTTCCCGTCACGTTCGTCAACATTGCATCCAACACTAACCAGGTGCTGTGGACGGGGTTCACGCAGGGGCTGTTCCTCGACAAATTCGGGAACCTTCGTGAGGACTACTCCGCCCCGGGCTGTGCGGGACCTCCGGACGGCAAACTAGTGCTCATTCACGACTGTATTATCAAAGTCCGACTCGAGACGGACCCCTCAAGTCCCAATTTTAACAGCGTCGTGGTGGACCGCTTCAAGGATGATGGAACGGCGCCCGGCAGCACGGCGGGGGACGGCGTGGCCGACACGACAACCCCGTTCCAGA
>QHUR01000195.1:0-2800 GCA_003221995.1 Gemmatimonadota bacterium | reverse complement strand
GCCCTGAGCACAGGTGGGGTGAGTAATGTGCAACCGCTTTGGGAAGGCGGACGGCGGCTGGCTCTGCTGAGTCCCGGGACGACCTGTGAGAGTTCGACCACGTGGCCTATAGCAGGCATCATGTCACAGGGCGGGAATACCTGTCGGCGCATCCTGACCTGGGCGGACGTGAGCAACGGCGGCGGCATCGGAGGCGGCGCCGGCAACGAGACGCTCGAGTTCAGCACCGCCAATGCGTTTACCCTGTGTCCCTTCCTGGGCGGCAAAGCCGTGCTGTACTGCAACGGTGATAACGTCGCCGCCATAACCCCCGCCGATATCAGCACCGATCCGAATCTGGCAGGCTGTCTCGGCATCACTCGCCGGCAATGCGCCCAGAACGAGGCGACCAGTATCATCACCTGGAGCCGTGGCTCAGCCGTGTCAGGCCTACGGGACCGGACCTTCAACGTGGTGAACGACGCTGGCGCCATCGTCCAAGCTCAGTGGAAGCTGGGGGACGTGATCAACTCCTCACCGGTGATCGTCGGCGCACCGCGCGAGCGGTACGACGTGCTGTACGGCGATACGACCTACGCGCAATTCTTCCAGCGGTACAAGGACCGCCGGCAGGTGGCCTACATGGGCGCCAATGACGGCATGCTGCACGCGTTCAACGCGGGATTCTTCAAGACAGACGAGTCACCGATCGATGGGACCGGCCCCACGGTGCAGGTCCGGTTCACGACCACACCGAAGCAGCTCCATGGTTCTACGGACTGCGCGGGTCTGCCGTGCGACGCGGCCGTGACGCAGTATGCGTTCCGGACCGACGCGCCGCTCCTGGGGGCCGAGCTCTGGGCGTTTATTCCGCAGGACCTCCTGCCTCAGCTCCGGTGGTTGACGGTGCCAAACTATGACCACGCCTATTACGTGGACCTGACGCCCAAGGTCACGGATGCGCGGATTTTCACTGCGGATGCCGATCACCCCGGTGGTTGGGGGACCATCCTGATCGGGGGATTCCGGCTCGGCGGGAGCTGCACCAATTGCACGTCCGGCAAGGGTACGCCGCGGGTGGTGCAGGCCGACTTCAACTATAACGGGACCACCACCGATACCGGCAATGGAACAAGTGGTAGTGATTATCGCGTGTTCCTCTCTTCTTATTTCGTGATGGACATCACGAACCCGGAAAAGGAGCCGAGGCTGCTTTGGGTCTTCCGTGACAAGGATCTGGGGCTGACCACGGCCAAGCCCGCTGTCTTGCGGGTCAATCCCTCGACCGACGCCAAGACCTCCAGTACGAACGAGAAATGGTACGTGGTCTTCGGCACCGGCCCCACGCACCACGATGCCTTCAGCACCCAGACCGCGCAGATGTTTGTGGTGGATCTGAAGCAGGGCCCGGCCTACGCCGACATTAATAAGACGAGCGGTACCTCCGGCAGCACGAGCTGCTCGACGACCAACCCTTGTATTGCGACCAACAAGAGTGCGGCAAGTGGCCAGTTGCGTGCCTATTCGACAGGGGTGACCGGCGCCTTTATGGCGGATGCGGTCACGCTCGATTTCGAGCTGGATTTCCGAACGGATGTGATCTACGCCGGGAGCGCCATCTGTAATGGCTCCACGACAAGTACGGGCTGTACCGGCACCGGGCCTGTGTGGAGAGGCGCGATGTGGCGCCTGACTACGAACGGAGGCAGCACCAATCCGGATAACTGGGGAGTCGTGGCAGGGGGGATTCCCTCATGCGCGGCAGGGGGCCTGCGTTGTCCCTCGTCGCTGATCAGCACGTTCGCGTACACCTCGCCGCAGGCGACCACCTGTCCCAGCCCGTCTCCCTGCAATGTCGGACCGATCACGACGGCACCGGCGCTGACGCAGGATGATACCCAGAACACCTGGCTCTTCTTCGGTTCCGGCCGGTACTATTCTACCGGCGACAAGAGCAATGTGGACACCCAGCACTTCTTCGGGGTGAAGGACTGCATTATCAACGGGTCGTGCACGAACCAGGGCGTCGAACGGAACAACCTGTTCAATTCCTCCAACGTCGTGACCTGCACAAGCTGCGCGTCAGGCAGCAACGTGAGCACGACGGGCAGCACGTCTAGCTTTACCATCGGGTTTAGTTCTGGAGGCGGCAACCTAGTGAATAATATCCAGAATATGGACGGCTGGTTCACGACCTTCAACGACCCGACCAAGGGGCTATTACCCAGTCCACCAACAGGATGTCCGCCTACGTGCCTGACCACCGGAGAACGGAACGTCTCATCGGCCACGCTGCTCGGCGGGACCGTATTCTTCACGACCTTCGTCCCATCCACTGATATCTGCCAGGCTACAGGGACAGGACAGCTCTATGCGGTGTATTACCTGACCGGCGGCCCGTACACAGCCTCGGCCGTCGGGGCTGTCCCATCGGGGACTAATGTGCTCGCAAGCAAGGCCATCTCGCTGGGCCAGGGGTTACCGTCGCAGATGGCAGTTCAGATCGGCGCTCAAGGGAGCGGTACGTCAGGGTCCGCGAGCAGTGCGGGGTGCACCGGACGGATTACCGGCTTCATCCAGGCCAGCACCGGCGTGTTGGGCCAGATCTGCGGCACATCGGCGGGCTCGGTCTGGAGCCATCTGATCTCGTGGCGTGACTTGTAACACGGACATTCGGCTTGTGGAGCAGGCCGGGTGAGGGTACACTACGAGGCAGATGCCAGGAAGTTACCCTCACCCGCGTTCACGCACAGTCTCACTGCATCGTGCCTCGCAGTGGATACTCCGAGGGAGTGGCACGGCGATACACAAAACCGTGGGA
>QHUR01000032.1 GCA_003221995.1 Gemmatimonadota bacterium | reverse complement strand
GTCGGCTGCAACAAGGCGCGGCCGCAGTGGGATTCGACTGGCCCGACGCGAGCGGGCCGCTCGCCAAGGTGAAGGAAGAGATCGCGGAGCTCGAACGGGAAACGAGCGAAGCCGAGCTCGGCGATCTGCTGTTCGCCGTCGTGAACTTGGCGCGCAAGCTCGGCGTCGATCCCGACCACGCGCTCGAGCGGGCGAACGACAAGTTCCGCCGGCGGTTCGCGGCGGTGGAGCGGCTCGCGCAGCAGCGCGGGCTCGTGATGGGACGCGCGAGCCTGGAGCAGCTGGACCGGTTGTGGGAGGAAGTGAAGAAGACGGTAGAGGACGGCAGAGGACGATAGAGGGCGGCTGCCGCCCTTCTCACGGCCACAGCTTATACAGCGTGCGCGGGAACGCGATCGCCTCGCGGATGTGCGGGATACCGCAGATCCAAGCCACGGTGCGCTCGATCCCCAGGCCGAAGCCCGCGTGCACGAACGTGCCGTACTTGCGCAGATCGAGGTACCAGGCGTAGGCCTCCTCGGGGAGGATCGCCTCGCGGATGTGCGGGATACCGCAGATCCAAGCCACGGTGCGCTCGATCCCCAGGCCGAAGCCCGCGTGCACGAACGTGCCGTACTTGCGCAGATCGAGGTACCAGGCGTAGGCCTCCTCGGGGAGGCCCTCCTCGCGGATGCGCGCGAGCAGCCGGTCGTAATCGTCCTCGCGCTGGCTCCCGCCGATGATCTCCCCGTACCCTTCGGGGGCGAGCATGTCGTTGTTGAGCACGGTGCGCGGATCGGCCGGGTTTTCCTTCATATAGAAGGCCTTCGCCCCGCGGGGGTAGTTGTAGACCATGACCGGGCGGTCGAATTGCTTCGCGAGCAGCGTCTCCTCGTCGCCGCCCAGGTCGCGCCCCCACGGCAGGTCCGCGCCCAGCGCCTTGAGCCGTTCCACCGCCTCGGTGTAGGACATCCGGGGAAACGGCGGCGTCACCCGCTCGAGCGGCCCCGGATCGCGCTCCAGCTCGGCCAGCTCGGCCTGCCGCCGCTCCAGGCAGCGCGCCACGATGGAGGCGACGAACTCCTCCTGGAGCGTCATATTGGCGTCGGAGTCGTTCCACGCCACTTCGGGCTCCACCATCCAGAACTCGGTGAGATGGCGGCGCGTTTTCGACTTTTCGGCGCGGAACGTGGGGCCGAAGCAGTACACCTTGCCCAGCGCGGCCGCCGCCGCCTCGACGTAGAGCTGGCCGGTTTGGGCGAGGTACGCCTTGCCGAGATCGAAGTACTCGGTCGCGAACAGCGTGCCGGCGTGCTCGCCGATCGCCCCGGTGAGGATCGGCGTGTCGACGAGCACGAAGTTCCGCTCGTAGAAGAAATCGCGGATCGCCTGGACCACCTCGTGCCGCACCCGGGCGATCGCCACCTGGCGGCGGCTGCGGAGCCAGAGATGACGGTGCTCGAACAGGAACGCGGTGCCGTGCTCTTTCGGCGTGATCGGGAAGGCGTCGCTCGGCCCGAGGATCGTCAGGTCCGAGGCCTGCAGCTCGACGCCTCCCCCTCCCGGCGCGCGCGGGTCCGCGCGCACCGCACCCACCACCTCGACCGACGTCTCCTGTGTGAGCTTGCCGCACGCCTGCCACGCCGCGTCGGGGACGTCCTTCTTCGATACCACCGCCTGGACGTACCCCGTGCCGTCGCGCAGCATCACGAAGGCGATCTTGCCGCTGGAGCGCGTGGTGGTCACCCACGCGCGCACGGCGACGGTGGCGCCGGCGAGCCGCGGCAGGTCCTCGATGCGGTGCGGGCGGTGGGTCTCCGGCATAGGCGCGGCATACTAGTGGCGGCTCTCTGGGCTGTCAACGCGACGGCGTGCGTGACCTACGTGCCGTCGTCGAAGCTCGGGCCCGCACGCCAGGACGCGGGCTGGGTCGCCTACCTCGGCAACGCGCGCCACGACGCCTGCGCCGCCGAGTCGCTGGTACCCGACCCGCGGCCGCTGTGGCGCGCCGACGTGGGGCGCGCGGTGCGCGGCAGCCCGGCGCTGGGGGAGACGGTCGTAGCGGTCGGCGTCGCCGAGCGCGTGGTGGCGTTGCTCGACCGCGCCACGGGACAGGCGCTGTGGCGCACGAGGCTCCAGGGACCGATTCACGCCGGCCCGCTGCTCGAGGAGGAGCGGCTGTACGTCGCTACCGAGGCGGCCGAGGGCAGGGTGTACGCGCTGCGGCTGCGCGACGGCCACACGCTGTGGAGCACTAAGACAGAGAGCGTCATCGCGCCGCTGGCACTCGAAGGGGACACCATCTACGCCGCGACGGAGCGTGGCACCGTGCTGCGACTCGGCGCGGAGCGCGGCGCCGTGGCTTGGCGCCGCCGCCTCCCCGGCGCGGTGCGCGCGGCCCCCGTCGCCACGCCGTTTGGGCTCGCCGTCGCCACCGCGGGGGACACCCTGTATCTGCTCGACAAGACGTCGGGAGAGGTCCGCGCGCGGCTCGCCACGCCGGGGACGGTGCTGGCGGCGCCGGCGCTCGCGGAGTCGCGCCTCTACTTCGGGACGACGGGCGGCCACGTGCTCGCCGTCGAGCTCCCCGGGCTCGCCGTGGCCTGGGATCATCCCGCGGGCGACGGCGTGTTCGGCGCGGTCGCCGTGGCCCGCGACACCGTGTACGCTCTGGCGCGGGACGGCGCGCTGTGGCTCATCCCCGTCGCGCATCCAGCCGGCGCGCGCGCCATCGCCCTGCGCATCGTGGCCACCGCCGGACCCACGCCGCTCGCCGCCGGCGTGCTCGTCGCGAGCGTGAGCGGCGAGGTGCTGCTCGTGGATCCCGGACCGGGGAGCATCCGCTGGCGCGTGCAGCTCGACGGGCCGATCGAGGAGCCGCCGCTGGTGCGCGACCGACAGCTGGTGGTGGTCTCCGGACGCGGCGATATTCACGCGTACCGATGATGCTCCGCGCCGCCGCCGCCCTGCTCGTGCTCGCCCTGGCCCCACGCACCGCGCCGGCCCAAGACACGCTCCCGCAGCGCTCCTTCACCCGCGGCCTCGTCCACTACGGCAAATGGGCGACCGGGGCGGCGACGGTGGCGTTCACCGTCATGGCCGCCCAGGAGCACGTCCGGTCGAACCAGGCATCCGACGCCCAGCAGTCCGCTTACCACGACCGCCGGGCGCGGGCCCGCATCCTCGCCGCCCAGACGAGCCTCCTCGCCACCGCGGCGCTCGTCCTGCTCGACCTGCGGCACCAGCCGGGCGGGCCGGGGAATAAGCCCTTCGCTCCCCTGGAAGTCTCCGGTGACGTGTGGACGGGCGGTGTGCAGGTGGCTGTACGGCTGGAGTTCTAGACGTCAGACATCAGATGTCAGACCTCAGAACGGAGCCTATGCTGACGTCTGATGTCTGACGTCTGATGTCTGATGTCTGATGTCCCACGTCTGAGGCTTATCCCACCCTGAAGAGTTCAAACCCCCGCTCGTAGCGCCGCAGGATCTGCTCGCGGTAGGCCGCGTGCTCGGGCCGCGCCAGCGTGGGATCGCGCTCGATGATCCCCGCCGCCGCCCGGCGCGCGGCCTCGAGCAGCGGCAGATCGCGCTCCAGGTCGGCGTAGCGCAGCGCGATGCCGCCGTGCTGGCGGGCGCCCGCGAGCTCACCCATGCCGCGCTCCTTCAGGTCCAGCTCGGCGATCTTGAAACCGTCCGTCGTCTCGCTGAAGGCGCGCAGCCGCGCCTCCGCGTCGGAGACGTCGCTCAGCAGAATGCAGTGGCTCTCCGCCGCGCCGCGGCCCACGCGGCCGCGCAGCTGGTGCAGCTGCGCCAACCCGAACCGCTCGGCGTGCTCGATCAGCATCACGCTGGCGTTCGGCACGTCGATCCCCACCTCGATCACGCTGGTCGCGACGAGCACGTGGATCGCGTTGTCGCGGAACGCCCGCATCGTGGCGTCGCGCTCGTCCGCGGTCAAGCGGCCGTGCACCAGGCCGACGCGCAGGTCGGGAAAGGCCCGCGCCAGCCGCGCGGCCATGGTGGTCGCCGCTTTCAGGTCGGCGCGCTCGGACTCCTCGATCACGGGATAGATCACGTAGGCCTGCCGCCCGGCCGCGCACTCGCGGCGGATGAAACCGTAGATCTTGTCCCGCGCGCTCTCGGTGCGGAGCGCCGTCTTGACCGTCCCGCGCCCCGGCGGCCGCTCGCGCAGCTCGGTCACATCGAGATCGCCGTACAGGGTGAGCGCGAGCGAGCGGGGGATCGGGGTCGCGGTCAGGAGCAACACATCGGGCGCGTCCCCCTTCTCGACCAGCGCCGCCCGCTGCTCCACGCCGAAGCGGTGCTGCTCGTCGATCACCGCGAGCCCGAGCCGCCGGAACGTCACGGATTCCTGAATCAGGGCGTGCGTCCCCACCACGAGGCGCGCGGCGCCCGAGGCGATCCGCTCCCGCGCCGCCTGCTTGTCGGCGGCGCCGAGCCGCCCGACGAGCAGCTCGGGGACGAGCGCCAGCGGCTCGAGCAGCCGCGCTAGCGTGACACCGTGCTGCTCGGCCAGCAGCTCGGTTGGCGCCATGATCGCGGCCTGGTAGCCGTTCTCCAGCGCCACCAGCATCGCGAACAGCGCCACGACGGTTTTTCCGGTCCCCACGTCGCCCATGAGCAACCGGTGCATCCGGAGCGGCGCCGTCAGGTCGTCCGAGATCTCGCGCACCGCGCGCCGCTGGTCGGCCGTCAGCTCGAACGGCAGGTGCTCCTTGAGGCGGGTGGTGAGCTGCTTCGTCAGCTCGAAGCGGATCCCGGCCCGGGCCCGCTTCGCCAGCGCGCGGGCGCGCGCCTGCACCAGCTGTTGGTCGAACAGCTCGTCGAACGCCAGGCGCCGCCGTCCCGCTTCCGCCGACTCGAGCGTCGCCGGCCGGTGCACGGCCGCGAGCGCGGTGCGGAGATCGGGGACGCCCACCGTGTCGCGCAGAGTTCTGGGATGCGGGTCGTCGGCGAGCGGCAGCAGGGCGTCGAGGTGCTGGTGCACGAGCGCGCGGATCTGGCGGTGGGTGAGGCCTTCCGTGGCCGGGTAGATCGGCAAGACGAGGCCCTGGTCCGGGCCTTCTTCCCCCGCGTCCGCGAGCAGGATGAACTCCCGCGGCACGAGCTGGCGCCCGTGGTAGTAGCGGACGGGCCCGGTGACGAGCAGCAGCTGGCCCCGCTTGATGGTGCGCTCGAGGAAGGGCTGGCCCGGCCAGGCGCACTCGACGAGCCCGCTCTCGTCCCGCAGGATCGCGCGGAACACGCGCAGCCCGCGGCGCGTGGGGATCACCCCGGTGCTGACGACACGCCCCACGCCGGTCACCTCCTCGCCCACGCGCGCCTGCGCGAGCGGCGTGACCCGCGTGGCATCGAGATAGCGGTGCGGGGCGTGGTACAGGAGATCGCCCATCGTCCGAACGCCGAGCCGCGCGAGCGCCTCGGCCCGCTTGGGCCCGACGCCCTTCAAGTACTTGACCGACGTCCCGAGCGCCAGATTCACCACCCTTCCCCTTTCCCCCCGACCGCGAGGGAGTCCTTTAGGGTTCCCCCGCTGTTCACCGGTCTTCGCCGGCCGTTAGGGAAGCCCCTGCCGCCGCCGCCACGCCCACTCGGCCGCGAACGTGGCGATCGCCACGACGTACAACCACCAGCGATCGCGCAGCCCGATCCCCACGAGCCGCCCCGCGGGCGCGCCCTCGTGCGCCCGCAACACCGCTTGAGCCGGGCGCCACTCATCCGAGTACGTCTCCACCGCGACGAGCCCGCGCTCGCCGCCGCCCCCCCCGTCCTCACTCGCGTAGCGATACACGCCGGGCGGGAGCAGCAGCGCCGCCTGCCCCGCGGCGTCGAACCGCAGCGTGTCGACGCGCACGCCCGCGTCTCCCGCAAGACGCAGGACGACGTCACTCGGCGACCCGGTCACCCCTCTTCCCACCCAGCGCCACACGACGGGTATCCCGTTCGGCACCTCGTAGGTCACCGGCACGAACCTCTCTCCTCTCCCTTCTCCTCCACCCAAGAGCCAGTCGGCGAGCGCCGCCACGAGCGCGCGGTAGGCCTCCGCGCCCGCCCCGCCCCGAAACACCCAGCGGTACAAGCCCGTCGCCGATAGTGTCGCCTGCCGCACCCCGTCCCGCACGCCGAGCCGCACGATCGGCCGCGGCGCGCCGCGGCGCGCAAGCCGCGCGCTGAGCGCCACCTCGCCGGACGTGTCGCGGCCCGGCGCCACCCCCGTCGCCGCGGTAGCGGGCGGCACCGAGTCCCAGGGGATGCCGGCGAGCGCGGCCGCGACGGGCGACGGCGGCGGTGGCTCGACGTACCAGTCGCCCGGCACGCCGCCCACCGTGGGCCACGAGAGCAGGGAGGGAGGCGCGGCGCGCCGCAGCCCCGGAGTGGGCAGCAGGGTCGGATCGCCCGCCGCGACGACGAGCCGCGCGGCGGCGGTGCTGCGCGCCAAATCCGCCGGGGAGACGGGGGCGAGCGTCGCGGCATCGCGCCAGCGTCCGGGTTCGGTCGCCACGAACGTCTTCACGGGGACGCGCGCGACCTCCGCGAGCGTGCGCGACAGGAAGCGCGTGTCCCAGTCGGGCGGCGCTGCGAGCATCACGATCGCCGGCGCTGGGCTCACTTCGACGACGAACAGGCGGGCGTCGTCGCGGGGCTCTTCATCGCCGACGTCCTCCAATCGCACCTCAAGGGTCGACCAGCCGGGATGCGGGATGCGGGATGCGGGAAGCGTGAGTTCGGCGGAGAGGATGCCGCTATCCGGGAGGGTGACACGCCGCGAGGTGAGACGCCGACCCTCGCTCGTCACCGCGAGTAACCCATCCCGCATCCCGCCTCTCGCATCCCGCATCCCGCTTCCCGCATCCCGCATCCCGGCAATACCGTAGCTCACCCTGAGCCGCACCGTGTCGTTCGCGGCGACGCGCCGCGGCCCTTCGACGGACGCGACGAACGCGTCGAAGAACGAGGGGCGTGGCAGCACGACGAGGCGCGCCCGCCGCACGAGATCGGGCGGCACGTCGGGGAGGTCGGCGATGGCGCCGTCCGTCACGACGATCACGGGGCCGACGCGTGCCGCGGCGGCGGTGAGCGCCGGGCCGAGCCGGCTCGCCCCATCCGCCGGCGGGAGCGGGTCGAAGGCGCGCACCGCGCGGCCGAAGCGCCAGATCACGCCGTCAGCGGCGAGGGCACGCGCCGTGTCGAGCGCGGCGCGCCACGGGCCGCCCTGGCCGGCCATGCTGAGCGATGCGTCGAGCAAGACGAGCGGTGGGCCGCCGGGCTCGGAGCGGGTCGTGACCGGGTTCCAGAGGAGCAGCGCGAGCGCCGCGACGCCCGTGGCCCGGAGCAGCAGCAAGCCGGCGCTCAGCCGGCCGCGCACTCGAGCGCCTCCGCGAGCGTGAAGCGGCCTTCGTACAGGGCGCGGCCCACGATCGCCCCCGCGAGCCCGGCCGCGCGCGCCGCTCGCAGGTCGTCGAGCGACGCCACGCCACCCGACGCGATCACGTCGAGTCCCAAGGCGGCGAGAGCGCGCGCCCCGGCAAGATCCGGCCCGGCGAGCATCCCGTCGCGCGCGGCGTCGGTGTAGATCACGGTCGTCGCGCCCTGCTGCTGCACGCGGCGGGCGAGCTCCACGGGTGCGAGGTCG
The DNA here is from genome assembly GCA_003221995.1 of Gemmatimonadota bacterium. Classification (GTDB taxonomy): domain Bacteria; phylum Gemmatimonadota; class Gemmatimonadetes; order Gemmatimonadales; family GWC2-71-9; genus AG29. Next base: position 3,900 of record QHUR01000032.1, on the reverse strand, counting down.
AACACCTCGGTCCATCCCCGCACGGCCACGCGACCGTCCTTGGCGTCGATCCCCACGGCGAGTCGAGTGGCGCCGTGCCGGCGCAGCAGCCGCTCGACCAGTGCCGGGTCGGTCGCGGCTTTGGTGCCGATCACGACGCGGGTGGCGCCCCAGGCGAGCATCTCCTCGATCGCCTCCGCGGTGCGCAGGCCGCCGCCCACCTGGACATGGGTCTTGGCCGTGGCGAGCAGGCGCCGCGCCAGCGCGCGGTTGTCGCCGGTGCCGAAGGCGCGGTCGAGATCGACGAAGTGCAGCCAGCGCGCGCCCATTGCGGCGAACCCCTCGGCGACGGCGACGGGATCGTCGCCGTAGGCGGTGGCGCGCGCGGCCTCGCCCTGGCGCAACCGCACGACCCGCCCGCCCTGCACGTCAACGGCGGGGTAGAGCTCCACGGATGTGAAGGAAACTAATCGCGCGCGGCGACGGGGGGCGCGGCGACGACCGGAGGGGCGGCGTGCGGCGCCGGCTCCAGCTGCGCGAGCAACGCCGTGCGGACCGAGTCGTACGCGGCGCGGGCGGCCGTGGGTACCGGCTGGCCCGCGCCCATGTCCTTGCGCTGCGGGTTCGTGGCCCGCCCGTTCACGAGAAACTCGTAATGGAGGTGTGGGCCGGTCGAGAGACCCGTGGAGCCCACGTAGCCGATCGTCTCGCCTTGCTGCACGCGCTCGCCCACCCGCAGCCCGCGGGCGAACCCGGACAGGTGGCCGTAGCGGGTACGGATCCCGTTGGCGTGTCGTAGCTCGATCAGGTTGCCGTAGCCGTCGTCTTCCCGGCCCACGCGCGTCACGAGGCCGTCGGCGGTGGCGCGCACGGGCGTGCCGTAGGCCGCCGCGAAGTCGATCCCCTCGTGGCTGCGCCAGCGGTGCAGCACCGGGTGGTAGCGGCCGCCGAAACGGCTCGAGACGCGGCGGAACTGCAGCGGCGCCCGCAGGAACGCGCGCTTCAGCGAGCGTCCCTGCTCGTCGAAGAAGCCGGCGGTGCGGTCCCCAGCCTCGAAGTAGAACGCGTAGTTCTGCGTGCGGCCGGTGTTCACGCGGGCGGCGAGGATCCGGCCGAAGCGGCGCTCTCCCTCTCCCGACTCGAGCCGCTCCATCAGGACCAAGAACCGGTCGCCCGGATGCACGTCGCGGGTGAAGTCCACCTCCCAGTCGTACACGTCCGCGATCTCCCACGCGAGCAGGCGCCGCTCGACCGCGGGGAGCAGGCTGTCGGGCATCGCCTTGTCGAGCGCGTCATACAACGACGTCTCGATCAGGCCGCTCACCCGCACGCGCGCCACGGTCCAGGGGATCACCTCGACCGTCTGCGACCAAGCCCCGTTCCCGCGCGCGAGCCGCAGGCGCGTCTCGGGCCCGGTGCGGATCGTGACCTGGTGGGCGAGGCTGTCGGTCTTGAGGCGGCGGAACTGGAACACGAGCCCGGGGCGGAGGCGGCGCACGTCGAGGTCGCGGGCGGCCGCCAGGAGCCCGGCGTAATCCCGACCCACGATGCCGCCACGCGCGAGCACGGCGGACAGGGTCTCGCGTTTGCCCAGCGTATCGGCGAAGTCCACGTAAGCCTGTGACACGACGATCGGCGGCGCCGTGAGGGGGCGGCGCCAGGGCCAGGCGTCGGCGCCGGCCCAGAGCAGCGCGCCGCCGGCGAACAGGCCGGCGGCGACGTAATGGCTGCCCCGCCAGGCCATCAGTCCATCTGTCTCCGAATGAAGGTGGGGATCTCGAGCTCGTTGACCTCCGAGCCAGCAGGCGGGGGAGGCGCGTGGGACGTCGAGCGGCGGACCAGCGGCTCCGCGGTCTTGGGGAATCCGGGCGGGGGCACGGGCGTCGGTCGCCCGCGCTCGCGGAACGGCAGCACACCCGCCGCCGGGCGCGCGCCCACGAGCGACTCCGCCTGTTCTTTCCCGCGGTCGAAGCCCGTGGCGATCACGGTGACGCGGATCTCGCCGTGCATCGCCGGATCGTTCACCGTGCCGAAGATGATCTCGGCGTCTTCGCCCGCGGCATCCTTCACGACGTCGGAGATCTGGGTCACCTCGCCCAGCGTGAGGTCCTCGCCACCCGTGATATTGATGAGGACACCCGTCGCCCCTGCGATCGAGATGTTGTCGAGCAGCGGGCTCGAGATCGCCTGTTGCACCGCCTCCATGGCGCGGTTCTCGCCACGCCCGGTGCCGGTACCCATGATCGCGGCGCCGCCGTTCTGCATCACGGTGCGCACGTCGGCGAAGTCCACATTCACGATGCCGGTCACCGAGATGAGCGAGGAGATCCCCTGCGTGGCGTGCAGCAGCACCTCGTCGGCCTTCTTGAGGGCGTCCTGGAACGGGATGCCCTTCCCCACGACCGCGAGCAGGCGCTCGTTCGGGACGACGACCATCGTGTCGACGTGCTTACGCATCTCGGCGATGCCCATGTCCGCCTGGCGCATCCGCTTCCGCCCCTCGAACAGGAACGGCTTCGTCACGATGCCGATCGTCAGGGCGCCGAGGTCGCGCGACGCCTGGGCGATGATGGGGGAGGCGCCCGTGCCGGTGCCGCCGCCCATGCCGCAGGTGACGAACACGAGGTCCGCGCCCTGGAGCGCGTGCAGCACCTCGTCGCGGTTCTCCTCGATCGCCTGGCGGCCGATCTCGGGCCGCGCGCCGGCGCCCAGCCCGCGCGTGAGCTTCTTGCCGATCTGCACCTTGACGTCGGCCTTGTTGTTCATCAGGGCCTGGGCGTCGGTGTTGACGGAGACGAACTCGACGCCGTTGAGCCCCTCGTCGACCATGCGGTTGAGCGCGTTGCCGCCACCGCCGCCGATGCCGACGACCTTCATCCGCGCGTTCTGCGTGACGGTCTCTTCGAGCTCGAAGATCATGGCTCTCTCGCGTCTCCGTTCAGAAGAAGTCCTGTAACCACCGTTTCAGCGGTCCGAACAGCTTCTCCATGCCGGCGCTCCGCACGAGCGAGCCACCGGGCGCGGCGCCCTGCGCCAGCTTGCGCGCCGCGTACAGCACCAGCCCGACCGGCACCGCGTAGCGCGGCGCCTGCACGCTGTCCACCAGCCCCGAGATTCCCATCTCGGGCGCCCCCGCGCGCACCGGGGCCGCGAACGCTTCGCGCGCCAGCTCCACCATCCCCGGCAGGTGCGCCGTGCCCCCGGTCAGCACCACCCCCGCCGGCAGCCGCCCCGCGCCGTACCCGGCCCGCTCGAACTCCCGGGCCACGAACTGGAAGATTTCGTCGACCCGTTCGTGGATGATGTGCGACAGCAGCTCGCGCGACGCCTGCCGCGCCCCCTGGCTCGGCGTGGACGGGAGATTCACCATCTCCTCCGCATCCACCAGCGGCCCGTACGCCACCCCGTGCCGCTCCTTGAGCCGCTCGGCGTCCGCCTGCGTCACGCCCAGCCCCTGCACCAGGTCCTGCGTGACGTGGCTCCCCGCGTACCGCAGCGACGCCAGGTGCCGGATCTTCCCCTCGTGGAAGATGGTCACGCCGGTCGAGCCGCCGCCCACTTCCACGAGCGCGACGCCCAGCTCCTTCTCGTCCTCGGTCAGCACCGCGTAGGACGCGGCGAGCGGCTCGAGCACGAGGTCCGCCACCCGGTAACCGGCGCGCTGCACCGCCTTGCGCAGGTTCTGCGCCGCCGTGCTCTGCACGGTGACGAGGTACATCTCCACCTCGAGCCGGGTTCCCGTCATCCCGACCGGGTCGACGATACCGCGCTGCTGGTCGACCACGTACTCCTGCGGGATGTCGTGCAGCAGCTCGTTGTCGCGTCCCAGCGACACGGCGCGCGCCACTTCGTTCACGCGCCCCACGTCGGAGGGCGCCACTTCCTCGCCCGTCAGCGCCACCACGCCCGTCGAGGTGCGCG
>QHUR01000072.1 GCA_003221995.1 Gemmatimonadota bacterium | reverse complement strand
GTCGACCTGGATGCCGTGCCATTCCCCCGTGATCAGGTCGTACCCGCACTTGGGGCACTTCATGTGGTGCGAGCGCCGTTCGGCTTCGCTCTGGGCCTTCCTGGCGGCCTCGCGCTGCTGGCGCAGCAGTTCGGCGTCGCGCCGGGCGAAGTACTCCTCTTCGTTCTTGCTGGGCTTCTCCGGCATGGCTCAGGGCGTCGAGGGTGGACGCACGGTGAGCGTGTCGCCGCCGGGCGTGTAGTGCGGCTTGGTCGCCTTAGGCGACGAGGACTGTCCGCTGTAGCGGTGACCCTCCCACCGCAGCACGGCATCGACCACCTGGCCGTTCTGCAGCGTCACCAGATCGAGCATGCCGCACGAGTACTCGCACGCATTCCGGAAGTAGAGGTACGTGTACTCACCCGAATGCCGCACCGCGGCCGCCGGCCCCCACAGGGAATACACGTCGGTCTCGCTCATTCCCGGCGCGATGGTGCCCGTGTCGTCGGAGACGTAGGGCTCGTCGCGCGACGGCCGCGGGATCGCGGGCGCCTGGGCGGTGGCCGGGAGGTGCTGCGGCCTGGCCGGTGGCCTGGAAGGAGGCTCGGGCGTGGGCCTGGCCCCGGGGCTCAGCGGGTTGGGCTGCGTGGGGGGGGGGGCGGGTGCAGCCGGGGCGGGCGCGGCCGGTGGCGGCTGGGCAGGGGCCGGACGCCCGCGGTTGGTGAAGCGCTCCCGCGCCGCGGCGATCTTCTCCCTGACCTTCGCGACCTGCTCGTTGACCTGCTTACACCCCAGGGTGGCGGTCGCCAACAGCGCGCACACCCACAGCGTGCTGCGTCGCATGTCCAGCCTCCATCGAGAGAAAGAGACGGGCACCATCCTGGCCGCCCAGGACCGGGGCGATCCGTCGCTCCGGGTGGGGCATGATTCCGACCACGTTGCGGCCGGCGTTGCAGATGCCGGCGATGTCGTTCGTCGACCCGTTCGGGTTGTCGCGCACGTAGCGCCACACCACCTGGCCACGGGCCTCGAGGTCGGCCGCGGCTTGCGGGTCCGCCGCGTAGCGGCCGTCGCCGTGCGCGATGGGCAGCTCCAGCACTTCGCCGCGCTCGTACAGACAGGTAAATGGCGTGTCGCTCGCCTCCACTCGCACCCACACGGGGCGGGAGAGGAACCGCAGTCCCGCGTTGCGCATCAGCGCACCCGGCAGCAGGCCGGCCTCGCACAGGATCTGGAAGCCGTTGCAGATCCCGAGCACCTGGCCTCCCGCCCGCGCGTGCTCGGCGACGGCCGCCATGACCGGCGAGAAGCGGGCGATCGCCCCCGAGCGGAGATAGTCGCCGTAGCTGAACCCTCCGGGCAGGACCGCGACGTCGGCCTGCCGCAGGTCCCGCTCGCGGTGCCACACGAAGTATGCCTCACAGCCGGCAGCGCGAGCGGCGTGGAGCGTATCGGCGTCGCAGTTCGATCCCGGGAACACCACGACGGCGACGCGGCGCATCAGGCGGCCTCCACGAGCACCGAGTAGTCCTCCGTGACGGGATTGGCGAGCAAGCGGTCACACATGGCGCGGGCCCGCGCCGCGGCGTCGTCCTTGCTGGGCGCCGTGACTTCGAGGATCAGGTGCTTGCCGATGCGCACGGCGGTCACCTCGGCGAAGCCCAGCGCGTGCAGGGCGTGCTCGACGGCCTGGCCCTGGGGATCGAGCAGCGTCGCCCGCGGCATCACACGGACCTCCACCCGGAACGCCTTCATGCGGCCCCGCCGCCGGTCGAGATCCCGGGGATGTCCTCGCCCTGCTCGGCGTCGCTCAAGACGATCGGCCCCGCCACCTCGGCTTCCTCGTCCTCCTCGGGCTCGGCAAAGAACGACAGCAGGGCGGCCCGCAGCACTCCGTAGGTCATGTAGGCGATCCCCAGCGGGAAGAAGAACGCGTCGTGCTCCAGAATGCCGAACACGAGGACGAACAGGATCGTGGCCAGGCCCAACAGGCCGCGCACGGTGCGCACGCCGGCCCGCGGCAGCGTGGCGTAGTGCACGTTGCTCACCATGAGGATGGTGAGGAGGATCATGAGGAGCTGCAGCAGGTGGTGCCACGGCAGCAGCCGCAACGAGGCCTGGTACAGCTCCGTCGTCGTGAACGGGTAGTAGGTCGCGAGCGTCATCCCGGCGGCCGGCGACGGCAGCCCGATGAACGCCGTCTTCGCGGCCCCCGCCTGCGTCACGTTGAAGCGGGCCAGCCGGATCGCCGCCGCCATCACGTAGAAGTAGCAGAAGATCCAGGCCGCCTGGCCCGCGGTCGAGAACTCGAGCTGATACAGGAGGAACGCAGGGGCGACGCCGAAGCTCACCACGTCGACGAGGCTGTCGAGCTCCGCGCCGAAGCGCGACCCGGTGTTGGAGAGGCGCGCCACGCGGCCGTCGAGGGCGTCGAGGATGCCGGCGAAGAAGATGTACCAGCCCGCCCGGTAGTACTCGCCGCGAGCCGCGAGCACCATCGACCAGATGCCGAAGAACAGATTGAACAGCGTGAACAGGCTCGGCACCACCACGACCACGCGCCGGATGCGGCCCGAGCGGAGCGGCGGCCTCATTCGGGATACTCCGCGAGCACGCTGGCGCCCGCCCGCACCCGGTCACCCGGTGCCACCCGGACCACGGGGTGGAGCGCCGCGGGGAGGAACACATCCACGCGGGAGCCGAACCGGATCATCCCCATCCGCTCCGCCTGTGTCACGCGCTCACCCTCCCGACCGTCCGTGACGATGCGCCGCGCGATCAGCCCGGCGATCTGGCGCACCAGCACCCTGCCGCGGAGCCCGCGGATACCCACCGACGACTGCTCGTTGTCGAGACTCGCTTTGTCCGTCGCGGCGTGCAGAAACTTCCCCGGATGGTAGCGCACCAGCTCGACCGTCCCCGACACGGGGTAGCGGTTCACGTGCACGTCGAACACGCTCATGAAGATCGAGAGCCGGGTGGCGGGTGCGCCCAGGTACGTCGGCTCGTCCACCCGCGCGACGGCCACGACCTTGCCATCCGCCGGCGCGATCACGAATCGCTCCCCTCGCGGCCCCGAGCGCACGGGATCGCGAAAGAACACGATCAGCCACAGGGCGAGGAGCAGCAGCACGACCTCGAGCGCCCACAGCCACCGACCCCCCCCCCATGTGCCCACGCCCCACGCCCCCATCGCCACGAGGGCCCACCCGGGGAGGATGAAGGGCCAGCCCTCGGGAGCGATCCGCATCAGCGTTCACAGGCTGAAGCCTGTGCTCGGCCCTGCGTTGCCCTTAAGGGCAGTGCCTCGCCGAGCCCACCCTTCAGGGTGGGAACAAATCGTGCGATCACGCTCGCACCTCCAACGCCTTCCCCGTCAGGCGGCGGTACGCATCCAAGTAGCGCTCGCTCGTGGCGCGCACCACCTCGGGCGGGAGCGGCGGCGGCGGCGGGTTCCCGTTCCACCTCCCCTGCCTCTTCAGGTCGGCCAAATAGTCGCGCAACGGCTGCTTGTCGAAGCTGGGCTGGCTCTTGCCGGGCCGGTAGCGGTCGGCGGGCCAGAAGCGGGACGAGTCGGGGGTGAGGATCTCGTCGATCACGAACAGCTCGCCCGTCGCGGTGGTACCGAACTCGAATTTGGTGTCGGCGATGATGATGCCGTTCGCTCGCGCATCGCTGCGCCCCGCCTCGTACAAGGCCAGGCTCGCCCGCCTGAGGCGTTCGGCCAGGGCCTGGCCGAGCGCCGCGGCCATGTGGGTGAAGCTCACGTTCTCGTCGTGCCCCGACACGGCCTTGGTCGCAGGGGAGAAGATCGGCGGATCGAGCCGCCCGCTCTCAAGGAGGCCTGGGGGGAGAGGCTCGCCCGCGAGCGTGCCCCGCTCCCGGTACTCGGCCCAGGCCGAGCCCGCGATGTAGCCCCGCACGACGCACTCGAAGGGCACCGGGGTCGTGCGACGCACCAGCATGGCACGCCCGGCGAGTAGGGGCGCAGCATGCCGCGCCCCTCCCTGCCCGAAGAGCGCCGGGACCCGCTCTGCGAGCGCGTCCGCATCGGCCGTCAGGAAGTGGTTCGGCATCACGGCGGCGAGCTTCCCGAACCAGAAGGCGCTGAGCTGGGTCAGCACCGCGCCCTTGTGCGGGACGGGCTCCTTCAGGACCACGTCGAACGCGCTCACGCGGTCGCTCGCGACCAGGAGCAGCGTGTCCGAGTCCACCTCGTAGACCTCGCGCACCTTGCCACGGCGCAGCAGCGGGAGCGGCAGCGCGCTCGCGACGAGCGGCGCGGTCAGACGGTCACCTCGGCGGCGGCGGCCACGGGGGCCACGGCTTCGATCTGGCGCAGCACGGGGGGCAGCACCTCCTCGAGGAATTCGTCCACCTGCTGGGGCGCGCGGCCGACGTAGCTGGCGGGCTCCCGCTCGTCCGGCGTGGCGCGAATCCCGAGCCGCCGGAACGCGGGGTCCCGACCCAGCCGCTCGAGCAGGTCGTTCGCGGCGCCCGTCTCCGCCACGGCCTGCGCCACGGCGAGGCTGTGGCCGCGGATCACCTCGTGCAGCTCCTGGCGGTCTCCGCCCGACTTGACCCCACGCACCAGCCACCGCTCGGTGGCGAGAAACGGCAGCGCCTCCCGCACTCGCCGCGCGATCACCGCCTCCCGCACCTCGAGCCCCGCCGCGACGTTGGTGGCGAGCACCAGGATCGCGTCCGTCGCGAGAAAGGCTTCGGGGAGAACGATGCGCCGATTGGCGCTGTCGTCGAGCGTGCGCTCGAGCCACTGGCTGGCGGCGGTGTGCCAGGCGTTCCCCTCGAGCTCGATCACGAAGCGGCCCAGGCTCGTCATCCGCTCGGCCCGCATCGGGTTGCGCTTGTAGGGCATGGCCGAGGAGCCGACCTGGTCGCTCTCGAACGGCTCCAGCATCTCGCCGTCGTGCTGCAACAGCCGCAGGTCGGTGGCGAACTTGGCTGCCGAGGCGGCGACCCCCGACAGCGCGCCGAGGATCTGGGCGTCGGCCTTGCGGGGGTAGGTCTGGCCCGTGACCGCGAACACGCGCGCGAATCCCATCTTCTTCGCCACGCGAGCGTCGAGCTCGCGCGCCTTGTCGACGTCGCCATCGAACAGCTCGACGAAGCTTGCCTGGGTGCCGGTGGCGCCTTTAACGCCGCGGAACTGGAGCGTCGCCAGGCGGTGCAGCAGCTCCTCGGCGTCCAGCAGAAACTCCTGCATCCAGAGCGTGACCCGCTTGCCGACGGTCGTGAGCTGGGCCGGCTGGAAGTGGGTGTAGGCGAGGCAGGGGAGGGCGCGGTGGCGGCGCGCGGGCTTGGAGAGCGCCACCAGCACGGCGGCGATCCGCCCGAGCAGGATCTGCATCCCCTCCCGCATCAGCAGGAGATCGGCGTTGTCCGTGACGTAGGCGCTCGTGGCGCCGAGGTGCAGGAACGGCCGCGCCGCCGGCGCCTGCTCGCCCAGGTGATGGATGTGCGCCATCACGTCGTGGCGCAGGCGCTTCTCGTGCTCCGCCGCGCGGTCGAGCTCCGCGTCGTCGAGGTGGGCGCGCAGCTGGCGCAGGGCGTCGTCCGGGATGGCGAGCCCCAGCTCCCGCTGGCCCTCCATCAGGGCCAGCCACAGGCGACGCCACAGACCGATGCGGCGTCGCTCGCCCCACAACGCCTGCATCGCCGGCGAGGCGTAGCGTAGAGACAACGGCGAGAGGTACGTCAAACGGCGGCCTTGGCGCGGGCGACCAGCTTGCTCCAATCGGCGAGGAACTGGTCGAGGCCACGGTCCGTGAGCGGGTGCAGCAGCAGCTTGCGCAGCACCTCGGGCGGCAGCGTCGCGACGTCCGCGCCGATCATCGCCGCCTCCGCCACGTGCCGCGGGTGCCGGATCGACGCGGCGAGGATCTCGGTCTCGATTCCGTAGTTGTCGAAGATCACCCTGGCCTCGCGAATCACGTCCATCCCTTCCTGGCCCACGTCGTCGATCCGTCCGATGAAGGGGCTGACGTAGGCGGCGCCCGCCTTCGCCGCGATCAGGCATTGCACGCTGGAGAAGCACAGGGTGACGTTCGCCTTGATGCCCTCGGTAGCGAGCCGCCGCACCGCGATCATTCCCGCTTCGATCATCGGGATCTTGACCACGATGTTCTCGGCGATCTTGGCGAGCTCTGTTCCCTCCTTCAGCATCCCCTCGACGTCCACGGCCACCACCTCGGCGGAGACCGGTCCCTCGACGAGCGAGCAGATCTCCTTGAGCACGTCCTTGGGGTCGAGGTCCCCCGCCTGCTTGGCGAGCAGTGAGGGGTTCGTGGTGATCCCGTCGATCAGGCCCGCCTGCGTGGCCCAGCTGATGTCTTTGAGACTGGCGGTGTCGAGGAAAAACTTCATGGCTCAGTCCTCGGCGTAGAGGTCAGGAGGATAACGCACGGCCTCCAGATACAGCCCTTGGGGCGGAGCGGGCGGGCCCACCGTCTGATTGTCCGTCGCATCGAGCAAGCGGGGGAGGTCGGACGGCGGCCGCCTCCCCAGGGCGATGTCCACCATGACGCCCACGAGGAAGCGCACCATGCGGTGCAGGAATCGGTCGGCCTCGATCGTGAAATCCACCCCCGCCCCGTCCGAACGCGGCGCCCAGCGGGCGACCGCCACGCGGCATCGGTAGTGGGGTTTCGCCGCGTCTCGGGCGGCGAGACCGCGAAAGTCGTGCTCGCCGGGGAGCGCGGCGGCCGCGCGCGCCAGCGTCTCCACATCGAGCGGCCGGCCCAGCGCCCACTCGTACGGCCGGCGGAACGGGGACCCGGCGGCTTCGTCCGTTCCGATCACGTAACGGTAGCGCCGCGCGGTGGCGCTCTTGCGGGCGTGAAACCCGGGGCGCATCGGGTGCACGTGCTCGACCCATACGTCCCGCGGCGAGAGCGCGTTCAGCGCGCGGCGCAACCCGGCGACATCGACGGCCCATCGCTCGCGCGCCGTGAAGCCGACGCCCTGGCCCGTCGCATGAACCCCCGTGTCGGTCCGGCCGGCGCCGATGGCCGTCGTCCGCCTGCCCATCAGGCGCTCGAGCACGGCCTCGAACTCGCCCTGTACCGTGCGCCCTTGCCGCTGCCGCTGCCAGCCCACGAACTGCGCCCCATCATAGTGCACCACGGCGAGGTAGGGCCGGCTCGTCACGGGCGAAAGATAGAGAAAACGGGGGGGTCAATCAAGCCACGCAACCCGTTGTCCCATTTGACAAAAGACGATTTTTCGGGGTAGCTTTGGCGAGCCGCGAACCCATGCCCGACCACGCCGCCGCCATCCCCGCCGCCCCCACCGCCGCCCAGCCTTCGCCGCTCCAGCGGGCGCTCGCGGCGCTCGCCAACCGGCAGTCCCTGAGCGAGCAGGAGACGCACGACGTCTTCAGCGCGGTGATGCGTGGGGAAGCGACCCCGGCGCAGCTCGGTGCGCTGCTCCTGGCCCTCCGCGTCAAGGGCGAGACGCCGGAGGAGGTCGCGGGGGCGGCCCGCGCGCTGCGTGCCGCCATGATCCGGGTCCCCGCCGCGGGGCCTCACCTCGTCGATACCTGCGGCACGGGCGGCGGCGCGGTCACGACCTTCAACATCTCCACCGCGGCCGCCTTCGTCGCGGCGGGCGCCGGCGCGTCGGTGGCGAAGCACGGCAACCGCTCCTTCACCTCGCAATGCGGCTCCGCGGACGTGCTCGAGGCGCTGGGAGTGCGCATCCCTCTCGACGCGGCGCAGGCGGCGCACGCGCTCCAGGAAGCCGGCATCACGTTCCTGTTCGCCCCGCATTTCCATCCCGCGATGAAGCACGCGGCTCCCGTGCGGCGGGAGCTGGGCGTGCCGTCCGTGATGAACTTGCTCGGGCCGCTCGCGAATCCGGCGGGTGTGCGCCGGCAGGTGGTCGGCGTCGCCGACCGCGAGCGCGGCCCGCTCATGGCGAACGCCCTTGCCCGGCTGGGCACGGAGCACGCGCTGGTCGTGCACGGGGACGTCGGCATGGACGAGATCTCGCCCACCGGGGCCACCGACGTGTGGGAGGTGCGGGGGGGGGGCGGGGGCGTCACGAGCTGGCGGCTCGATCCTGCTCGATACGGGCTCGCGATCGAGGACGTGACGGCGCTGCGGGGAGGAGAGCCCGGCGTCAACGCGGAACGCGTGGAAGGCGTGCTCCGGAACGGGGCGGGGGACGCGGCCGGCACGGGCGCCGTGCTCCTGAACGCCGCCGCCGCGATCTACGTGGCGGGCCTCGCCCGGACCTACGACGACGGCATTGCGCGGGCTCGCGAGGCCCTTGGCTCGGGCTCCGCACGCCGGGCGCTCGAACGGCTGCGGGCCGCTAGTACTTCCGGATGACCCCTACCACGATCCCCTGCACGAGGATGTCGCGCTCGTTCACGCGCAGCGAGGTCATCGCGGGGTTCGCGGGCTCGAGCCGGATCCAGCCGCCCGGCTCGCGATAGAATTTCTTCACGGTGGCGTTCTGGCCGTGCACCAGGGCGACGACCGTCTGCCCGTTGTCGGCGGCGTTGCGCTCGTGCACGACGATGAAGTCGCCATCCTTGATGTGCTCGTCGATCATGGAGGTGCCCCGGACCTTGAGCACGTAGCTCCGGCCGCGGCGCGGGATGAGCTCATCGGGGACCGCGATGGCGTCGTCTCCCGAGATCGCCTCGATGGGTGCGCCGGCCGCCACGAGCCCGAGCAGGGGCAGTTCGGTGGCGCCGGTTTGCCCCTTCGGCGGCACGATCTCGATGGCGCGGCTTTCGTTGTGGGCGCGGCGGATGTAGCCCTTGCGCTCCAGGTTGGTGAGATGCTCGTGGACCGTGGCGAGCGACTGGAAGCCGAACTGGCGGGCGATTTCCTCGAAGCTCGGGGCGTACCCCTTGGACTCGAGGTGGGTCGAGATGAAGTCGAGGATTTCGCGCTGACGGCGTGTCACAGGCATCACGAGTCCCGAAAATAACCCGAAGCTAATCTACCCGAAAATCACCCGAACGCAAGCATGCCCCCCGCCACGCTGGATGAGATCCTGACCGCTACCCGGGCGCGCGTCGCCGCGCTCCGGCCGCAGGCCCAAGAGCTCGAGCGTCGGGCGTCCGCCGCCCCACCGCCGCGTCCCTTCCACGGGGCGCTGCAAGGCAGCACCCTTGGGGTGATCGCCGAGGTAAAACGGCGCTCCCCGTCCGCCGGAGCGATCCGGGAAGACCTCGATCCCGTGGAGCATGCGCGGGCGTACGCGCGGGGCGGCGCGGTCGCGGTGTCCGTGTTGACGGACGCGGCGCACTTCGGCGGCTCGCTCGACGACCTGGCGCGCGTGGCGCAGCAGGTGGCGTTGCCAACCTTGCGCAAGGATTTCATCCTCGATGAGCTGCAGCTGCTCGAGGCGCGGGCGGCCGGGGCGAGCGCGGTGCTCCTCATCGTGCGCGCACTCGCGGGTCGGCGGCTCGGCGCCCTGGCGGCCGCGGCGCGGAGTCAGGGGCTCGGGGTCTTGGTCGAGGTGCACACCGAAGCGGAGCTCGAGCGGGCGGTGGCGGCCTCGCCGACGGCGATCGGCGTGAACAGTCGGGACCTGGCGAGCTTCGCCGTCGATCTCGAGGGGGCCGTACGGCTGCTGGCGCGCGTGCCGCAGGGCATTCCGGCGGTGGCCGAGAGCGGGATCGAGACGCGGGCGGACGTGGAGCGGGTCGCGGCGGCGGGCGCGGACCTGGTGCTTGTGGGAACATCGGTGGCCCGACGGGACGATCCGGCTGCCGCGGTGCGGGCCCTGACGGGCGTGCGGAGAATTGGGAGGAGCCGGTAATGCGAATGGAGGACCCATGAGCATCCCCAACCTCGTCGAGCGGGCGGTGGACGGTCGCTTCGGCCCCTACGGCGGGCGCTACGTCCCCGAGACGCTGATGGCCGCGCTGGAGGAGCTGGCCCGTGTCCACGACGAGGCGAAGCGCGACCTCACATTCTGGGCCGAGCTCGACGCCCTGCTGCGGGACTACGTGGGGCGGCCCACGCCGCTCACCGAGGCACCGCGGCTCGCGGCCCAAGCGGGGGCAGGGGTGTGCGTGCTGCTCAAGCGCGAGGACCTGAACCACACGGGCGCTCACAAGATCAACAACACACTCGGCCAGGCGCTGTTGGCGCGGCGCATGGGGAAGCGACGCATCATCGCCGAGACCGGCGCGGGGCAGCACGGCGTCGCCACGGCGACCGTGTGCGCGAAGTTCGGCCTCGAGTGCGTCGTGTACATGGGCGAGGAGGACATGCGGCGCCAACGGCTCAATGTGTACCGCATGGAGCTGATGGGCGCGCGCGTGGTGCCGGTGACGGCGGGGACCCGTACCCTCAAGGACGCGACGAACGAAGCGCTGCGCGACTGGGTCACCAACGTCACCACCACGCACTACATCATCGGGTCCGTGGTGGGACCCGATCCCTTCCCGCGCGTCGTGCGGGACTTCCAATCGGTGATCGGACGCGAGGCGCGCGCGCAGGTGCTGGAGCGTTACGGCCGGCTTCCCACGACCGTGGCGGCGTGCGTCGGGGGCGGGTCGAACGCGCTCGGGATCTTCCACGCGTTTCTGGACGACAGGGAGGTGGAGCTCGTGGGTGTGGAAGCGGCGGGGGAGGGGTTGACCTCGGGGCGCCACGCGGCCTCGCTCGGGCGCGGGCGTCCCGGCGTGTTCCATGGAAGCCTCAGCTACCTGCTGCAGGACGGCGACGGCCAAGTGCAGCCCGCCCACAGCGTTTCCGCGGGGCTCGACTACCCGGGAGTGGGCCCCGAGCACGCTTACCTGAAGGATAGCGGCCGGGTATTGTATGTTGCGGTCACGGACCAGGAGGCGCTCGCGGCGTTCGCGGGGCTGTCCCGGCTCGAGGGCATCCTGCCGGCCCTGGAGAGCGCGCACGCCGTGGCGTGGGTGCTCGGGCGGCGGGAGCATTGGCGTGCGGGCGACCTCGTG
>QHUR01000194.1 GCA_003221995.1 Gemmatimonadota bacterium | reverse complement strand
GCCTTGTCGGCGAAGCCCTCGATCGCGGGATCGTTACCGTCGGGCGACACCAGTGTCGCGAGTGCCTGCACCAGGTGCCACGCCGGGCTGTCCACGCGTGCCTTGTTGCTCGAATGAATGTCTTGCCGCGGCCCGCGGCCCCAGCGCTCGCCGCTCGCGGTCAGCTCGCATTCAATCACGCCCTTGGCGCCGAGCGTGATGGTCACCTGTCCGTCGAGTCCCTGGGCGGCGGAGGGCATGAAGATGCCGATGGAACGCTTGAGCGCGGCGAGCACCTCCGGCTGCCGTACGATCTGGGGGAAGTGCGGCGAGCCGATCTCCTCTTCGCCCTCGGCGACGAGCACGAAGTTCACCGGGGGCTTGCGGCCGGCCCCGCGGATGGCGTGGAGGGCGGCAAGGAACGCCGCCTCCGGCCCCTTCTGGTTCACCGCGCCGCGGCCGACCAGCACCTTGCCCAGACCAGGCCTGTCGACGAGCGCGGCCTCCCAGGGCGGCGAGGTCCACTCCGCGGGATCCGCCTGCTTCACGTCGTACATGAAGTAGAGGCCCAGCGTGCGCGGAGCCCCGGCGTCGAGCGTGGCGAAGATGCCGGGCTGACCGTCGGTGGGCAGCTTCGAGACTTGACCGAACCCCGCCTCCCGCAGCATCCGCATCGTGAGGTCGCAGCCCTCGTTCATGCCCCGGTTCTCGGCGGCGATCGATGGCTGCCGGATCCATTGCTGCAGACGTTCGACGCCCTCGTCGTGCCGCTTCGCGATCTGCGCGAACACGGGGGCGAGGTCGGGTTCGGCTTTCCGGGCTCGGCCCGGCAGTGCGATAGCAACGGCGGCGGCTGCCGCGTCCTGGAGGAAGACTCGCCGGTCCATATCAGCGCGGCAAAACATGCAGCCGGACGTGGCACCCTGCAACTGTCATGGCGCGACTCGGGCGCAAGCGCGAGCGCCTCAGGGCCGGCCGGTTTATCTTGCCTACCCCGCATTCTGGAGCACGTGATGACCTGCTGCACTCGGAGAGCGGTGCCGCCGACCGTCCTTGCCCTCCTCGCTCTCGCCTGTGGTCGCGGCGAGCATCGGGAGGCCGCGACCACGGGCGCGCCCGATTTCCGCAACCCCGCGAGTGGCGCCATGACCGCGCGCGCCCCGGCCACGTTCCGCGCCCGCTTCGAGACGAGCAAGGGAGCCTTCGTGATCGAGGTCCACCACGAGTGGGCCCCGCACGGCGCGGACCGCTTCTACAACCTCGTGAAGAGCGGCTATTACAATGACACGCGGTTCTTCCGGGTCATCACGGGATTCATGGCGCAGTTCGGGATCCACGGCGATCCGCAGGTGGCCGCGGTGTGGCGCGACGCGCGGATTCCGGACGACCCGGTGCGCCAGCATAACACGCGCGGCATGGTGAGCTTCGCCACCGCCGGCCCGGGCACGCGCACCACGCAGCTCTTCATCAACTACGGCGATAACAGCCGACTGGACGGCATGGGGTTTTCGCCGTTCGGTCGAGTGGTGGAGGGCATGGACGTGGTGGAGCGCTTCCACGCGGGATACGGCGAAGGCGCGCCGCGCGGCCGTGGCCCCGACCAGAGTCGCTTCCAGGCCGAGGGCAACGCGTACCTCAAGCAGGGGTTCCCCGAGCTGGACTACGTCACCCGTGCGACGATCGTCGCGCCGTAGACCTGGGGGAAATCAGGGCGCCGCCATGAAGAGCGTTTGCGGGTCCGTCAGCGGTAGCCCGAACGCCTCGGCCACGCCCGGATACACCACCTTCCCCTCGACGACGTTCAGGCCGAGGAGCAGCGCCGGGTCTTGCTTGCAGGCGTTTCTCCAGCCGTTCCGGGCCAGCCGCTTGGTGTAGGGGAACGTGGCGTTGGTGAGCGCGAGCGTCGACGTCCGCGGCACGCCGCCCGGCATGTTGGCCACGCCGTAATGAATGATCCCGTCCACGATGTACGTCGGGTTCTCGTGCGTCGTGGGCTTGATGGTCTCGATGCAGCCGCCCTGGTCCACGGCCACGTCCACGATCACCGACCCCGGCTTCATCAGCTTGAGGTCCGCGCGGCGCACCAGCTTCGGAGCCTTGGCCCCGGGCAAGAGCACCGCGCCGACCACGAGGTCCGCTTTGCGCAGCTGCTCGACGAGGTTGTGGCGATTGGAGTAGAGGAGGTCGACGTTGGGCGGGAGCACATCGGCGAGGTAGCGCAGCCGGTCGAGCGACAGGTCGAGGAGCGTGACGTGCGCGCCCAGTCCGGCCGCCATCTTCGCCGCGTGTGCGCCGACGGTGCCCCCGCCGATGATGAGCACCTCCGCCGGCAGTACGCCGGGTACACCGCCCAGGAGGACGCCGCTGCCACCGTAGACCTTCTCGAGATACTTCGCCCCCTCCTGTACCGCCATGCGGCCGGCGACTTCGCTCATGGGGGTGAGGAGCGGCAGCTCTCCCGACGGGAGCTGCACGGTCTCGTAGGCGATGGCCACGATGCCCGATCGAATCACGGCCCGGGTGAGCGGCTCGGACGCGGCGAAGTGGAAGTAGGTGAAGACGACCTGGCCCGTCCGCATGCACGGCCACTCCGGCTCCACCGGCTCCTTCACCTTGACCACGAGCTCCGCCTTGGCCCACACCTCGGCGGCCCGGGACACGACGCTCGCGCCCGCGATGCGGTAGGCTTCGTCGGAGAAGCCGGATCCATCCCCTGCGCTCTGCTCGAACACCACCGTGTGCCCGTCGCCCACCAACGACTCCACTCCGGCCGGTACCAGCGCCACACGGTGCTCCGCCGTCTTGATCTCCCTCGGGACCCCGACGATCATACCTGCTCCATGGTACGCCGTATCTGATACGCCGTCCCCAATACGCCGTCCGCAATACGTCGTTGCCGCTCAGCTCTTGTTCTTCTCCGGTCCCAGCCACACCACCGTCTGCCGCTCGGGCGCGAAGAATTCGGCGGCGACGGCCGCCACCTCGTCCGCGCTCAGCGTTCCGACGGTCGCGACCACCTGGTCGAGGCTCTGATACGGCTCCCCGTAGACCGGGAAGCCCGCCAAACGATACATCCGGGCGGAGGGGCTCTCCAGAGACAGCATCAGCTGGCCCTGCGTCTGCTGCTTCGCGTCCTCGAGCGCCTCACCCACGAGCGCCTCGCGCGCGAGCTTGCCGTACTCCTCGCGGATCGCGGCGGCGGCCTGTGCGGCCGTCTTCGGCTGCGTGCCCACGTACACCCCCGCCACGCCCATCTGGCGATACAGACTGGTGAAGGAGTAGACCGCGTAGGCGAGCCCCAGCTCCTCGCGCACGCGCTGGAACAGCCGCGAGGACATCCCACCGCCGAACACGTTGGCGAGGACCAGGAGGGCGTACTTGCGCCGGTCGGCGTAGGGGATCGAGTCGGTCGCGAACACGATGTGGGTCTGGGCCGTCTCCTTGGGGTGCCGGAGCTCGCTCCCCCGCACCGCGGGCGTGACAGGGGGAGCCGGAGGGACCCCTTCCCTCCTTCCCCTTCCCCCGTCGCCGTCGAACCATCCCTGGCCCGCGATCAGCTCGAGCAGCCGCTCATGGGTGAGGTTGCCGGCGGCCGCGAACACGCAGTTGCCCGGGAAGTACGCGCGCTCGTGGAGCCGCTTGAGGTCCGCGGCGGCGAGCGCGCTCACCGACTCGCGCGTGCCTAGGATGGAGTAGCCGTACGGGTGGGATGGCCAGAGCTGCCGGGCCGACAGATCGAACACCAGGTCGTCGGGCGTGTCCAGGACGGTGTTGATCTCCTCGAGCACCACGTTGCGCTCCAGCTCGAGGTCGCTCGGGCGCAGCAGGGGGTGGCGCACGAGGTCGGTCAGGACGTCGAGCGCGCGCGGCAGGTCGGCGTCGAGGACGCGTGCCTGAAACGCGGTCGTGTCGCGGGAGGTGTAGGCGTCGAGCGAGCCGCCCCGGGCCTCGAGCGCGAGCGCGATCTCCTGCGCCGTGCGCCGCTCGGTCCCCTTGAACACCATGTGCTCGAGCAGGTGGGACACGCCCATCGTGGGCGCCGATTCGTGGGCGCTGGCGGTGCGCACCCACACGCCGAGCGCCGCCGAGCGCACGCTGGGCACGCGCTCGGAGAGGACGACGAGCCCGTTCGGGGCGGTGGTTTGGAAGATCTCCCGGTCGAGCCGGACGGTCTCCATCAACGCGAGCGGGCGGGCTCCGGCGCTTCCAGCAGCGCCTT
>QHUR01000071.1 GCA_003221995.1 Gemmatimonadota bacterium | reverse complement strand
TTTCGCATCGCTTTCCTCGCCCTCGCGGTCGCGGCCTGGATCTGGGGCACCATGCGTCACGCACGCCGCGCGCGGGCCGAGCCGGCGGCCGGGGCCGCCGAGCGCCCGGACCCGCTCGGCCCTCGCCAGATCACGGTGCTGCTGCTCGTGCTCGCCACCTTCGCCGTGCTCGTGTGGGGCGTGCTGCGCCACCACTGGGGGTTCGACGAGATGTCCGCCCTGTTCTTCGCGATGGGCGTCGTCGCCGGGTTCGTGGGCGGCCTCGGCGTCGCGGGGACGGCCCAGGCGTTCGTGGACGGCGTTCGCGCGATGGCCTACGCGGGACTGTTGATCGGCTTCGCGCGCGCGATCTACGTCGTCCTCGACGACGGGCGGATCGTGGACACGGTCGTGCACGGGCTCTTCACGCCCATCGCCGGGCTGCCGCTCGCGCTCTCGGCGCTCGGCATGATGGTCGTGCACACCGCCGTCCACGTGCCCGTGCCGAGCCCCAGTGGTCATGCGGTCCTGACGCTGCCGATTCTGGTCCCGCTCTCGGACCTGCTCGGCCTGTCGCGGCAGGTTACCGTGCTCGCCTACCAGTACGGGGCGGGACTGTGCGAGCTCCTCACGCCGACGAACGGCGCCTTGATGGCGATCCTCGCCACGGCCGGCGTGCGCTACGAGGAATGGATCCGGTTCGCGGCACCCGTGTACCTCAGGCTCGCCGCGCTCGGCATGGTCGCGATCGCCGTCGCCATTGGCGTCGGGCTCGGCTGAGTGGGGGGCCACGACATGGCGCCGGTGCCCACACAGGAGGCCAAACACATGGCTCTGAGATCGGGGAACCCGACCCTCAACGCCAAGACGTTCGAGAAATTCGGAGCGGGCGTCGCAGGCGAAACGATGTCCGTCGAGGGAGCGATCAACAAGAGCGGCTTCCTGCTGTTCCTGCTGGTGACGGCCGCGGCCTGGCCGTGGTGGGGGTTCTTCTTGAGCGGCGGCGCCGCGGACATGACGGCCTACATCTTGGGCGGCGCCCTCGGGGGCTTCGCGGTCGCGCTCCTCACGATCTTCAACAAGCCGCTGGCACGCGTCACCGCACCGATCTATGCCCTGCTCGAGGGGCTCGCCCTCGGCGCGCTGTCCGCCCTGATGGAGCTCAGGTATCCGGGAATCGTGATGCAGGCGGTGGCGCTCACGTTCGGCACGCTCGCGGCGATGCTGGTCCTGTACCGCATGGGCGTGATCCGGGCGAGCGAGCGGTTCAAGGCGATCGTCTGCGCCGCGACCGGGGCCATCGGGCTGTTCTACATCGTCGCTCTCGGGCTGCGGTTCATCGGCATTCCGGTGCCGCTGATCCACGAGGCGTCCACGATCGGTATCTTGTTCAGCCTCTTCGTCGTGACCGTGGCGGCGCTCAACCTCATCATCGATTTCGACTTCATCGAGGGCGGCGTCGAGGCAGGCGCCCCCAAGGTGGCCGAGTGGTACGCCGCGTTCGCGCTGATGGTGACGCTGGTCTGGCTGTACCTCGAGATCTTGAGGCTGCTCTCCAAGCTGCGGAGGAGATGACTTGAGACATCAGACATCAGACGTCAGCAGCTACGTGTCTGATGTCTGACGTCTGACGTCTGCTTTCAGCCGCTCGATATCGCGCCGCTCCCGCTTCGTGGGCCGGCCCTTCCCCTCGTAGCGGAGCGACGGAGCGATACGGAGCTGGTCGGCGAGGCGCTGGCGCACCTGCTTGTGCTCCGCATCCTCTTCGTACAACGCGGCCGCGACGGCCGGCGGCCCACGGCGCGCCGAGAGCCCGCGCACCGTAACGTGATACTCGAACGGCCCCCGGCGCACGCGTACCCGGTCACCCACTTGCACCGGCTTCGCCCGCTTGGCGCGGGCGCCGTTCAGCTCGACCTTGCCGCCGTCGACGGCTTGCGCCGCCAGGGCCCGCGTCTTGAAGAAGCGCGCGGCCCAGAGCCAGGTGTCGAGGCGCACCTGCGAGACGTCAGACATCAGATCTCAGACATCAGACGTCAGCTTACGAATGAAACCGACGAGCATCCGCTTCACCTCGATCACTCCCTGATCAAAGCGGTGATGCGCAGGTCGACTGAGCAACCCGAGATCCGCAGCCAGAACAAGATGATACTCCAGTTCACTTGCCGACCCCAGCGCGATCTGCAGGAAGCGAGCAAAGTCTGCCTTGGTCCTCCTCCCGCAGCCTTCCGCAATGTTTGCACCGATCGACGACGCAGCGCGCCGGATCTGTGCGGTGAGACCATACAACTCCTCTTTGGGAAACGACCGCGTCGCTCGATACAAGGCAAGTGTGATCCCGTGGGCCTTGTTCCAGACCTTCACGTTGCGAAAGCCGACCATCAGATCCTCCGGGTTGGTCCATGCTTGCAACCTCTCACCCGGAACAGACTTCGCTGGGATCAATCTGTTGCCGCGTGTGTCCAGACCGTTGCCGGCCGATCTCTGATGTCTGATGTCTGATGTCTGATGTCTGACGTCTGACGTCTGACGTCTGACGTCTCAATGCTCTTCCGGCGGCCGTACCCCTCGGTACGACACGTACAGCGCCACGTCGTACACCGCTTTGACCACTGCTCCCGCCACGAGCGGCGCCCCCAGCCCGAACGCGGTCATCGTCACGCCGGCGAGCCCGGGGCCGGCGGCCCAGCCGACGTTCCGCGCCAGACTGGTGAGGGCGAGCGCGGCGGTGCGCTCCCCGGGCGCCGTCACCGCGGCCACGTAGGACTGCCGGGCCGGCACGTCCATCTGCACGAACGCCTCGCGCACGAGAAACAGCGCGATCGCGAGCGATGCGGTCGGCAGGAACGGGAGCGCCAGCAGAATGACGCTCGTGGGGAGATGCGTGTAAACCATCGTGCGAACGAGCCCGAGTCGCCGCGCCAGCGCCTCCGCGGCGAAGTAGGAGCCGGCGTTGAGGCACTTGGCGGCGAAGAACATGGGTCCGAGCGCTTCCCCGCCGAGACCGAAGCGGCGGAAGAACCAGTAGGAGAGGATCGATCCGGCGATGAAGCCGCCGCCGAGGCTGTCAAGCGCGAACAGGCCCGAGAGGCCGGCGACCCGGCGCCGCGACTCGGGCGAGAGCCGCGCGGGGGGCGACGCCGCTGCCGCGCGCCCCACGGCCGCCGGCAGGCGAGCGTAGAGGAGCACGGAGACGAGCGAGAGCAGGGCCGCGCTGCTCAAGCTCGCGCGATAGGCGTCCACCAGGGCGAGCCCGAACTGATGCTGTACCACAGTGGGCACCGCTGCCGCGAGGCTGCCGCAGGCGCCGAGCACGTCCTGGACGAAGGTGTAGCGTACGAACGCCGCGGTGCGGTGCTCGTCGCTCGTCGCGTCCGCCAGCACGCTTTGCTCGAGCGCCTGGGCCGGGCCGCGGTCACGGCCCATGCCGTTCACCATGCCGAGGAACGCGGCGAGACCGACGACGGAGGGAGCGGCGGGCGCCGCCGCCAGCGCGCCGAGTCCCGCGGCACACAGGACGGTCGCGCCGATCAGGGTGCGGCGCCGGCCCAGCCGCTCGCCCAGGCCGGCGACCAAGGCGACCCCGACGGCATTGCCCGCGAGCCCCGAAGCGACGACCCCGCCCACGAGAGCTGGGTCGTAACCGAGCGCGGCGAGGTACAGCCCGAGCGCGACGCCGGTGAATCCGATGACGAAGGACCGGACGCCGCCGGCGGCGTACAGGAGCGGCCTACTCGCGGGTGCCACGCCGCTGCAATCTAGCGGTCGCCGCCAACACACAACCGCTGTAGCTTCATCCGCGTAGGCCCAGGAGGCTCCCCGTGCACGAATGGCAAGTCTGCGTGATCGCCGCGCTCGTCCTGCTCGGGGCCGAGATGCCTGACCATCTACCCGCCCCGTCGTGCGACCCCGACAACGGCGGCGTCACCCTGCCGGACGGCTTCTGCGCCGTCGTCGCCGCCGACCAGGTCGGCGCCCCCCGCCACCTCGTCGTGACGCCGACCGGGGATCTCTTCGTGGCGCTCGAAAGCGGGCGCATGGGTCGAGGCGGGATCCTGGCACTGCGTGACACGACCGGCGACGGCAAGGCCGACGTGCGGGAGTCGTTCGGCACGCAAGGCGGCACCGGGATCGCGCTGGGCAGAGGGGGCCTCTACTTCAGCACCGCATCCACCGTGTACCGCTACCGGATGCGCGCGGCGGGGCTCATGCCGCTCGGCGATCCGGACGTCATCGTGAAGGACCTTCCTGCGGGCGGGCACAGCGCGAGGAATCTCGCGCTCTCGGCCGACGGCCGGTGGCTGTTCGTGAACGTCGGCTCGCCCTCCAATTCGTGTCAGGAAAAGGACCGCTCGCTCGAGTCTCCCGGAAAGGATCCGTGCCCGGAGCTCGAGACCCGAGCGGGCGTTTGGCGCTTCGACGCGAGCCGCACGAACCAGAGTCAGGGGGACGGGAAACGCTATGCCACAGGGATCCGGAACGCCGTGGGCCTGGCGCTCGACCCCGCCGGACAACTGTGGGCCACGCAGCACGGGCGCGACCAGCTAGGCCAGAACTGGCCCAAGCTCTACACGCTCGAGCAGAGCGCCGAGAAGCCGTCCGAGGAGCTGTTCCCGTTGAACGAAGGCGACGACTTCGGCTGGCCCTACTGCTATCACGACATCGAGCTGGGTCGCCTCGTGCTCGCGCCGGAGTACGGCGGCGACGGGAGGAAGGTCGATCGTTGCCGGGACAAGAAAGAGCCGGCCGTCGCATTTCCCGCGCACTGGGCGCCCGATGGACTCGTGTTCTACACGGGCACGCAGTTCCCCGCCCGCTACCGCGGCGGTGCGTTCATCGCGTTCCACGGCTCGTGGAACCGCGCGCCGCTGCCGCAGCAGGGCTACCGCGTCACGTTCGTCCCGTTCAAGGACGGGAAGCCCCTGGGGACGTCCGAGACGTTCGCCGACGGCTTCTGGCACGAGAACGGCACGGGCCCGCAGCACCGCCCCGTCGGCGTAGCGCAGGGGCCGGACGGCTCGCTCTACATCACGGACGATGCGGCCGGCCGGATCTGGCGGGTGATGTACAAAGGGCGGTAGAAGGCGGTAATGGGCGGTAGAGGGGCGGTACAGGTGGCCGGGTACTCGGGCAGGTCGTTGGTGGCGAAGCTGGGCATCAATCCTGGCGCGCGCATCGCGATTCTCAACCCGCCCCGGGGTTACGAGCGCACGCTGGGTCCGCTGCCGCGGCCGGTCAGCCGCAAGCGCAGCCTCTCGGGGCCGCTGGACTTCATTCAGTTCTTCACCAGCAGGCGCGCCGAGCTGGAGCGGAGGTTCGCGCAGTTGGCGAGCGCACTCGCGCCTGCCGGGATGCTCTGGATCTCGTGGCCCAAGCAGGCGTCGGGCGTGCCGACGGATCTCACCGAACAGGTGATCCGCGCCATCGGACTCGCCCATGGGCTCGTGGACGTGAAGGTGTGCGCGGTGGACGCGGTGTGGTCGGGCCTGAAGCTCGTGCGGAGGCTGAAGGATCGATAAAGGAGGATCCATGAGAATGCGCATCAGCGTGGCACTGCTGCTGCTCGCCGGGCTGGCGATGCCGGCGGCGGCGCAGGGGAAAGGGCCGAAAAAGTACGCGGTCTCGACCGATCAAGCGCTCGTCGTGACCAAAGACGTGCTGGTGAAGCAGGGCTACGAGGTAGTGCGGGTGGAGAACAGGGGTCGAGATTATGTGGTCTGGTACCGCCGCGGCAACAAGGGGCGGGGCAAGGGCAAGGGCCCGCCCGTGAGAATGGTGATCCACCGGGACGTGGATCGCGTGGTGTTCCTCGAGACGCCGAGCGCCGTGCTGGTGGATATCGACGTCAGGTTGAAGCTGTAAGGAACGCGCCTCACGGCCCTGCGCGCGCCATGCACACCGCGACACGCACCCACGGCTTCACCGAATCCGTGATCCGCGGCATGACCCGGCTCGCGAACGAGCACGGCGCCATCAACCTCGCGCAGGGGTTCCCCAACTTTCCCGCGCCGGAGGTGCTGAAGGAGGCGGCCGCCCGCGCGATCCGCGACGACGTGAACCAGTACGCCATCACCTGGGGGGCGAAGCGGCTGCGCGACGCCCTCGTCGCGAAGTACGCCGAGTGGTACGGCCTGAGGGTGAATCCCGAGACCGAGGTCACCGTGACGTGCGGCGCGACGGAGGCGATGGCCTCCGCGCTGCTCGCGATCGTGGATCCCGGCGACGAGGTGATCGTGTTCGAGCCGTTCTACGAGAACTACGGGCCCGACGCGATCCTGTGCGGCGCGAAGCCGGTGTACGTGCCGATGGCGGCCGGCGCGGAGCTGGATCTGGACCGGCTCGGCGCCGCGTTCTCCCGGCGCACGCGCGCCATCATCGTCTGCACGCCGAACAACCCTACGGGCCGGGTGCTGTCGCGCCGCGAGCTCGAGGCCATCGCCGACCTGTGCCGGCGACACGACGCCTATGCCGTGACGGACGAGATCTACGAGCACATCTATTACGAAGGACGCCACATCCCGATCGCGACGCTCGACGGCATGGGCGAGCGCACGATTACCATCAGCGGCGCGTCCAAGACCTTCAGCGTGACCGGGTGGCGCATCGGGACGATCGTCGCGCCCGCCGCGGCCACGGACGCGATCCGGAAGGTGCACGACTTCCTCACGGTCGGTGCACCGGCGCCCCTGCAGGAGGCCGTGGCGATCGGGCTCGAGACGCTGGGGCCGGAGTACTACCGCGGCCTCGCCGCCGACTACCGCGCCCGGCGGGACCTCCTCTGCGGCGCGCTCGGCGCGGCCGGGTTCCGCTGCACGCCCCCCGAGGGCGCCTACTACATCCTGGCGGACTTCTCCGCGATCTCCGACCTACCGGACGACGCGTTCGCGCGCTGGCTCACCTGCGAAGCGGGCGTCGCACCCGTCCCCGGCTCGAGCTTCTTCAGCCGGCCGGAGCTCGGACGCAAGCTCGTGCGGTTCGCGTTCTGCAAGACGGAGGAGCAGCTCAGGGAGGCGGGGGAGCGACTGAGGGCCGTGAGGGGCGGTACGGCGCCGTGACGGCCGGCGCCGCCATGGCCGACTGCTCCCCCTCAGGCGGGAGAGCGGAGGTGGGGACAGGCTGTTGTGCTGCGGCAGGGTCGCGGTGCAGTCGCAGCCCGGCCACCCGGCAGAGCCAGCGGCCGAGCGGCCCGCGCCAAAACCGCAGGCGGCGCTCCGCCTTGGGATCGGTGCGGTGCTCCGTCCGCGCCCGGGCGACGATCGCGGCGAGCAGCGCGGCGAGCGCCGACACGCCGAACGCCGCGAACAGCGAGGCATCGGGCAGCGGCGCGGGCTCGAGGAGATGGAGCCCAACCGCGGCCGCCGCCGCGCCGAGGGCGGCGTAGCTGAGGCGGCGCAGGGTGCGCTCGAAGCCCGACGGCCCCTCCCCGTAGAGGAAGGCCAGCTCCTCGCGTCGCCGCTCCAGCGCCGCCTCGAGCGCTTCCACGAGGTCCTCCCGTTCGTAGCCCGCAGCGAAGAGGCGACGCACCCGCCTGACCATGTACCCGAGCGGAAACAGCAGCACCCAGGCCACGCCACCGGCCGCGAGGAGCTTCGTCGCGAGCGTCTCGCCGGACGAGAACGATGCGGCGAGCAATGGCACGGCGAGACCGGCGAGCGTCGCGTACACGAGCGACGGCCCGGACAAGTGGCGGCTCTCCACGAGAAACGCGCGCACCGCGATCGGCGGCGCGGCCTGGAGCCGGGCGGCATGGTCGATCGCCTCCACCAGCTCCGAGCCGCCGGCGAACCGGGCCGACGGCGCCTTCGCGAGACAGCGGTCGACGGTGCGCGCCAGCTGGCGGGGCACGGCAGGCGCAACCGAGGCGAGCGGCGGGGGGGGATCCGTCGCGTGGCGCGCCATCAGCACGTACGCATCGCGCTCCTCGAACGGCAGCCGGCCCGAGAGCGCGTAGTAGGCGACCACGCCGAGGGAATAAAGATCGCTGCGACGGTCCACCACGCCGCCGCTCGCCTGTTCGGGGCTCATGAACTCGGCCGTCCCCACCACTTCGCGCGGACCCGTGGTGCCGCCGCCCGCCCCGACGCGGGCGATGCCGAAGTCGGTGACCAGCACCCGCCCCGTGGGATTCTCGAGCAGAATGTTGTCCGGCTTCACGTCGCGGTGAACCACCCCGTGGTCGTGGGCGTACGCCAGCGCGCGGGCGACTTGCTTCAGCACGCGCGCCACCTCGGCCGGCGGCAACGGGCCGCGCGTCCGGATGCGCTGACCGAGGGTTTCACCCTCCACGTAGGCCATGACGAAGAAGACGAGGGTGGCCGCCTCGTCCACGGCGAAGATGGGCACGATGTTCGGGTGAGAGAGGCCGGCCGCTGTCCGGGCCTCCCGCAGGAAGCGCTCGCGCGCCGCCGGCTGCAAGGCCCGGTCCGGCGGCAGCACCTTGATGGCCACGCGCCGGGCGAGGCGCGGCTCGCGGGCGAGGTACACCAGCCCCATGCCCCCGCGACCCAGCCGGCGCTCGAGCACGTAGCGCCCCCCCAGGGCGCGCTGCAGCGCCGGCCGCACCGTTTCCTGCTCGCGCGTCCCCTCCATGGGCGTGCCTCTCTACCCCGCGCCGCGAGCGAGGTGCCCCGGGTCGAAGGGAGCGGCGAGACGAAGGGGGCGCCGCTCAGGCGCTCAGGGCGTTACGCTCCCGAAGAAGATCTCTAGGTTCGTGTTGAGTGCCCCCGTCTTCGGCGCCACGCCGGTCCACGTCATCACCGCGTGGTCGGAGAGCGAGGCGATCCCGTTGTAGTCGCCGATGAAGGGCCGGATGCCCGTTGCGCACGAGCCGCAGGGCACCCCGTAGTGGGCGGGATCAAAGCCGGCAGTGCTCACGCGCGTCTCGGTCCAGCTCGCGCCACCGTCGCCGCTCGTCGCGTAGGTCACGTCTACCACCGCGTTGCCGCTGTAGCTCCGATCGTCGAACATGAGGTCGTAGCGGCCGCCCGGCGCGACCGACAGCTCGGCGCCGAAGCGATCGCCCGCCCCGGCAAGCACGACCGGCGTGGACCACGCCGCCGGATCGGCGGCCCGTGCCGCCGGCGCCCACGTGACGTACGCGTTCGCCCGGCCGCTCGCGTCAACGTCCGTGTACGCGACGAGCAGGCGACCGCGCACGGGATCGAACGCCGGCGCAGGGTAGGAACTCGGGGCCCGGAACGGGGCGCCCGGGATGTTGAAGCAGAAGGGGGGGAAGAGGCAGACCGCGTTGTTGTACACCGAGAAGATGACGGGCGGAGTCCACGTCACGCCACCGTCTTGCGACACCGACACGTAGTTGGCCGTGCCCTTCCCGCCCTGGATGCCGTTGTCGAAGGTGAGGTACAGCGTCCCGTCCGGCCCGATCGCGATGCGCGCATCCTGGTTGTTGCGGATCGGCCCCTTGGTGACCTGGACCGGGGTCGAAAACGTCCCCGCCCCGTCCCGGGAGTGGGCGACCTGCACCGGCGAGTGTGTGCCGAACCCGTTGAACTGCACCCACGTCACGTACACCGAGCCGTAGAACGGGCTAGCGCGATTGTTATCCACGGCCATCGACTCGTGATCGGGGAACTGCCCCTCCGAGCCCTTCGACTTGCCGATCTTGTTTTCCCACGCAGAGACCTGGACGGGATTGGCAGACCAGTGGCTGCCCCCGTCGCTCGAGCGGGTGACGTAGAGCGCGATCTGGTACGGCGGGGTGAAAAAGTTGAACGCCTGCGCTGCGAGGTAAGCGGTGCCGTCGGGGCCGTAGGCCACCGCCGGATCGCCGGCCGCGTCGTAGAAGCCGGTCCCGGGCGTGCTGGCGTCGTTCGTGTACCGGGTGAGCCCGGGGATAAACCCGTCGGGAAGCGTCGCCGACCAGGTGCGCCCGCCGTCGAAGCTCACGTTGTAGGCCACGCCGTCGTTGTAGTTCCAGTCGTTCGCCGCGGTGAGCAGGTTGTCCGGGTTCGTGGGATTCGCCGCCACCGGCGTTTCGTTCTGCGCGGTCGTGTCGCGGCTCACATCCACGACGAATACCGACGGCGCGCGCCCCCGCGCCGCGAAGCTCGGGCGCAGGGGGTCGGTCCCCAACCGGGGGTCGTCGGCGCAGGCGGCGATCCCGACGGCGAGCGCGCCGACAAGTGTTGGCCTGAGCATGTTCCGCATTGCATCACCTCGGCGTGACTGAAGGTGTGCGAATATGCCCGCGGCATGACGGATCGGCTAGGACGACGGCGGGGTGCCGGCGGCCCGATAACGCCGTTGGAACAGCACGAACAGCGCCGCGATCACGGGGAAGACGAGCAGGCTCGCCTCGATCCCTCGCGGCCCGCCAGTCAGCCAATCAGGCCCGGTGAACGTCGTGACCAGCAGGTGGTCGCTGATGGGCCGGCCCCCGTTGCCCGTGTTGGGCGCGCCGACGATCGTGAGCGCGGCGTAGTCGAACCCCGCGTGGAAACCCACGGCGAACCACAGGCTGCCGGTGCGCCGCAACGTCAGGCACAGAAACAGACCGATCAGCCCAACGCTCGCGAAGTCCGCCAGATCCTCCATCGGCTTGAGGAAGTAGTGCAGCCCGCCGAACAGGAGCGAGAGCAGCGCGGCCGCCCGCCAGAAGCCGATCCTCGACGCCAGCGTGAACTGCGGGTAGCCGCGGAACGCGAACTCCTCGGCGAGCCCGATGAGCGTCATCGCGATCGCCCACAGTAGCGCCGCGCGCGCGAGTGCGGCGCCCGACAGCGCCCATCCTGCGACCCGAAGGCCGCCCAAGGCTGCGATCAGCGCCGCCAGCACCGCCACACCGCCGAGCCCCCAGCCCCAGCCGGCCCAGAACTGGCGCCCGAAGGCTCCACGCGACGGCAGCCCGTAGGCACCGAATGGCCGGCGCTCCATGCGCGACATAAGCCAGGCCGCGGCGAAGGTCGGAATGATGCCCAGGCCGCCCACCGTCTCGGCCAGGATGAACCCGGGCGCCGTCCACTCGCCGCCGTCGCCCAGCCTGAGCACGCGGACCACGAACCATTGCAGGGGCAGGCCGATCA
>QHUR01000070.1 GCA_003221995.1 Gemmatimonadota bacterium | reverse complement strand
ATTCCACCACTTCGGCGCGCGGGAACGGCAATATTAGCGGGCGGTATAACCTCAAGTCAACTCTTGGCTTGACCGCTTCGGACCCGGTTTCTATCTTGGCGCTGGCGCAGTGGACAGAGTCTCTATCGCACGCAACCCGCGGGCGCGACACGACTACCATCTCCTGGACACGTGGGAGGCCGGTCTGGTGCTCACGGGCACGGAGGTCAAGTCGCTGCGCGACCGCAAAGCGAGCCTGACGGAGGCCTACGCGCATGTGCGCCGTGGCGAGGTGTGGCTCGAAGGTCTGACCATCTCGCCCTATCAGCCCGGCAGCTACAACAACCCCCCGCCCGCGCGCTCCCGCAAGCTGCTGCTGCACAAACACGAAATCCGTAAGCTCATCGGCGCGACCGCGCAGCAAGGGCTCACCCTCATCCCGCTCGAGCTGTACTTCAAGGATGGTCTCGCCAAGGTAGCGATCGCGCTGGGGCGCGCGAAGAAGCTGCACGACAAGCGCGAAGACTTGCGGCGGCGCGCGGCCGAACGGGAGCTGGCGCGCGCGTTCCGGGGCAAACGCCCGTGATCCTCCTGCTGGCCCGTCTTCTGCTCCCCGCCCAGACGGTGCTCATCACCACGCCGCGCGGTCAGTGGGCCGTCCCGCTCGTCACCGAGCGCGGCGCGGCGGCGGTCGCCGCGCCGCTCCTGATGCGGCCCCTGGGATTGACGGTGACGGTCGAGGTGGGCGGCGCGCGGGCGACGGTGCAGCTCGGCGGCGCCGTGTTCGTGTTCCAACCCGGCGCTCCGTTCGCCCGCGCGGGCGGGGCGATCTGCGCACTGGTGGGGGATCCGTACATCGCGCGCGACACGCTGTTTCTGCCGCTGCCGTGGCTGAGCGACTGCGTGCCGCGCGTGCTGGCGGCGCGCTACCGCTGGGACGCCGCGGCGGCCCGCCTCGAGGAGCTCGCCGCGCCGGTCGCGGCCTCGACCGCCGTCGCCTCCACCCCCGTGCCGACCGCCGCCGTCGCCGCTCCCAACCCCATCACTGGCCTGCGGCAACGCCACGGGATCGTGATCGATCCCGGCCACGGGGGCCCCGACCCCGGGAACCCCGGCCGTCACGTTCCAGGGGGACTCGTCGAGAAGGACATTGCGCTCTCGGTGGGCAGGCTGCTGCGGGCCGAGTTGACCCGCCGCGGCATCACGGCGTCGCTTACGCGCCAGACCGACACGCTGATCGACCTTGCGGACCGGGGGGCGTTTTGCCGCGCGGAGTGCGACCTGTTCGTGAGCATTCACGTCAACGCGATGCCGCCCGGCCGGCGCGGGGAGC
The DNA here is from genome assembly GCA_003221995.1 of Gemmatimonadota bacterium. Classification (GTDB taxonomy): domain Bacteria; phylum Gemmatimonadota; class Gemmatimonadetes; order Gemmatimonadales; family GWC2-71-9; genus AG29. Next base: position 10,025 of record QHUR01000070.1, on the reverse strand, counting down.
GCGTGAGCGGCGTCGAGACCTACTTCTTGTCCGACGCGAAGACCGAGGACCAAGAGCGCGTCGCAAAGATGGAGAACGACGCCCTCAGCTTCGAGACGGAGACACCCGCCGGCGCCCCCGGACCGCTCGGCTACATCCTGCGCGACCTGCAACTGAACGAATACCTGCGCGAGTCGGCCCGGCTTGCCGAGCTGGTCCAGGGGCGGATGGCCGTGGTCCATCCCGGCGGCGACCGGGGCGTGCAGCAGGCGGGGTTCATGGTGCTCACGACCGCGCGGCGTCCGGCCATTCTGGTGGAGACGGGTTTCGCCACGAACCCGACCGACGGCGCGTTCCTCGCCTCCGCGCTGGGCCAGCACAAGCTGGCCAGCGCAATCGCCGACGGCATCGTGGCCTACCTGCTGGAGTTGGAGCGAAAGCGCGCCGTCGGCGCACCGGCTGGAGGCCGATGAGCCGGCGGTTGCCGCCGCTCGTCCTCGCGCTCGCCGCGGCGGGCGCGTGCGCCTCTTCCAACGCCATGTGGAACGCTCGGCAGCTCGCGAACGAGGCTCGCGTGCTGGAAGCCGAGGGCCGGGCGGGGGACGCCGCTGCTGCCTGGGGGCGCGTCGCCGTCAAGGCGGAATCGGTGGCCGTCCGTCATCCGGGCAGCCCCCAGATGGACGGCGCGCTTGTGCTCCAGCGCGAGGCCCTGGCGCGTATCGGCTCCTGCGGCGTAGCCGTGGCGCCGCTGCGCCGGGTGCTGCAGGGCGGGTCGGACGGGAGCTTGCGGGAGCGGGCCGCCCTCGTGCTGGCGGAGTGCGCCCTCGACGCGGGCGACCCGGCCGCTGCCGGGCGCGCGCTCGCGGGGCCGCTCGCGTCCCGTGATCGCGGCCGGCGCTCGCGCGCCGCCTACCTCGCCGCCCGGGCCGCGGTGCTGCGGGGCGACGTGCCGGCGGCGCTGCTCGACACTCTGACCCGGCGGCGGTTTGTCGAGGGCGAGTGGGCGACGTTGCTCGACGAGGTCGCGCGCGCGATCGGGCCGGACGTGGCCGCCCAAACTCTCGATCGCCTCACGCGTCAGCGCGCGCCGGACGGAGCGCGCGCGCGGCTGCTGCTCGCAGACGGCAACCGCCGCCTCGCCGGCGGAGACCTGGATGCGGCGCAGCGCCGATACGCTGAGGTCGAACGCCTGGCCCCGGACTCGGTGGAGGGGCAGGAGGCCCGCCTGCTGCTCGTGCGCGTGGCGGCGAGTCGCGCGGCAAGCCTGGACGAGCTCCGCGTCGTGGCCCGCGGCGTGACCGCGCTGCTCGAGTCGGGACCCGCCGGCCCGGTGGGCGCGGCGGCGCTTGCCCTCCAGGGGACGGTGCGGCGCGTGCTGGTCCCCGATTCGGGCGGCGACGCCGCCCTGTTTCGCGCCGCGGAGCTGGCGCGCGACTCGCTCGGGAACGCCCGGTTGGCCGGGCGGCTGTTCCTGCGCATCGTGAACCTCACACCGGGCTCGCTCTTCGCTCCCAAGGCGCTCGTCGCCGCCGCCGGACTGCTGCCCGAGGACCACGACTCTCTGCTCGCGGTGCTTTCCAACACGTATCCCGTCTCGCCCTACACGCTTGCCGTCCGGGGTGAAGCGAGCCCGGCTTACGCAGCGGCCGAGGACTCGCTCGCCCGGGCACTGGGCCTGGAGCCGCGCTCGGCAGCGATCGCGGTCTCTGCGACGGTCAGACCACCAGTTTCGGGGCGGCGCGGCCCGACGCTCGACGACGCTCCGTGAGCCCGTCGGCTTCCGCGCCCGCCCCCGCCCCCGCCCCCGTCCGCCTCCTCGGCACGACCTTCCAGAATCCCGTGCTCCTCGCCGCCGGGACGGCGGCGTTCGGCCGCGAGGTCGACGGGGTCATCGACCTCGACGCCTTGGGGGGGATCATCACGAAAGCCGTGACCCCGGAGCGGCGACAGGGGCATCCGGCACCGCGCGTCGCCGAGTTCGGCGGGGGGATGCTCAACGCGGTGGGCCTCGCGAATCCGGGACTCGAGGAGGTGGCGCGGCGCGAGCTGCCGTGGCTCGCGGCGCGCCTTACGCGCGCCCGCGTGCTCGTCAACGTCGCGGGCGCTGTCGTGGATGACTACGTGCGCGTGGTCGAGCGGCTCACCCCCATCCCCACGGTCGCGGCGTTCGAGATCAACGCCTCCTGCCCGAACACGAGCGCCGGAGGGCTCGAGTTCGGCTCGGATGCGCAGGGCCTCGCCGAGCTGGTGCGCCGCTGCCGGGCAGTGACGACGAGACCGCTGGTGATCAAGCTGTCGCCGGTGCTCCCGGACATTCCCGCCATGGCGCAGGTAGCGCAGCACGAAGGCGCGGACGCGGTCAGTCTCGTCAACACCATCCCCGGGATGCTGCACGCGCGCCTGGGCAACGGGACGGGTGGCGTCAGCGGCCCGGCGTTGCTGGCGGTCGGCGTGCTCGCCACCCGGCGGGTCGCCGAGCGTCTGGGGTTACCGGTGATCGGCGTGGGCGGCATCCGCACGGCGGAAGACGCGCGCGCTTACCTCGATGCGGGCGCGTCGCTCGTGGCGATCGGCACCGCGGCGCTCGCGGATCCGCGCGTGCCGGAGCGCGTCGCGCGGGAGCTCAGCCGTGGCTGAGCTCGTGGTTGCCTTTGACGTGCCGAGCGGCCGCGAAGCGCTGGCGCTCGCCAGGCGCCTGCCGGGGCTGCGCTGGGCCAAGCTCGGCCCCGGGCTATACGTGCGCGAGGGGCCGGCCCTGGTGCGCGAGTTCCTGGCGCGCGGTGTGCACCTGTTTCTCGACCTCAAGTGGCACGACATCCCGAGCGCCGTCGCGGGCGCGGTGGCGGCCGCGCGCGAGCTGGGCGTGGCGATGGCGAGCGTGCACTGCCTGGGCGGCGCCGGCATGCTCGCGGCCGCCGCGCAAGCCGCAGGAGAGGTCGCGCTCGTCGGTGTCACGATCCTCACCTCGCACGACGCGGCGGGTCTGGGACAGGTGCTGGGGCGCGGTGTGCCGGACGTGGGCTGCGAGGCAGAGCGCCTCGCCCGTCTCGCGGTCCAGGCGGGGATGCGCGGCGTGGTCGCCTCGGGGGCCGAGCTGCCGCTGTTGCGCGCGGCGCTCGGGCCCGCACCGTGGATCGTGGTGCCGGGGATCCGCTCGCCCGCGGACCCGGTCTACGACCAGGCGCGCACCATCGCGCTCCAGGACGCCGTGCGGGGCGGGGCAACCCACCTCATCGTGGGACGGCCCATTACCCGGGCCACCGACCCGGGCGGGGTGTACCAACGGCTGGTAGAGTGTCTATGAGGCGCACGCTGTGGGTCATGAGCTTGTCGCTCGCCGCGGCGCCGCTCGCCGGCCAGGGCTCGCTTGCCCAAGCGGCCGAGGCGGCGCGCGTCGCCTGGCTCGCCCACGATCCCCAATCGCTTGTGGGACAGAGTGCTAGCGTCGTGCTCCAGATCCCCGGCGCCGATCCGTCGTCGCCGCTCGGGCGGGCGCAGGCGGTCGAGTTGTTGCGGCGCCACCTGCGCACGGCGAGCGAGCGCTCCCTGGCTGTGGCGAGCCTGCGCGAAGTCGAGCCCGGACGGGGTTTCGTAGAGCTGGATCGCCGCTACGTGGTGCCGGGCACGGCGGACGAGCGGCGCGAAGCGGTGTTGTTGGGGTTTCGCCGCGCGGGGAACCGGTGGGTGTTGTCGGAGGTACGGACGACGCCCTAATCGCGCCCCTTGCGGTAACTTACGGGCCCGTCTATAGTTCAAGACTGATCCCGAACTTTGGCTCTGTTGTGGAGACGGCCCTGTGAAGGTGCGCTCGAGTGTCCGACCGATCTGCGAGCATTGCAAGGTGATCCGCCGCCGCGGCGTGGTCCGCGTGATCTGCAAGCGCAATCCCAAGCACAAGCAACGGCAGGGCTAGGATATGGCACGCATTGCGGGTGTCGACCTGCCGCGCGAGAAGAAAATCCAGTACGCGCTGCCGTACATCTTCGGTATCGGGCCGAGCAACGCGAGGAAGATTCTCGCCGAGACCGGGGTGAACGCCGACGCGCGGGTGCGCGATCTGCGCGACGCGGAGGTAGCGCGGCTGCGGCAGGTGATCGAGCGTGACTATAAAGTGGAAGGCGCGTTGCGCACCGAGGTCGCGATGAACATCAAGCGGCTGATGGACATCGGGACGTATCGTGGGGGGCGGCACCGCAAAGGATTGCCGGTCCGCGGGCAGCGCACGCACACCAATGCCCGGACCAAGAAGGGGCCGCGCCGGGCGATCGCGGGCAAGAAGAAACCCGTTCTCAAAAAGTAAATGGCACAAGCGAAACCGGCGGGCGCCAAGCGCGCCAAGAAGGTCGTGGAGGCGGAGGGAATCGCCCACATCACCGCGACCTTCAACAACACGCTCATTACGATCACCGACATGCAGGGGAACGCCATCACCTGGGGTTCCTCGGGCAAGGCCGGGTTCCAGGGATCCAAGAAGTCAACGCCGTTCGCCGCCACGGTCGCGGCGGAGCAGGCCGCGCGCGAGGCCATGAACCTGGGCGTGCGGCGCGTGCACGTCCGCGTGCAGGGCCCGGGCTCGGGCCGCGAGTCCGCGATCCAGGCGCTGGCGACCGCCGGGCTGCAGATCCGCTCAATCCGCGACGTCACGCCCATCCCTCACAACGGGTGCCGGCCGCCCAAGAAACGGCGGGTGTAGGCGGTGGCGCGCTACACGGGTCCCGTCTGCAAGTTGTGCCGCCGGGAGGGCACGAAGCTGTTTCTCAAGGGCACGCGCTGCCTCACCGAGAAGTGCGCCGTGGAGCGCCGCCCCTACGCGCCCGGCCAACACGGCCAGTCCACGGGGCGGCGGCGGAAGGCCTCCGAGTACGCCAAGCAGCTGCGCGAGAAGCAGAAGGTGAAGCGCATCTACGGGCTGTCGGAGCGACAGTTTCGCAACATCTTCGACCGCGTGCTGAAGGAGCCGGGGGTCACGGGCGAGGCGCTGCTCGTGGCGCTCGAGTCGCGGCTGGACAATCTGGTGTATCGCATGGGCTTCGCGCTGTCGCGCAAGCAGGCGCGGCAGCTCGTGCGGCACCGCCACATCCAGGTGAACGAGCGCACGGTGGACGTGCCCTCCTACCGCGTCCGCCCGGGTGAGGAGATCGCGGTCGCCGCGGGCAGCCGCGAGCTCGTCTTGGTGAAGCACGCGCTCGAGCAGTTCGGGCGCGGGCAACCCGTGTCCTGGATTCAGGTGGACACCGACCAGGTGCGCGGCCGGATGAAGGAGCGGCCCACCCGCGACGCCATCCCGATCGCCGCGCAGGAACAGTTAATCGTCGAGCTCTACTCCAAGTGATCACAACACTCGATTTGACCGGACTGGTGCGACCGCACCTGGTGGAGATGACCAAGCGGGAGGACGACCCCAATGCCGCCGAGTTCCGGCTGCAGCCGCTGGAGCGGGGCTACGGCTACACGCTGGGGAACGCGCTGCGCCGCATGCTCTTGTCCTCGCTGCGCGGCGCCGCAGTCTGGGCGTTCCGGATCGACGGGGTGGTACACGAGCACCAGACGATCCCCGGGGTGGTCGAGGACGTCCACCAGATCATCCAGCGCCTCAAGCAGCTCACGCTGACGCTCTCGCCCGAGGTGGACGAGGCGGTGCTGCGCGTGAAGCGCGACAAGGCCGGACCGGTCCATGCCCGCGACATCGAGGCGCAGGGAGCGGTGACGATCGTGAACCAGGACCAGCTGCTGTTCACGCTCCAGGACGACCGGGAGATTGCGGGGGAGCTGTACGTCAACAAGGGCCGCGGCTACGTCGAGGCCGAGCAGCATCCCCTCGATCGCACGCTCCCGGTGGATGTGGTGCGCATCGACTCGATCTACAATCCGGTGCGTCGGGCGAACTTCACCGTGGCCGAGACCCGGGTGGGGCAGCGCACCGACTACGACCGGCTGACGCTCACGGTCGAGACCAACGGCACCATCTCACCGGAAGATGCCGTGGCCTACGCGGCGGCGCTGGCGCAGGAGCACTTCCGCTTCTTTGTGGACTTCGGCAAGGTCCCGATGGTCGCGAGTGAGCCGGCCGGGAACGGTGGCGTCGCCACGAGCCAGCTGAAGGATGTCGTGGCGCGCAGCATCGACGACGTCGGCCTCTCGGTGCGCTCCGTCAACTCGCTCAAGAACTCGAACATCCGCACCCTGGCCGACCTCGTACAGTACCGCGAGGAAGACCTGCTCAAGGTGAAGAACGTGGGCGAGAAGGCGCTGGGTGAGATCGCCGAGCTGCTGCGGCGCGAGGGGCTCAACTTCGGGATGAAGCTGGAGGAGGTGGAGGGCGAGCTGCGCGTCGTTGATCCGGGCACGCCGCCGGTGGCGCAGCTGACCGAAGAGGAGGGAGTGGAGTAGATGCGGCACCGCGCCAAGGCGCGCCAACTGTCGCGCACCGCCAGCCATCGCAAGGCGCTCCTCGCGAACCTCGCCACGAGCCTCATCAAGCACGACCGGATCGTGACCACCGAGGCGAAAGCGAAGGAGCTGCGGCCGTTCGCGGAGCGCCTGATCACCTTGGCGCGGCGCGGCGACCTGCACGCACGCCGCTTGGTGGAGCGGCGGATCAAGGATCGCGCGGCGGCGCAGAAGCTCTTCAAGGAACTGGGTCCCCGGTTCGCCTCGCGGCCCGGGGGGTACACGCGCATCCTCAAGCTGGGCCATCGCGCGGGCGACGGCGCCGAGGTGGCTCGGATCGAACTGCTGGGTGAGTGAGGGAGCGGTGAAGCGCCCGCGCGGCACGGGGGACCCTGAGTCCCCCGTTTTTATTCCGCTACGACGCCTTCGCGACGCGGTTGGACTTGAGGCACTGGGTGCAGACGCGCAGGTGCCGCACTGTCCCGTCCACGAGCGCGCGCACGCGCTGCAGGTTGGGGTACCAGCGGCGATTGGTCTTGTTGTTCGCGTGGCTGATGTTGTGCCCCGTGATGGGACCCTTGCCACAGATGTCGCACACTCGAGCCATAGGTCTCTATCCGACAGAGCATGAGCGCCAGAGGGAAGCAGGGCGAAAAGCGGCCGAAACCTACTCGGGACCCCGCCGAACGGCAACCCCGCCGGACGGCGCTCGTCACGGGAGTCACCGGCCAGGACGGATCGTACCTGGCGGAGCTGCTGCTCGAGAAAGGCTATGACGTCGTGGGCGTCGTGCGGCGCACGTCGCACGACTCCTACGAGCGGATCGGACACCTGCTCGACAAGATCCACGTGGTGCCCGCCGACCTGCTCGACCAGCACTCGCTCACGACCGTCATCCGCGACGCCCGGCCCCACGAGGTGTACAACCTCGCGGCCCAGAGCTTCGTGCCGACGTCGTGGACCCAGCCCGTGTTGACGGGCGAGTTCACGGCGCTGGGCGTCACGCGCATCCTCGAGGCCGTTCGACTGGCGCACCCGGAGGCCCGCTTCTATCAGGCCAGCTCGTCCGAGATGTTCGGCAAGGCGGTCGAGACCCCGCAGCGGGAGACGACGCCCTTTTACCCGCGGTCCCCCTACGGCGCGGCCAAGGTCTACGGACACTGGATCACGGTCAACTATCGCGAGTCCTATGGGCTCTACGCCGTGAGCGGCATCCTCTTCAATCATGAGTCGCCCCGGCGCGGGCTCGAGTTCGTCAGCCGCAAGGTGAGCCACGGCGTGGCGCAGATCGTGAAGGGAAAGGCGAGCGAGCTGCGGCTCGGCAATCTCGACGCGCGGCGCGATTGGGGCTACGCCGGGGACTACGTCGAGGCCATGTGGCTCATGCTGCAGCAGCCGGAGCCCGAAGACTACGTCGTGGGGACGGGGCGGCAGCACACGGTGCGCGAGCTGTGCGAGGTGGCCTTCGGCCACGCGAATCTCGACTGGCGCCAGTACGTGAAGGTGGACCCGCGGCTCGTGCGTCCGGCGGAGGTGGATATCTTGCAGGCCGACGCGACCAAGGCGCGCGGCCAGCTCGGCTGGGCGCCCCGGGTGAGCTTCGAGGAGCTGGTGCGCATGATGGTGGACGCGGACCTGGAGCGAGCGGGGTGAGAGTTCTCGTCACCGGCGCGGACGGCTTCGTCGGCCGGTGGATGGTGCGGCGGCTGGTGGATGACGGGCGCGAGGTGGTCGCCGCCGTCCGGCCCGCGGCGCCGGCGGGACCTCCTGCCGGCCCCGCGGAACTGTCGGCGGCGGAGCGCGCCGCCGTGCGCTGGCTGCCGCTCGAGCTCGCGGACTTCGAGTCGGTGCGTCAGTGCGCGCGCGCGCCCTGCGATGCCGTCGTGCACCTCGCCGCCGTGTCCTCAGGGGTCGAGGCGGCGCGGGATCCGGGCTGGGCCTGGACGGTGAACGCTGCGGGCACGGCCCGGCTCGTGCACGTGCTGCTCGAGGCGAAGCGGGCGGGCCAGGGCGACCCGGTGGTCCTGGTGGCGTCGACCGCCGAGGTGTACGGCCGCGGCGACCCGACGCCGCGCAAGGAGAGCGACCCGGTGGCACCCTGCTCGCCATACGCCGCGAGCAAGGCCGGGGCCGAGCTCGCCGCGCTCGAAGCGTGGCGCCGCGGCGGGCTGCGGGTGATCGTGGCGCGGGCCTTTGCGCACACGGGGCCCGGGCAGGATGGGCGCTTCGTCGTGCCCGCGTTCGCGCAGCGGCTCAAGCTGGCCAAGCGGACAGCGGCCCCGGTCGTGAAGGTGGGAAGCCTGGAGCCCGTGCGGGAGTTCCTCCACGTGCAGGACGTGGTGGACGCCTACGCCCGGCTGCTCATGAAGGGCCAGCCCGGCGAGACCTACAACATCGCGTCGGGGCACGGGATCTCGCTCGAGGCGCTGCTCGACAAGCTCGCCGTGTTGGTCGGCGTGCGGCCGATTACCGAAGCGGACGCCGACCTCATGCGCGTGGGCGACCTGCCGTATCTCGTCGGGGACGCCTCCAAGCTGCGCGCGGCGACGGGCTGGGCGCCACGCCGCTCGCTCGACCAGACCTTGCAGGACGTGCTCGATGCCCAAGCGGACTGACCTCCAGCGCATCCTGCTCCTCGGCTCCGGCCCGATCGTGATCGGTCAGGCCGCGGAGTTCGATTACTCGGGCACGCAGGCCATCAAGGCCCTGAAGGAAGAGGGCTACACCGTGATCCTCGTGAATTCGAACCCCGCCACGATCATGACCGACCCGGAGCTCGCCGACCGGACCTACATCGAGCCCGTGACCCCCGACTGGGTCCGCAAGGTCATCGAGCGCGAGCGCCCCGACGCGCTGCTGCCGACGATGGGGGGTCAGACGGCCCTCAATGTGGCGATGGCGCTGGCGCGCGACGGCACCCTCGAGCGCTACGGCGTCGAGCTGATCGGCGCGAACGCCCGTGCGATCCAGATGGCGGAGGACCGGGCGGAGTTCGCCGCGGCGATGGGGCGCATCGGCCTCGCCACGCCGGTCGGCCGGACCGTGGGGCGTCTCGCGGACGCGCTCGCGGCCGTGGGGCAGATCGGGTATCCAGCGGTGATCCGCCCGTCCTACACGCTGGGTGGGACCGGCGGCGGCGTCGCTTTCAACCGGGCGGAGTTCGAGGAGCACGTCGAGCGGGCGCTGGAGCTCTCGCCCGTCCACACGACGCTGATCGAGCGCAGCGTGCTCGGCTGGAAGGAGTTCGAGCTGGAAGTGATGCGGGACCGGCGCGACAACGTGGTGATCGTCTGCTCCATCGAGAACGTCGATCCCATGGGCGTGCACACCGGCGACTCGATCACGGTGGCCCCGGCCATGACCCTCACCGACCGGGAGTACCAGCGGATGCGCGACGCCGCGATCGCGATCATTCGCGAGATCGGCGTCGAGGCGGGCGGCTGCAACATCCAGTTCGCCGTGAACCCGGCCGACGGTGAGATGCTCGTGATCGAGATGAACCCGCGCGTCTCCCGCAGCTCCGCGCTCGCGTCCAAGGCCACGGGCTTCCCGATCGCGCGCATCGGGACGAAGCTCGCCGTCGGCTACACCCTCGACGAGCTGCCGAACGACATCACGCGGACCACCCCGGCGTCGTTCGAGCCGGTGCTCGACTA
>QHUR01000069.1 GCA_003221995.1 Gemmatimonadota bacterium | reverse complement strand
GATCCCGCTGCGGCGGCACAGCGCCACCTCGCGGTAGGTGGCCTGGAGGATCTGCGGATCGAGACCCATCGAGTTGACGTAGATCCGCCCGTCGGGGAGGGTGAGCGCCGACGGCTTGCCGTCGGTGATCATGATGATCTGGCGCATGTCCTTGCGCTGCGACAAGAGCATGCGGCGCGACAGCTTCAGCCCCTCGGCGGTGTTCGTGTGATAGGGCCCCACCTGCGCCCGCGCCAGCTGCGCGAGGGGGATCTCCTCGGCGGTGTCGTGGAACAGCACGACGCGCAGCGTGTCCCCCGGGAATTGGGTGCGGATGAGGTGGGTGAGGGCGAGCGCCACCTTCTTCGCCGGGGTGAAGCGGTCCTCGCCGTACAGGATCATCGAGTGCGAGCAGTCGAGCATCAGCACGGTCGCCGACGAGGAGCGGTACTCGGCCTGGTGTACCCGGAGGTCGCGGTATTCCAGGTTGATGGGGACCCCCAGCCCTTCCCGCTTGATCGCGTTTAGCAGCGTGGCGTTGACGTCCAGGTTCAGCACGTCGCCGTACTCGTACTGCTTGCTCGCCGCTTCGGCTTCGATCCCCGTCGCGAGGTGCTCGGTATCGTGGGCGCCGAAGCTCGACTTCCCGATCGAGCCGAGCAGGTGCTTGAGAGTGCGGTAGCCGAGGAAGTCGATGCCCTTGTCGGTGAGGTTGAACTGCACCTGCTGCGCCGCTTCCTTCGCCATCCCGCCCGGCCCGAACAGCGGCTGCTGGGCGCTCGGCACGCGGGGCGCCTCGTTCACCGTGAGGTAGCCCTCCTCGATCAAGCGCTGGACGATCTTGTCGAGCAGCTCGGCGAGCTGGCGCTGCAGGTCGGCGTCCCGCTCGGCGTCGCCCGTGGACTCGCCACGCAGCGCCTTGAGCATCTCGGGAGTCAACTGGCCCGAGTCCATGAGCGCCTGGAGGATCGCCTGGCGCAGCGCGTCGAGCGAACGGTCGGCCTCCTCATCGCCGAACTCGCCCCAGAAGGGGTGGGAGTACGCGCCTCCGGCGAAGCCCGATTGCAGCAGGAAGTCGGCGAGCTGGTCGAGCAGGCCCTGGAGGTTGATCGTGTCGATCAACTCGGGCAGGTGGCGGCTGTAGGTCGTGTACCGCATCGACGCTCTACCCCAAATATCGGCGCGCCGCGAGCTTTCCCGCAATGACCGAGACCGCCGGCGGCGCTCCTCTGGGTGCCCTCTCGCATCGCAACTTCCGCCTCTTCTTCTTCGGCCAGGCCGTCTCGCTTTCGGGCACGTGGATGCAGACGGTGGCCCAGGGCTGGCTGGTCCTGCAGCTCACCGACTCCCCGTTCTACGTCGGCCTCGTCTCGTCGGTCGGCTCGCTCGGTGTGCTGCTGCTTACGCTGTACGCGGGCGTCGTGGCCGACCGCGTGGACAAACGCCGCACCGTGGTGCTCACGCAGACGCTGCAGATGCTCGAGGCCTTCGCGCTCGCGGGGCTCGTGTGGACCCGCACGGTGACGGTGCACTGGGTGATCGCGCTCGCCGCTCTCTTTGGGATCGTGAACGCGTTCGACATCCCCACGCGCCAGTCGTTCCTCGTGGAGATGGTGGGGAAGGAGGACCTGCTGAGCGCGATCGCGCTCAACTCGTCGCTCTTCAACGCCACGCGGGTGTTCGGCCCGGCGCTCGCGGGCGTCTTGATCGGCGCCTGGGGCGTGGGGGTGTGCTTCTTCTTGAACGGCGTGAGCTACCTGGCCGTGATCTGGGGGCTCCTCGCGATGCGGCTCCCACCCTACGTGCCCCGGCCCACCCACGAGTCCGCCTGGGTGGGCTTCCAGGAGGTGGTGAGGTTCATCCGTGGCGACCGCCGCATCGCGACGCTCGTCGTGCAGACGGCGCTGCTCAGCATCTTCGGCTTCCCCTTCCTCGTGATGATGCCCGTGTTCGCGCGCGACGTGCTGCGGGCGGGCGCGTCGGGCTACGGCGTGCTGATGGCGGCGGTGGGGATCGGTGCGATGCTCGGGGCGCTGATGATCGCCGTGTACAGTCGTCGGGTCCCGAAGGGCCGGCTCCTCATCGCGGGCGGAGTGGCGTTCGGCGTGCTCGTCGGCCTGTTCGCCTTGTCGCGGGTGTTCGTACTGTCGGTGGGGCTGCTCGGGCTCGCCGGCTGCGCGATGATCGTGAACAACGCGCTCACGAACACCACGTTGCAGACGCTCGTCCCCGACCAGCTGCGCGGTCGCGTGATGGGGTTCTACTCCTTCGTGTTCGTCGGCATGGCGCCGCTGGGCGCGTTCCAGGCGGGGGTGTTCGCCGAGCACGCCGGCGCTCCGACCGCCGTGGCGGTGGGCGGGCTCGTCAGTGCGCTGGTCGTGCTGGCGGCAGCGTGGAGGGTGCCGGAGCTGCGGGCGACCTAACGCGGAAGTCGGAACGCGGAACGCGGAACGGGTGGGCGTCGCTGTTCCGCGTTCCCACTTCCGCGTTCCGCGTTATCTCCAGCCCCGTCGCCTCGCCTCGGTGACGATCAGCCCCGCCGCTCCCTCGAACCCCAGCTTCTCCGCGTTCACGACCAGGTCGTAGTTCGTGACCTCGTGGCGGTGGCGGCCGTAGTAGGTCTTGACGTACTGGTCGCGCTGGCGATCCGTCTCGTCCACCACGCGCTCGACGTGCGCCGGGTCCGCGCCGAGCCGCTCGACCGCGAGCTTCATCCGGAACGCCTTCGAGGCCACGACGTAGGCGTGCAGCGCGTCCGGTCGGTTGCCGAGCACCGCCTGAGCCCCGCGGCCGACGAGCACGACCCGGCCGTGCATCGCCGCCTCGGCGATCACGCGCTCGGTGACCTTCACGAGCGTCGCTTCGTCTTGCTCGACACGCGGCACTGCGGCCTGGGCGATGAACATCTCGGGCGAGGCCACCGCGAGGGTGCGGGCGAGCCGCTCGAGCAGGCCCGGCGCCCGCTCCTCCCGCTGCGCCACCTCGTCCGGCGGCACACCGGCTCGCCGTGCCACCGCCTCCACGAACTGGTTGTCCACCAGTTCCCACCCCAGGCGCTCGGCCACGAGGCGCGCGATATCGGAGCCGCCGGACCCGTACTGCCGCGTCACGGTGATGACGGGCGGGGCCATCTCAGGGCTTCAGGTTCTTGCGCAGCTCGCCCACGTTGAGGAGCGGGATGCCGCCCTCGGTCGGCACGAAGATGATCAGGTTGTTGGAGGTCTTCATGTCGTGCAACACCTCGATCCACTGCTTCATGAGCGCCTCCGGCGACAGCGTCTGATTCAACAGTCGCTGCTGCTCGGTCTGCAGCCGCGCCACCTCGACGCGGTGCCGCTCGGTCTCGATCTGCTGCTCCTGGGCGATCTTGTTGTTGATTGCCTGGACCACCTGGGCGGGGGGCTGCAGGTCGCGCAGGAAGAACGCCGTCACCGTGGCGATCCGGAATTTGCCGCCGCCCGCGCGCGGCGTCGTCACCAGGGCCGAGTCCACCAGCCCTTCCATCGTGTTCGCGATCTGGGTGCGCTTGGCGATGTCGTTGATCGAGTACTGCACCATGCCGTCGCGCACGCCCTTGCGGATGGCGTTGCGCACGGCGCCGCGGATCTGCTCCTCGTCGCCGATCTCGGTGAAGATCTTGGGTGACTGCTGGGGGTCGATCTGCCAGCGGATCGAGACCTCGACGGTCGTCCCCATCTGCTCGCTCGAGAGCGCGGCGATCTGCTCGATCTGGTCGCTGCGCGTGGGCCACTGCTCCTCGCGCGTGGAGTAGCGCTCGATGGACGACCACGGCGGCACGAAGCGGATGCCCGGCAGGAGCGAGGTGGGGTCCACGTAGCCGAAGGCGTGCCGCACGCCCACCTCGCCCGGGTCGATCACGACCATCGTGGAGCCGACCGCGAGCGCGAGGGCGAGCGCCCCGAGCCCGAGCCCCGCGAACCGCAGCAGCGACACGATCGGCCCCGGCCGCTGCGAGCGCAGCAGCGCGGAGGCGAGCAGCACGGAAAACGCGATGGCGCCGAGGACGGCGGCGGAGACGAGCTTGCCCATGGAGGCTCCGGAGGGGGTGGGATGGATAATACGCCTTCAGCAATCAGCCGTCAGCTAGCTGATGGCTGACGGCCGACAGCGCTTCACGAGAACAGATTCGGTCCGCCCCCGCTACCGGTCTTCCCGTACGGCGGCCCCTTCGGATCAGGGCGTGCCCGCACGTACCCCAACTCCTCGCTGCGCGAGATGCGCTTCTCGGCGACGAGGCCCTCGAGCACCAACTCGCAGGCCGCGACGACGGTCCCCGGGTCCTTCTTGCCCGCCAGCCCCACCTGCTCGACGAGGTCGAGCAGGCCGGGCACGACGCTGAATCCCTTGAGCACCGTCTCGGCGCGCTCATCGGCGGAGATCTTGAGCGCACCACCCTCGTCGAACCAGTGCACGATGTCGTCCACGTTCGCTCCGCCCACGCGGGCCGCGAACGTCTTCCCCGCGGCGCGGCGGATCAGGTCCTTGGCGATCGCCTCGGCGCCCTGCAGCTCGCCCTCGTACTCGAGCTCGAGCTTGCCCGTGATGGCGGGGAGGGCGGCGTACACGTCCGACACGCGCGGCACCACGGTCTTCTCTTTGGTGGCGATCGTCCGCCGCTCGGCGTTCGATGTGACGTTCTCGAGCACGCTGATCGGCAAGCGCTGGGACACGCCGCTGCGGCGGTCCACTCGCTTGTCCTCCCGCGCCTCGAAGGCGATGTGTTCGATCAGCTCGGCGATGAACTCGGGGAGCCGGAGCGGCCGGCCGGTGCGGTCGAGCCAGGCCTCCTGGCGCGTGATCGCGGCGCCCAGATCGACCGTGTGCGGGTAGTGCGTCACGATCTCCGAGCCCAGCCGGTCCTTGAGCGGCGTGATGATCTTGCCGCGCGCGGTGTAGTCCTCGGGGTTCGCCGTGAACACGAGCGCCACGTCCAGGTTCAGCCGGACGGGATACCCTTTGATCTGGACGTCGCCTTCCTGCATGATGTTGAACAGTCCCACCTGGATCTTCCCGGCGAGGTCGGGCAGCTCGTTGATCGCGAACACGCCGCGGTTGGCCCGCGGCAACAGGCCGAAGTGCATCGTCAGCTCGTCCGAGAGCAGGTGCCCGCCGCGCGCGGCCTTGATCGGGTCGACGTCGCCGATGATGTCGGCGATCGTGACGTCGGGGGTCGCGAGCTTCTCCACGTAGCGCGAGTCACGCGGCAACCAGGCGACCGGCGCCCGCTCGCCGTGCTCGTTCACGAGCTCGCGCCCGTACTTGGAGATCGGGGCGAACGGATTGTCGTTCACCTCGCTCCCCGCGAGGATCGGGATCTCCTCGTCGAGCAGCGTCACCAGGGCGCGCAGGATGCGGCTCTTCGCCTGCCCCCGCAGGCCCAGCAGGATGAAGTTGTGCCGGGAGAGGATCCCGTTGACGAGCTGCGGGATCACGGTGTCCTCGTAGCCCACGATCCCGGGGAAGAGTGGCGCGCCGTTCTCGAGCAGGCAGATGAGATTCTCCCGCAGCTCGTCCTTGACGGTGCGACGGATGCGGGCGGGGCTCCCCCACTCGGTTTGTCTCAGCTCACCCAGCGTGCTTGGCTTGGCCATGGCCCGATAGTTAACCCGCCCCCTCCCGCGGTGTAAAGAGACGGGCGGCGCCCACTCCCCAGGCAGCGAGGTCCAGCGTGACGCGCCCGTCCTGCGCCACCGGCAGGTGGTCGCCGTTCATCTCGACCAGGTTCGCGCGCCGCGCCGCGCGAAACGTGTACGCCGCCGGCCAGATCGTCACGGAGCGCGCCATGCCCGCCACGTCGAGCAGCTTGACGACGGCGCCCTCGCCGTCGTCGGCGAGCTTCGCGCCGACGACGAGCGCGCCGGGATCCCGGACCGACAGCGCGGCGTCCTTGGCGATGAGCGGCCCCGGCACGGCCGCCGTGTACGGCGCGCTCACGTACAGCGGATCGCACGCCGCCCAGCCGCGCCGCACCGGCTCCGCCGGCTCCGTGCCGGGCGGGAGCAGCGAGAGGCGGAACCGGAAGACCTGCTCGCCCCCTTGCCGCGCCGCGTAGTTCGTGTGCCAGTAATTGTTCATCGCGTAGGCGAACAGCGTGCCGTCCGGCTCGATGCGACGCCGCCACGCTCCGCGGAACACGTCGTTCAACGTGAAGAGCGGCGTGTCGGGCCCGCTCCACAGGACGCCGTCGGTCGCGTCGTGCAGCCACACCCAGTGGGCGTGGCAGAACCAGTCGCGGCAGCTCCCCGGCTGTTGATCGCGCTCCACCGTCATGCGCCCGAGCGGCACTTCGACCTCGACGACGGGCTTGGTCAGCGCGAAGGGGAAAGCGATGTACAGGGCTTCCTTCTCGAGCGTCGCGGTCTTCGCGAGGCGGTTCTCGACGTCGATCCAGGGCAGCTCGTCGTACAGGGTCACGGTCGAGGTGAGCGACGGGAAGCCCTCCAGCCGCCGGGTCGCGACGAGCCGCACGCCGATCCCGGGGAGCCGCTCGCGGCGCGCGGCGATGAGCTGCGCCTGCGCCACCGCCAGCTCGGGCGGGGCCTTGAGGTGGTCGCGCGACTCGTCGGTCCACAGCGCCGAGCGCGCCCCCCCGCGCACGTACACGAGCTGGTTCAGCCCGGACCAGGCGCCCGGGTTGACCCGCTCCTTGCCGTCGCCGCCAGTGAGAGACCGAATAGCGCCGGTGGCCGAGTCGAGCGCCAGGTGGAAGCCTCCCGCCTGCGCGTCGAGCGCCGCGCCGTCGTCCGCCGCCGGGCGCTGAGGCCGCTCGCCTTCGGCCAGCGCGAGATAGCCCAGCGCGGGGACGTCGCGCACCAGGACGAGGGCAGAGCCGTCGGGGAAGTCCACGGCCGGAAGCTCCGTGCCTGCGTACGCGAGCCGCCGGCCAGCGCCGTCGGGCACGCGGGCCACGTCGCTGCGGGGCCAGCTCGACGCGTTGAATACGAGGCGCCCGCCCCCCGGGCCCGCCTGCGTGGCCCCGCCGATCCTGAGCAAGCCCTCGGCGAGCTGGCGCTCGGCGGCCGCCGCGGCGCCTTCCAGGAAGCGCCGCTTGTACAGCCATTGCGCCACCGTCTGGCGCGAGTCCGGCGCGGAGACACTCACGTCCGCGCCCCACGTGTGCTCGCCAAACAGGAGCAGGTCGCGCCACATCGCCCGCCGTTCCCTGGCGCGGCGGGCGAGCCGGGGCGCAGCCTCGTCGTCCCGCGGCTCGAGCCGGTCATCCCACAGCGCGACCAGCTCCGCCGCCCGCGCCGCGAGCTGCGCGCGGCGGAAGCGGGCGAGCTCGGCCGCCGTGGAAGCGGCCCCGTCTTCCCAGTAGCACCCCGTGTCGCCGCGGCGCACCGGTAGCTTCGCCCCCCAGCGGCGCTCCAGGTCGCGAAAGAAGTCCTCGGCGCGGCCCGGCACAATCCGGGGGAACGCGAACCGGCGGTTGAATTCCTCCATGTTCTGAACGAGCCGCTCGTCCATGGGTGCGTTGTCGCCGGCCGACGCGCCGTACAGGAGCGCGATGTCGAACGCGTAGCCGGGCGAGAGGAACACGGGGTTCGTGAGCAGCCAGTCGGAGAGACGCCGGCCCATCTCCTCCGGCCCGACGTCGAACCCGAAGCGCGTGGCGTCTCCGTAGCGGTGGGCGCGCCAGTGCAGCACCCGGCCGCCGTCCGGGCCCTCCCACCAGTACACCTGGGGATAGGCCGGCCAATCGCCCGCCAAACCGGCCGCTGCCCCCTCGGCCGCGGACAGGAGCGGCACGGCGCGATCGGGGTTCGGGCCCGTGGCGAGATAGCGCACGCCGCTCGCCGCGAGCACCGTCGGGAAGGTGAGCGTCTGGCCGGGAACGTCGCTGAGCTGCGCGGCTGCGAAGCCGAGGCCGCGCTCGCGTGCCAAGAGACCCGCGGGCCAGACGACGCGCGCCAGGGTCTCGTGGTCGAGCAGCCCGGTCAACAGGTTCGCGAACAGCCCCTGGAACCCGATCTTGCCGCCATGGATCGCCTCGACCAGCGCTCCGGCGGCTTCGGGGGAGCGGTTCTCGACGTAGGAAATCACCTGCAGCGCGCACTCGGCGGTCCAGCGGTAGTCGGGGTGGCCGGGGAGGCGCGCGAGCGCCGCGTCGAGGTTCTCGCGGTGGATCTCGAGGCAGCGCTCCTGCAGGTCGGTGTACCCGACGTCGGTGTGGATCGTGGACAGCCAGTAGAGCGTCCAGCGCTTGGGCGGCACGAGCCGGACGCGGCTGCGCGCTACGCGCGTCTTCCCCACCTCCACGTCGATCTGGAACTGGGAGGGTTCGGAGAGCGGCACCCACACCTCGCCCAGGAACACCGGGCCAGCCGGGAGGAGCCCGGCGCTGCCCACGAGCGCGCCCCGCCGGTCGGTCACGCGCGCCCGGCCCGCGGGCGCGTCGAGCCCGGTTACGGTGATGCGCACGAGGTTGCGGCGCCCTTCGGGCTGCTGGTACAGGGCCGTGGGCGTCGCGACGACGGTGGGCGGCGCGCTGCCGCCCCTCACCGCCCGGGGAGAGGCGAGAGGGGAGAGGTACCGCCCGAGCACCGGCAGCCCGCCTAACCACCGCAAGAACGCTCGGCGATCCGTCATGCTGCCCCCCGTCCCCCCGGCGCTCTTGACGCGCTCGGTCCTCACTCTAGGTTTTGTCCCGCGTGAGAGCCGTCACGAACCCCACTTGTCAGGAGCACCGATGAAACGTCTCGCCACGGTCCTCGCCGTCGTAGCGCTCGCCGCCTGTACCAAGGGCGGGCAGAGCGGCAGCAGCAGCACGACGATGCAGGACACCTCGCACCAGATGATGATGATGTCGGACACGTCCAAGCATATGATGGCAGACACCGCGAAGCACATGATGATGGACTCGTCCAAGATGATGAAGCAACCGGCGCCGATGACGAAGAAGCCGGCGCGGGCCCGCACCACGAAGCGTCCGTAACGCGGCCGTCGGCAAGAGCGATGCCCGGGCCAGTGCCCGGGCTTTTCGTTGGTCGCAACGAGCTCAGGCGGGCTCGTTGACCGGCAGGGCGAAGGGCAGCTCCACGACGTGCGCGTCGCGCCCCGCGGCGCGCACCGCCGTGCCGGGGAGCACTTCGCGACGCACCAGGGCGAGGCCGATCCACAGGCCGCCGCCCGCCACGCCGGCCTCGGGCACCCAGGCGAGGCTCGTGACCCGCCCGACGTCGCGGTCGAGATGTGTGACCGTGGTCCAGCCCGGCGCGGGCGTCGCGGCCGGCTCGGCGTCGAACATCAGCCCGCGGAGGTAGCGGTTGGTGTGGCCGCGGAAATGCAGGCGCGAGACGGTCTCCTGTCCGGTGTAGCAGCCCTTGGTATAGGAGACGCCGCCGAGCTCGTCGTAGCGCACCTCCTGCGGGATCGTCTTGTCATCCACTTCGGCGCCGAGCGCTGGCCAGCCCGCGAGAATGCGGGCGAACTCGAGCGCGTCGGCGTCGGCCCACAACGCGCCGCCGGCGACGAGCCGCTCGCGCACCGCGTGGGCGCGGTCGGCCGGGAGGCTGATCTGCAGCGCGAACGGGGCGGCGTCACCGGGCCGCGCCACATCCGCGCCGGCGTCGCCCGTCACAGACTGCACCGCGCGGCCGACCATAGACGGCACCTCCAGCCCCGCTTCCTCGGCCACCGCCTGGGCGCGCGGGCCCATGAGCCGCAGGACCGCGAGCTCCGCGGTCCGGTCGGCGAGGCGCGCGAGACGCGGGGGCACGGAGCGCGTCAGGATCTCGAGCGCGCGCTCGCGCCCGTGCGCCGGCACTGTGTAGCTCACCGTGGTGTCGTGGCGCGTGGCCCATCCGTCCACGACGATCATCCCCTTGGGCGTGAGCATCGCGCCGTACACGAACGCGCCGTCGCCCGGCTTCTCGATGTCGTTGGTGAGCAGACCCTGGAAGCAGGTGACGGCGCCCGGCCCCGTGAGCGCGACGACGCCCGTCTCCGCACGGGCGAGGAGGGCGCCCGTGCGCAGCGCGGCCACCGTGGCCGCCTTGACGCGGCCCGGTTCGAGCCGGGCGACGGCGCTCGTGTCGGTCGTCACGGTTGGCCCCCTGAGATCAATCTCACGCATAATAGCCGGCCGCGCGATACGATTCATCCAGCAGCTCCACCGGGTGCCGCGCTGCCGCCGCAATTCCCGCCGCCGCGAGGCCCGCGCCCAGCTGCATCAGGCACCCCGGGTTGCCTGTGGCGACGACTTGCGGCGCCGCCTCCCGCAAGCTGGCGAGCTTCGGTGCGAGCACGGCGCGGGACATGGCGGGCTCGACGAGCGTGAAAAGCCCCGCACTGCCGCAGCACTGGGCGGCGTCGGGTGTGGCGACGAGCTGCAGCACGGGGATGGCGCCGAGCAAGCGGTGCGGCGCCTCGGCGACGCGCTGCGCGTGCAGCAGGTGGCAGGGCGGATCGTAGGCGACGCGCCGGTCGAGCGGCGCGCCCGGCCGCGGCCCCCGGTCGGCGAGGAGCTCCGTGACGTCGCGCACGCGCGCCCCCAGCGCGTGCGCTGGGGCGTCGCCCACGAGACGGCCGTAATCCTTGAGTATCGCTCCGCAGCCCGCGCTGTTCACGACGATCGGTTCCTCCCCGTCCCCGAAGGCCGCGATGTTGACGCCCGCGAGCCGGCGCGCCTCGTCCCGCAGACCGGCGTGGGCGTGCAACGCGCCGCAGCACACCTGCCCGGCCACCTCACGCACCTCGTAGCCGTTCACCTCGAGCGTCCGGATGGTGGCGGCGTGGACGTGGGCGAAGAGGCCGTCCATGACGCAGCCGCGGAACAGAAGGGCGGCAGAGGGCGGTAGAGGGCGGTCGAGGGCGGTAAAAGACGCGACGCGGCTACCGCCCGTGACCGCCCGTGACCGCCCGTTACTGCCCTTCGGCTTCGTCGCCGCCAGCATTCCCATGGCGAACCGGAATCGCCCCCATCCCGCGAGCCGGCCGGGGAGTCCCGTGGCTCGGAGCAGCCGCGCGACGGCGTACACCACGCGCGAGACCCCCGGCGTCGTGAGCGCCCACAGCGCGGCACGCGCGAGCCGCGGCACCCCGCGCGCGCGGGCGATCCGCTCGCGGGCGGCCTCGAGCCCGTGGCCGTAGCCGACGCCGGACGGGCACACCGGCTCGCAGCCGCGGCACCCGAGACAGCGGTCGAGATGGAGGGTGAGGAAACGGTCTTCGACCCCGAGCTCGCCCGCCTCGAGGGCGCGCATCAGCTCGATGCGGCCGCGCGGGCTGTCCGCTTCGTCGCCGGTCGCGAGAAAGGTGGGGCAGGCCTGGAGGCAGAAGCCGCAGTGAACGCACGCGTCGAGGGCTTCGAAGCCCCCCCGCTCAATCATTCACTACCTTCGACGGCCACGACGAACGCCTCGCCAGGGTCGAAGGTCCGGCGCAGGCCCGCGACGAGCGGGCCGACCCCTTCGCGGTAGGCGCCGAAGTGCCCCACGGCGCTGCGCACGGGCCAGGGCGCCCGCTCCAGCGTCAACGGGACCTCGAGCCCCGCGAGCGTGCGCCGCAGGCGCCGCAACCGGTCGACCGTGGTCTCGCCGGCCCAGCGCAAAGCACCGACACCCGGACTCGCGGCGATCCACTCGTCGCCCACCTGGTGCTGCAGCAGGTCGAGCAGCTCATCG
>QHUR01000068.1 GCA_003221995.1 Gemmatimonadota bacterium | reverse complement strand
CCGCTCCCCGCCCCCCGCTCCCAGTATCGCGACCTCCGTCACCGGCTTGTCATCGCGGAATCGCACGAACACCGGCTGTCTGAGCAGACCCTCGTCGGTCCATTCCTTATAGCGCACCTCCGCCACGAGCGTCGGCTCGACCCAGGTATGGCCCGGGTCCTGTGGCGCGGGCCCGGCGAACGCGGGCTTGGGGCGAATTCCCTGCTCCAGCGCCGCGCTCACGTCATTGAGCTGCGCCGCGGTGAAGCCGCTGCCCACGCGGCCCGCGTACGCGAGCTTGCCGTCCCGATATGCGCCCAGGTCCAGCGCGCCGAACCCCGAGCGCGAGCCCTTGGGGCGCGTAAAGCCCACGACCGCGAAGTCGTCGGTGCGGTCGGCGCGGATCTTGAGCCAGTTGGGGGAGCGGCCGGCGCGGTACGGTGCATCCGCCTTCTTCGCGACGATCCCCTCGAGACCGAGCTTCACCACCTGGTCGTACAGCGCCTCGCCGTCGGTCGCGAAGTGCTCGAGGTATTTGATCGGTCCCACGGGCGGCACGACGCGCTCGAGCACGGCCTTGCGGCGCTCGAGCGGCAGCGGCCGCAGGTCGTACCCCGCGAGGGCCAGCAGGTCGAACGCGTACAGCACCGCCGGCGTCTCGACGGCAGCCCGGCGCACGTCGAGCGCGCGGCTCACTCGGGCGCGGTTCTGGAGCCGCTGGAAGCTGGGCCGGCCCGCGTCGTCGGGCACGACCAGCTCGCCATCGAGAATCACGTCGTCGTAGGGAAGCGCCGCGAGGGCGCGCGCGATCTCCGGGAAGGTCTCCGCGATGTCGTGCCCGTTGCGGGTGATGAGCTGCGCCTCCGCGCCGTCGCGCGCCGCCCGCACGCGGTAGCCGTCGAGCTTGAGCTCGAACAGCCACCCGGCCTTCGTGAAGGGCCGCTCGCGCGTCTCGGCGAGCATCGGCTCGGCCTCCTCGGGGCGAACCGCGCGGCGCGGTGCCTTGAGCCGGGCGAGCAGCTCGAGCGCCGGAGCCGCACGATTCGCCCCCTCCTTGAGCTCTTCAACGGTCAGCCCCGACAGCACCGACTGCGGCGGGAGCGCGCCGTCGTCCGCGACGTAGCCGTCCTTCTCCTTGATGAGGAGCCACTCTTTCTCGCCCTTCTTGAGCTTCACCAGGGTCCACTTGCCGTGGAGCTTGTAGCCCCGCAGCTCGAACAGCAGCTTTCCCTTCTTCAACCCTTCGTGCGGGTCCTCGAGCGGTACCCAGCGCCCGCGGTCCCACACGATCACCGCGCCCGCGCCGTAGTTCCCCTCCGGGATGATCCCTTCGAAGTCGCCGTACTCGAGGGGGTGGTCCTCGACCAGTACGGCGAGCCGCTTGTCGGCCCGGTTCGGGGACGGGCCCTTGGGAACGGCCCACGACCGCAGCACGCCGTCCATTTCGAGCCGCAGGTCCCAGTGCAGCCGGCGCGCCGCGTGCATGTGGACCACGAACAGGCCCCCGGCGGAGGGGGTCGCAACGGCGGCGGCCGCACCGGGCTCCGGCGTGCGGTCCAGCGACCGCTTGGCGCGGTAGGTCCCGAGCGGATCGGGACTGGGCTTCCGTTTTACGGCCATAGGGGTGCAATCTTATCATCGGACCCTCACGAGCGCACGCCAAGACCATGAGCGCACATTCCATCGGATCGGCGACCCTGTCGTTCGGCCTGGTTTCAGTGCCGGTGAAGATGTTTTCCACGGGCGAGCCGGCAGCGGCTATCTCCTTCAACATGCTCCACGGGAAAGACGGGGCTCGTTTGAAGCAGCAGTACATCTGCTCCAAGGATGGCGAGATCGTCGAAAGGGACGACACGGTGAAGGGGTACAAGCTTGCAGACGGACGCTACGTCATCTTCACCAAAGAAGAGCTCAAGAAGCTCGAAGAGCCAAAGGGCACCGGCGCCATCGAGATCGCTGAGTTCGTGCCAGCGCCCCAGATCGCCCGCGTGTACGTCGAGAAGTCGTATTTCCTCGGACCGGATAAGGGCGGTGAGCGCGCCTACCGGTTGCTGGCGGAGGCGCTCAAGCAGACGGGCCGCGCAGCGGTTGGCCAGTATGCGGCGCGCGGCAAGCAGTACCTCGTGTCGGTGCGACCAGAGGCGCAGGGCCTGGTGATGGAGCAGCTGCACTACGGGGACGAAGTGCGCAGCTTCGGGGAGGTCCCGATCCCGAAGATTGACGTGAAGAAGCCCGAGCTCCAGATGGCCGTGCAGCTCGTTGAGCAGACGTCCTCGGACGCGTTCCAACCCGAGAAGTACGAGGACAACGTGCGCAAGCGAATCCTCGAGCAAATTGAGCGGAAGGTGCAGGGCGAGGAGATCACCGAGGAGCCGACCGAGGCGCCGAAGACCAAGATCATCGACCTGATGGAAGCGCTCAAGGCAAGTCTCAAGGCGAAGGGGACAGCGGGCGAGCGTAAGCCGGCGAAGCGGGTCGAGCGCCAAGCCGCCACCAAGCCCGCAGCGCTCAAACGCAAGGCGGCGTCTCGCTGATCAATGCGCTGATGGCCGAAAGCTGACAGCGAAGTTGAAAGGTTACTCCTCCCGAGACGTCGCGAGATTGCTGGGTCTGACCGTCGCGCAGGTGCGCGGGTTCGCGCGCGACGGTTTTTTGACGCCCGCTCCCGGTCGCGGGGCGCGGCGGAAGCTCCGGTTCTCGTTCCAGGACCTGGTCATCCTGCGGACCGCCAAGGCGCTCGTGGCGGCCCGCATCCCCGCTCGTCGCATCCGCCGCGCACTGAAAAACCTGCGCCAGCAGCTGCCCCAGGGCCGCTCGCTCGCCGAGCTGCGCATCGTCGCCGAGGGCGATCGCATCGTGGTGAGCGACGGCACCACGGCGTGGAATCCCGAATCGGGGCAGACACACCTCGACTTCGCGGTCTCGGACCTGGCGACCCGCGCGGCGCCGATCGCGCGGCGCACCGCGCAGGCGGCGCGCGCGGCCGAAGGCGACCTGGACGCCGAAGACTGGTACGAGCTCGGGCTCGAGCTCGAGGCCGTCGAGCCCGGGGAGGCACGGGACGCGTACCGGCGTGCCCTCGAGCTCGACGCGCACCATGCGGATGCCCACGTCAACCTCGGCCGGCTGCTGCACGAGCAAGGCCTCGTCGAGGAGGCGGAGCGGCACTATCGGCTGGCGCTGAGCGCGAACCCGGATCTGGCGACGGCGGCCTACAACCTCGGCATTGCTCTGGAAGACCTGGACCGGCCCGCCGATGCCGTCGAGGCCTACCGTCAGGCCCTCGCCGCCGACCCCCGGCTCGCGGACGCCCACTACAACGTGGCGCGGCTGTACGAACGCCTCGGCAAGAAGGCGGCGGCGCTGCGACACCTCTCCAGCTACGAACGTCTGACCGGCGGGCTGTAGCGCCCGGAGCCCGACCCACCACCCGATCAGGCCCCCCCGATCGGGGCGTTGACCGGTCGAACCTGGGCTGGGTATGGTCCATCCATGACGCGGCCGGCTATCCCCTCTCCAGCGCGAATGAACCGCGGCCTCAGGATCGGTGTACACTATCGAGAGTGTATGCGCGCGGCCGTCCCGAGCGTCCCGCTGAATAACTGGACGCTGCTGGCGGATTGGAGTGCGTCGCGCGATCGCATAGGTGGTAGCTAGGCTGTAGCAGCTGATCGGTTCGGCTGAGACAACGCCCCCACCGTCGATCTCCAAAACGGTGGGGGCGTTCTCGTTCAGGACATCATGCAGGAGACAGCGTACATGGGAGCGTTGGTGGTGACGGGAAAACTACTGCTCGGGCTGGCGAGCGCGGGCTTCGGTGCCACACTCGGATTCGTCGTGAAGCAGTTGCTGGAGCGGCGCGACCGGCTGGGTGAGGACTCGGATTCGTGAGACCGTGGGGCGCTGGCCCCACGCTCTCACTGCCCCAGTAGCTGTTCGAATTGCTGCGCCAGCTTCGGGCCGATGCCCGACTCCTCGTGCTTGAAGAACACGTAGGCGTCCTGCCAGGCGGCGCCGAGCTGCCGGACGGTCGCGACCCAGCGCGCCAGGTCGTCCGCCGCATAGCCCTCGTCGCGCAGCCGCAGGTAGCCCCAGCTCGCCGTCGCCACGAGCGGCGTGGTCCCGTTCTCGGTATCGGCGACGCACAGCGCCGCGTTGCCCCGGCGCAGCGCGTCGTACACGTCCTCGGAGAACCACGAGTCGTGGCGGAACTCCCAGGCGCAGCGCAGGTCGGGCGGGAACTGCGTCAGGAGGTCGCCCAGCCGGGCGAGGTCCTTCTTGAAGTTGGGGGGAAGCTGGAACAGCAGGGGACCGAGCTTGGCGCCGAGCTTGCGGGCCATCTCGAGGAAATAGCGTAACGGATCGTCGATGTCCCTGAGGCGCGCGATGTGGGTGATCCGCTGCGGCGCCTTGAGGACGAACGTGAAGCCCACGGGCGTGGCGGCGTCCCAGCCAGCGATAGTCTTCGCGCTCGGCATCCGGTAGAAGGTGTAGTTGATCTCCACCGTCGCGAGCCGCTCGGCATAGTAGGGGAGCATCTGCGCCGCCGGCAGCTTCTCCGGGTAGAAGGTGCCCTTCCATTCGGCGAAGTTGTAGCCGGAGGTGCCGACGTGGAGCTTCACGGGTCCCGGGTCACGAGCTCGGGCCGGTCGCGTACGCGATCCACCATACAGAGGAACCCAAGCGGCTCCCCCCCCGACGCCGCGAACTGATGGACTGCGCCGGGCGCTACGTACACGCAATCGAACGGAGCGAGATCGTAGGTGTGGTCGCCCAAGGCGACCCGCCCGCGGCCCCGGATCACCACCACCGCGTGGGGGTGCCGGTGCCGCTCCAGCGTCGAGTACCCGCCCGGCTGAATCTCGAAGTAGCGCGGGATGAAGTTGAGGTCCGCCTCGCCCTCACCCTCACCCAGCAACGTCTGCCGCGTCACGTCCTTGCAGGGCGCGCCGTCGGCCTTGTACTCCCGCACCTCCACCCCTTGCCAGCGGAACCCCGCGGCCTTAAGCACCTTCGACCGATCACGCATCGCACACCCGCCTGATGGTGTCGACGAGCCGCCTGCTCGCCCGGGTCAGGTCACCCTGAGCGTAGAGGCTGCCCCCGATGAGCAAGATAGTGTCCACGCCGTAGCGCTCGACCCAATGGGGAGCACGCGCCGCGTCAACCCCGCCCCCCGGCACGGGGAAGCCCGGTCGCAGGGCGCCGAGCGGCTTGCGCAGGTTCGCGTTGATCGCGTCACAGGTGGCCTGCGAGAAGTCGAAGCGCCCCCCGGCGTTGGTATAGATCACCCCGTCCGCGCCGGCGACCCGGAAGATCTCTCCGTATAGGATCTCGGGCAGGATGCCGTGGTCCGGCTGGAAGAACACACCCGACATGGAGGGATGTGCGAGCACAGCCAGTCCGGTGCTGCGCGCGATCCAGCGCATCGTGTCGAGACCGACGATGAGCGGCGAGACCATCACTCCCCGACACCCGGCAGCACGGGCGAACTCGACCTGCTCAGTGACCGCCGGGGAGCCGTTCGCGAGGTTCGGGAAGTACACGCTGGTCGACCCGGTCTGGGCGTTCGCGCGGGCGACCGCATCCTGGCAGCGCACCACGCGCTCGCGGAACCGGGCCGATTCCTGGTCCCCCAAGTTGTGATCGTCCTTGATGATGTCGATCCCGCCGAGCGCGAACCGGAAGCACAGGTCCGCCAGCTCCGCCGCCGACAGCCCGACGGGCTTCAGCGCCGTGCACACGAGCGGCCGTCGCTCCGCAATGCCGCAGAGCCCCCGCACCCCATCGATCCCGTAGGCCGGGCCGCCCAGCCGCTCGAGCAGGGTTGTCTGCCAGGAAATCCCTGTCAGGAGGATCCCGGCTTTCATCGAGATGTTCCCGAACAGTAGGTTGACGACCTGCGGGACTTCGATCCCTACGGTCACACGGTCGTAGGAGATCACGGCCCGCCAGCGGGAGTCGCCGAGCGGATCGAGGGTGTCGACCCTCCCCACCATCCGTGCGGCGATGTCGGGCGGCACGATCGCGGGCGGCAACTCGACTGTCTGCTCGAAGGCGATGTCGCGCGCTTTCGCCTCGGGATCCTCGCCCGGCGTGCAGGTGAGCTGGTACGTAATGCGCAGGCGGTCGTCGGCAACGGGCACAAAACTCAATCTAGCCCGGCCGACCGTTGACCGCGGCTTGATCCGTCGTCGCGACGTTTCTGCGTCGTGACGCAGATCGAGGCAACTGCCTCGAATCAAGCCGGGCGCCCTCGTAGTGTGCCGTCGTCAGCGGCTGCTGAAGCGGCTCCTCGGATGCTACCGACGGGCAAGGAGTCTGGAGCGATGGGATCTTCACGGTGCCGCGTTGCCCTTTATTCCCACGACACGATGGGGCTCGGGCACATGCGCCGCAACCTGCTGTTGGCGCAGGCGCTCCGCCACTCCCGGCTGCAGGCGGTCGTGCTGCTGATCGCCGGTGCGCGAGAGGCGAGCGCCCTCACGGGCGCCGCCGGCGTGGACTGCGTCGCACTCCCGTCGCTGCGCAAGGATGGAACCGGACAATACCATCCTCGGCATCTCGCGGTGTCCCTGCAGGAGCTGCTGGCCCTGCGAGCGAAGATCGCGCTGGCCG
Source organism: Gemmatimonadota bacterium (assembly GCA_003221995.1). Lineage (GTDB taxonomy): Bacteria > Gemmatimonadota > Gemmatimonadetes > Gemmatimonadales > GWC2-71-9 > AG29. The sequence goes on along the minus strand of QHUR01000068.1, from coordinate 11,404 downwards.
CGCTCGAGGCCTTCGACCCCGACGTCCTGATCGTAGACAACGTGCCGCGGGGCGCGCTGCGCGAGCTGGATCCCGTCCTGGAATCGCTCCGCGCGCGCCGGCGGACGAGGCTCGTGCTGGGCCTGCGCGATGTGCTCGACGATCCCGCCACGCTGCAGGGCGAGTGGGCCCGTGCGCAGAACCAGGACGCGGTCCGCCGCTACTACGACGCCGTGTGGGTGTACGGCGACCCGGCCGTGTACGACCCCGTGCGCGAGTATGCCTTCGCTCCGGACATCGCGGCGAAGGCGCGCTACACCGGGTACCTCGATCAGCGGGCGCGGCTGAGGTTCGCAAGCCGTGACGGCAAGGATCCGGTGGCGGCGCTGGGGTTGTCGGCCGGGCGGCTCGCCCTCTGCCTGGTGGGGGGCGGGCAAGACGGCGCTGAGCTCGCGACGGCCTTCGTGGACGCCGACCTGCCGCCCAACACGAACGGCGTCCTGGTCACGGGGCCGTGCATGCCCGCCGAGGTGCAGGGGCGCTTAGCCCTTGGCGCTGCCCGAGAGCCTCGCCGCCGGGTCGTGCCACTCCTGCCCGAGCCCACCCGACTGCTGCGCCGGGCAGATCACGTCGTCGCGATGGGCGGCTACAACACGGTGTGCGAGGTCCTGTCGTTCGCCAAGCCGGCGCTGATCGTGCCCCGCGTGCGACCGCGATGCGAGCAGCTCATTCGCGCCGAGCGGCTGCGAGCACTGGGGCTCGTGGACGTGCTCCATCCCCGAGATCTGAGCCCTGCCGCCCTGAGCGCCTGGCTCGCCCGCGGGCGAACCGAGGTGCGCCGCGCGCGGGAGCACATCGACTTCAACGGCCTGCGCCGCATCCCGCGACTGCTGGCAGAGCTGCTGGGCCTGGGACCACCCCTCCCCCCGCTGCGTCGCTCCCGGGCCGAGGTTCACCATGCGGCGTGACAAACCGCTGCGCGTCGGGTACGTGGTAAAGCGCTACCCGCGGTACTCCGAAACCTTTATCGTCGCCGAGATCGCGGCCCACGAGGCGGCAGGGCTCGACGTCGAGATCTTCTCCCTGTACCCGCCCAACGACACGCATTTCCAGGACGCCATCGCCCGCGTGCGGGCACCGGTATGCTACCTCCCCTGCCAGGGCGTGAAGGCGGTGGACTTGTGGGCCGCGCTGGAGGACGCGGCCGCCACGCTGCCGGGCATGTGGGGCGAGTTGGAGGCGGCGCGGGGCGAAGACGCCCTGTCAGTGTGTCAAGCCGCCGTGCTTGCCTGCGAGGTGCGGCGGCGAGCGATCGACCACCTGCACGCGCACTTCGCGAGCGCACCCGCCACGGTCAGCCGGCTCGCCAGCCGCCTCGCCAAGGTGCCCTACACCTTCACCGCGCACGCCAAGGACATCTTCCACGAGAGCGTGCGACCCGAGGATCTGCGCCGCAAGCTCGCGGACGCGGCGGCGGTCGTTACCGTGAGCGGCTACAACTCGGACCACCTGAGGCGGGCCTACGGTGCGGCCGCCGCGCGCGTGCAGCGCGTGTACAGCGGCGTCGACCTCGAAGAATTCCGTTACGAGTCCCCGGCCGAGCGGCCGCCGCGGATCGCGGCCGTCGGTCGCCTGATCGAGAAGAAGGGCTTTGCGGACCTCGTCGACGCCTGCGCCATCCTGCGCGATCGGGGCATCGCGTTCCGGTGCGAGATCGTCGGCACGGGCCCGCTGGAGCTCGCGCTGCGGGCCTTGGTCCAACAGCGCAGCCTCGAGGGACTGGTGCAGCTCCTCGGCCCGCGCCCGCGCTGCGAAGTGATCGAGCACATCAGGAGCGCCGCGGTGCTCGCGGCGCCCTGCGTGGTCGGGTCGGACGGGGACCGCGATGGCCTGCCGACGGTGCTCCTGGAATCCATGGCGCTCGGCACTCCTTGCGTCGCGACCGACGTAACGGCGATCCCGGAGCTGCTCAAGCCGGGCGAGGCGGGCCTCGTCGTGCCCGAGCACGATCCGCCAGCCCTGGCGGGTGCGCTGGAACGGCTCCTCACCGACCCCATGCTGCGCGAGCGGGCCGCCACGCACGCGCGCCGCCGGATGGAAGCCGACTTCGACATCCGCCGCACCGCCGCGCAGCTCCGCGCGATCTTCCAGGAGGCGAGCTCGGCCCCCGTCGAGCTCGCGGAGGCGGTGGGATGAGGCGGATCGCGTACGTCTGCGCCGACGCGGGGGTCCCGGTGTTCGGCTCCAAGGGCAGCTCGGTCCACGTGCAAGAGATGATCCGTGCCCTCCAACGGCAGGGTGCCCACGTGGACCTGTTCGCCGCCCGCATGGACGAGCCGCCGCCTCCCGGATTCGACTCTCTGGCGATTCACCGCCTGCCCTCGATACGCGACGGGGAGCCCACCAGTCACGCCGCCGCGGTGGCGGCGCTGAACCGGGAGCTGGCCGCAGCGCTCGAGCGCGCCGGGCCGTACGACCTCGTGTACGAGCGCTACTCGCTCTGGAGCTTCGCCGCCATGGAGTACGCGCGCGCCGCCGGCACTCCTGGACTACTCGAGGTGAACGCGCCGCTCATCGAAGAGCAGGCGGTGCACCGCGGGTTGCGCGACACCAGGGGCGCGGCCCACGTGGCCACACGGGTCTTCCAGGCGGCGACCGCGCTCGTGGCGGTGTCGACGGAGGTCGCCGCGTGGCTCGAGCGTCGCCCGTCCGCGCGGGGGCGCGTCCACGTGCTCCCCAACGGCGTGGACCCCGAGCGGTTCCGGCCGGATGTACCGCCCGCCGCGCCGGCTCCGCCCGGGACCTTCACGGTGGGCTTCGTGGGCTCGATGAAACCGTGGCACGACCTGCCGGTGCTGATCGAAGCGTTCGCCCGCCTGCATGCCGAGGAGCCCGCGACGCGCCTGCTGCTCGTGGGCGGCGGGCGCGGTGAGGCGGCCGTGCGGGCGGTTCTCGCCGCCTGGAAGCTCACGGACGCAGCCTGCCTCACCGGGGCCGTGGCCCCGAGCGACGTGCCGGGCCTGCTCACCTCCATGGATGTCGCCGTCGCGCCGTACGCCGACCCCCAGCGGTTCTACTTCTCGCCGCTCAAGGTCTTCGAGTACATGGCGGCGGGTCGGGCGGTGGTGGCTACCCGGGTGGGGCAGCTCGAGACCGTGATCCAGCACGACGTCAACGGGCTGCTGTGTGCGCCGGGGGACTCCGCGGCGCTCGCCGCCGCGCTCGCACGGCTGCAGCGTGAGCCCGAGCTCGGCGCCCGGCTGGGGCGTGCCGCCCGGGCGAACGTGCTCCGCGGACACACGTGGGAAGCGGTCGCGACGAGGGTCCTGGAACTCGCCGCCCCCGACCCGGTGGCGGCGTAGATGGGACGCCCCCTGAGCCTGCGCGATTCGCTCCCCGGCCTGGGGCGGCTGACGCGGCGCTTCTGGCCCTACGTGCGCCGCGAGCGCCCGCTGATCATGGTCTCACTGCTCGCGCTCTACGCCGAGATCGTCCTGCGGCTGCTCGAGCCCTGGCCGCTGAAGTGGGTGCTGGACCGCGTCGCCGGCGTGACCCGCCACCGCGGGTTCTCCCGGCTCCCGTTCCTCGACGCGCTCGATCCGGCGATGCTGCTCGCGCTGTCCGCGGTAGCCGTGATCGTGTTCGCGGGCCTGCGGGCGCTCGCCGCCTACTACAACACCGTCGGCTTCGCGCTCGTCGGCAACCGCGTCCTCACGACGGTCAGGAACGAGCTGTACGGCCAGCTCCAGCGTCTCTCCCTCTCGTTCCACACCCGGGCGCGGAGCGGTGACCTGCTCGTGCGCGTCACCGGGGACGTCGGCTTCCTGCAGGATGTCGCGGTCACGGCGCTCCTGCCGCTGCTTGCCAACGCACTCACCCTGGTCGGCATGGCGGCGGTCATGCTCTGGCTCAACGCTCCCCTCACGCTGATCGCCTTGGCGACGGGCCCGCTCTTCTGGGCGTCCACGACCCGGCTCACCCGACGCATCCGCGAGACGGCCAGGCGGCAGCGCCAGCAGGAGGGCGCGATGGCCGCGACGGCCGCTGAATCGATCGGCGCGGTCAAGGTGATCCACGCCCTCTCCCTCGAGGGGACCTTCGCGCAGGCCTTCACCGGACAGAGCCGCAAGAATCTCGCGACGGGCGTCCGCGCGACCCGGCTCTCGGCCGGTCTGGAGCGCACCGTGGACCTGCTCATCGCGGTCGCCACGGCCGCGGTCCTGTGGTACGGCGCGCGCTTGGCGCTGCGCGGCGTGATGACCCCGGGCGACCTGGTCGTGTTCCTCGCCTATTTGAAGAACGCGTTCCGCCCGGTGCGCGACTTCGTCAAGTACACGGGCCGCCTCGCGAAGGCTTCGGCCGCAGGCGAGCGCGTGCTCGATCTGCTGGACCGCACGCCCGACGTGCGGGACCTACCGGGTGCGGTGCCGGCGCCCGCGCTGCGCGGCGCGGTGCGGTTCGACGGGGTCACCTTCTCCTACGAGCCGGGCCTGCCCGCGCTCGAGCAGATCGACTGCGTGCTGCAGCCCGGACAACGCGTCGCGCTCGTGGGCCCGTCTGGCAGCGGGAAATCCACGTTCGCGAGCCTCATTCTCCGGCTGTACGACCCGACGGCGGGCCGCGTGCTGATCGACGAGCGTGACATCCGTGAATACACGCTCGCATCCCTGCGCGCGCAGATGAGTGTAGTCCTCCAGGACAGCCTGCTGTTCGCCGCGACGATCCGGGACAACATCGCTTACGGCGCGCCCGGCACGCCGCACGAGGCGATCGAGGCCGCCGCCCGCCTCGCCAACGCCCATGCGTTCGTCGAGGCGCTGCCTAAGGGATACGACACCATGGTCGGGGAGCGCGGCGTGACGCTCTCCAACGGGCAGCGCCAGCGGATCGCGATCGCCCGTGCGGCCATCCGGCGTGCCCCGGTCCTCATCCTCGACGAGCCCACGACAGGCCTGGACGGGGAAAACGAACGTGCGGTGATCGAGGCGCTGGAGCGGCTGGCCGAGGGACGGACCACATTCCTGATCACTCACGACTTGTTGCTGGCCGGCCGGGCCGACCTGGTCCTCTACCTGGAAGCCGGCCGCGTGCGTGAATGGGGCACCCACGCCCAGCTCCTGCAGGCCGGCGGACAGTACGCCCTCCTCTACCACCTCCAGACGGCCGGCGGCGGTCGCGGGACAACCCCGCAGCGCTACGATGCTGTCACCACCTGAAAGCGGACCTGGCACGACCCGGCGCCCCCGCGCCATGACGACGTTCACCCGCGCCGACGGGCGGCCGGTGCGGGTCGTTCCCGGCTTCCGCGACCGGGTCCTCGGCTTCCGGCCATCGGTGACGCCGCGGCCGGGGTGGACTGCGGCGGACTACGAGAGGGCCGCGGACAAGAAGCTGGCCCGGGCGCGGCGGCTCGTCGCCGAGATCGCAAGGCGGCACGACCGGTTGGACCGTGCGACCGTGCTCGATGTAGGCTGCGGCGACGGTATCACCTGTCTTGTCCTCGCCTCTGTCGCGGTTGGGCGCGCGGTGGGGGTGGATCTCCGGCTGCCGCTGTTCGAGTCCGATGCCACGGCTGCGCCCGCGCGCCGGCTGGCGGAGCTCGTGCTCGCGCGCCTCCACAGCGCGGGCCGGCTCCCCACCACCCTGGCGCGCCTGCCCGTCCGCTTTGTCCGCGCGGACGCCACGCGGCTGGCGTTTCCCGACGCCTGCTTCGACGTGCTCGTGTCCCGCTCGGCGATGGAGCACATCGCACCCGTTGAGCGAGCGCTCGCCGAGATGGCGCGCGTAGTGCGCCCGCGAGGAGTGATCCATCTGCGCGTCGATCCCTACTTCTGGCTCCGCGGCTGCCACAAGCGCGGGCTCGTGGACATCCCCTGGGCCCACGCCCGGCTGTCGCTGGCGGACTTCCGGCGGTTCGTCGCGGAGAGCGAGGGGGCGGCGATGGCCGCCACCCGCTGCGGGCGCTTGCAGACGCTCAACCGGTTGACTCTCGGCCAGTGGCGGGCTGTCATCGAGGCGGGACCGTTCGAGGTGCTGGAGTGGACAGAGGAGCCATCGGCGTTCGCCGTCGCGCTCTTGGAGGAGTATCCCGAAGTGGGCGACTCGTTGGCGGACGGTGTCGAGCCACGGGACTTGGTGGACGGGCGACTCGAGATCTGGTTGCGGGTGACTGGGCCATGAACGCGGTGACGCTGGACCCATTCGGCGCCCGCGCAGACCCGCGGATGCCGCTCCTCGCCCGGGCGCTCGACCCTGAGGAAGTCGAACGCCACCTGCGCGCCCGCCAGGTCGGACCGCCCGACGCTGCCGCGCGACTCGCCCTGCGCGCGATCCGCACGGTGCGCTACAAGCCCGGGCGTCGCTGCCTGATCGAGTACGACGTGGAGCTGACGCGCCGCGATGCGCCCCCGGAGGTCGTCACGCTCGTGGCCAAGGCCCGGGCCCGCGGCGCGGATACCGCGACGTTCCGCCTCCTCCAGGCGCTCCGCGTCCGCGGATTTGACGACACGAGCCCGGACGGGGTCGCCGTCCCGGAGCCGGTGACAGTGATCCCGGAGCTCGGCGTGTGGCTGCAGCGCAAGGTCCGAGGCATCGCGGCGACTGCGGCGCTCGCGGAGCCGGGCGGGGTGGCGCTGGCGCGACGCATGGCCGACGCCATGCACAAACTGCACTACGCGGGCGTGGCGGCCCGGCGCCGGCACACGATGGCCGACGAGCTGCGCATCCTGCGGCGGTGCCTGGAGGCCCTGCGGGAGCACCGGCCCGAGTGGGCGCGGCGGCTCGGGCGGCTGCTCTCCGCCTGCCATCGCGTTGGCTCTGCGGCACCGATGGGGCGGCCCTGCGGCATCCATCGCGATTTTTACCCCGACCACGCGCTGCTCGACGGTGAACGGCTCTACCTGCTCGACTTCGATCTCTACTGCGAGGGCGACCCGGCCCTCGATGCCGGCAATTGCGTCGCTCATATCACGGAGCAGAGCGTGCGCACGCGTGGCGATCCGGACGCCCTGGCGGACCGGGAAGCGGCACTGGAAGACCGCTTCGTCGAGCTCGCCGGTGAGCCGGCTCGCCAGGCCGTGCGGGCGTATGCGCTGCTCACCCTCGCCCGCCACGTCTATCTCAGCACCCAGTTCGCGGACCGGCAGGCCTTCACCGCCACACTGCTCGAGCTGTGCGAGCAACGCCTCGGCGGGGCCCTGGCGCAGCGAGCGGGGGAAGCCGGGAGGGTCGCGTCGTGACTCGGCTGCTCGCCTTGCTGTTGGCGCTCGGCGCGCCGCAGCCCGGCCCGACGCAGGCTGGCGCGATCACGGACACCATAACCGGCACCGTCACGGGGCCCGATGGCCAGGCCCTCGTCGGAGCGATCGCGCAGGCGACGTCCGTCACGACCCAGGTGACGCGCCGGCAGAGCACGGACGGTCGCGGGCGGTTCACCATTCTCTTCCCCGAGAGCGAAGGGCAGCACCAGCTCATCGTGCGCTACTTCGGCATGGCGCCAGCCAGGCTCACCGTTGTGCGGCAGCTGCACGAGGTCCGCCTCCCGACCAGCGTCCGGATGGACCTGGCCGCTCTCCCCAACCCGATCGACTCGATCCTCAGCAGCCGGCACTCGCTCCGGCTGTCAGCGACCCAGGCCGCGCGGCTTCGAGGGATTGCGGTATCGGACGCCCACATGCTCCAGGCCTTGGAACAGGCGCGCAGCGTGCTCACGGCTTACCAGTGGGCCCGGCTTTCCGACGGGCTCGGGACGGCAGAGTCCCGATCCCCTGCGTCCCCTGTGGCGAGCGTCCAGGAGGCCGCGCAGCAGGACGCGGCGCCCGCCCGGCCGGCGCCAAACGCCCAGGGGGCCGCGCAGCAGCAGACGGCGCCGACGCCGCGGACGTGGGCCGTCTATACGGGGCTCTCGAACGTCTACGACACCAACCTCGACCATTCGCAGCCCGGCCTGGAAGCCTACGGCGTGCTCGTCGGGCTCGGCGGGTGGTACCGCTACCGCTCCTCGGGCACCACCGTGGCCGCGCAGTACGACGGGGTGTTCCGCAATTACACCGGCACGACGATCTGGAATCGCCCGGGGCACGATGCCAGCCTGTCGATCAACCACCGCATGGGGCCTCACTGGGCGGTAGGAGCCGCCGCGGAAGCCCTGATCAACGGCTCGGCCGAGGACCGCGTGCTGCGCAACGAGTACAGCGTGCAGCCGCAGCTCGAATACCGCTTCAATCGCTCGAACCGCCTGCTCCTGTACGGCGAGTATCTCGTCAAGCGGTATCCGAGCCCACTGGCCAGCCAGAACGCCGTCGACCCACGCGCGGGCGTGCGATTTCGGCAGCTGCTCGGCGCGGGCCGGACCTGGGGGGTCGGCGGCCGTTACGACTACAATCGCGCCGACACTACGCGCTACCGCTTCAAGGGCTGGGCGGTCACCGGGGACGTCGCCAGTCCACTGTGGGCCGGTGCCCGCGTCTCGTCCAGCGTGCGCTATCGCGTCCGACGTTACACGTCACGCCTGGTCGAACTGGGCACCACGAAGGTCCTGAGGCGCGACGACGACTGGGTGGCGACGATCACGTGGGGGCAGATGCTGGCGAGATCGTGGGAGGTGGTCCTCAGCTATCAGTACGAAACCTACCAGTCCAACGACAGCCGTCGCGAGTTCCTGGACCACTCGGTCGGCTTGACGTTCAACCGCTGGTGGTGACTCACGGGCGTCCGCCCAGGGCCAGCAGCTTCTTCCACTGCAGCGCCGAGAGCGGCACCACCGAGAGGCGACCCACGCGCACCAGCGGATGATCCTGGAACGCCGGGTCCGCCTTGATGGCCGCGAGCGGGACAGGCCGGGGCAGCCTGCCCGCGGGCTTCAGGTCCACGACCACGAGCTTCGGGTCTTTCCCCTTGGGATCGGGGTAGGCGGCGGTCACGATCTCGGCGACACCGACCGCGGCCTTCTCGTCGCCCGTGTGGTAGATCAGGGCCGCGTCGCCCGGCTGCATGGCGCGCAGGTTTCTCAGGGCGACGGGGTTCTTCACGCCGTCCCACACCGCGCGTCCGTCCCGTTCCAGCCGGTCGTAGCTGTAGGCGGAGGGTTCGGTCTTGAGGAGCCAGTAGTTGGGCATGGCGTCTCCCGCGTACCCCGGGGCACCCTAAAGGACTCCCTTCGGTCGCGGCCCGGGGTCAGTTGGTCTTACCGAACGGCCATTCGGGCCCAGTTTGCCACCGAGTCGGCCAGCTCCGCAACGACCTCCTCGCCGCTCCGGCCCGAGCGCTTCAGCACTCTGAACGAGTGATCCGCTCCCTCGACGACGTGCAGCGTGGCACGATCGCCGAGGCGGCGACACACGGGTTCGAGGAGCTGGAGCTCGGCGAGATCGTCGCGGGTCCCCTGAAGGAACAGCATCGGCACCTGGACCGCGCTCAAGTGCTCGGCGCGGGCATCGCCGGGCCGCTTGGGGGGATGGAGCGGGAAGCCCAGGAAGACGAGCCCGCGGACACCGGGCAGCGGCTGCTTCGCCTGCGCGTTGGAGGTCATCCGCCCACCCAGGGATTTTCCTCCCGCCACGAGGGGGAGCCCCGGCGCCGCGCTCGCCGCCGCGGCGACGGCCGAGCGGACGGTGGCCTCGAGCACGCCCGGCGGATCGGGGCGTCGCGTCTGGGCCTCCACGTAGGGAAACTGATAACGCAACGTGGCGATCCCCCGCTCGGCCAGGGCGCACGCCACCGACGCGAGGAATGGGTGCCGCATCCCCGCCCCCGCGCCGTGGGCGAGCACGTACAGGAGCCGGGCTTCGGGCGGGCGTTGCAGCAGCGCCGACACGCGGCCCACGCGCTCCCCGACGACGAACTCGAGCTGCTCCGCCGCGAGCGCTATTTCGCCCGCTCCAGATACTTGCCCTCCCGTGGATCGACGCGCACGCGCTGGCCCTCGCTGATGAAATCGGGCACCTGTACGGTGACGCCGTTCGAGAGCTTGGCAGGTTTCGTGCTTGCCGTCTTCGTCGCGCTGCGCATGACCGGTGACGTCTCGACCACGTCGAGCTCGATCACGGAGGGAAGGTCGATCGCGATGGGGCGGCCGTTCAGCCATTCGACCTGGACGACCATCTCCGGCTGCAGCCACGGTCCCGCGTCGCCCACGGCCTCCTCGTCGAGAGCGTACTGCTCGTAGGTGCGCGTATCCATCACGTGCACGCCCGACTGGTCGCGGTACAGGACCTGGAGCTCCTTGGTATCGAGCCGCGCCTCGTCCAGGAAGTCGGTCGCGCTGACACGCGTATCGAACGTGTTCCCCGTGACCAGGTTGCGGAGCCGCAGCTGGACGAACGCCCGGAGGTTGCCCGGCGTGCGGTGGGTGAATTCCATGACGCGGCAGGGCTGGCCGTCGATGAGGACGACGTGGCCGCGGCGAATGTCGGTTGCCTTCACAAGACGGTGCTCCCGGAGATGAAAATGGCGCGGGCTATCGACTGGGGGCGAAGATAAGTGCCGGGAGACGAAGGTCAACCGGGCCGCTAGATTGTCCGCCCATGACCGACCGCTGCGGCTGGGCCGAATCGAGCGAACTGATGATCTCCTACCACGACCGCGAGTGGGGCGTGCCGCTGCACGACGACCGCCGCCACTTCGAGTTCCTGCTGCTGGATGGGTTCCAGGCCGGGCTCTCCTGGGCCGTGATCCTGAACAAGCGCGAAGGCTTCCGCCGCGCCTTCGACGGGTTCGATCCGGAGAAGATCGCGCGCTATCGGGCGGGCACGATCGGCCGGCTGCTCAAGGACCCCGGGATCGTGCGCAACCGGCAGAAGATCGAGGCGGCCGTGCGGAATGCGCGGGCCTTCCTTGAGCTGCGGGAGTCGGCCGGCTCCTTCGATGCGTTCGTGTGGGCATTCGTCGGCGGGGCGACCAAGCACAACGCCTGGAAGACGCTGCGCCAGATCCCCGCGCGCACCAAGGAGTCGGACCGCCTGAGCCGCGCGTTGCAAGAGCGGGGGTTCAAGTTCGTGGGCTCGACGATCTGCTACGCGTACATGCAGGCGGCGGGACTCGTCAACGACCACCTGGTGAGCTGCTTCCGCCGCGCCGACCTGCGAGCGACCTAGCGTGCCTGCAGCGTCGCGACCGGAATGCCCCGGCTCTGGGCGTACGCCTGCAGGCCCCGCACCCCGCCCTTGAACGAATAGGCCTCGTATCCCGCCCGTTGCATCGCCTCGGCCAGATAGCCGGAGTGTAGGCCCAACGTGCAGTACAGGATGTAGCGTCGCGTCTTGTCGAGCGCCGGGAAGCGCTCGGCGAGGTCCACCGGATCCCAACGCTCCGCCCCGGGCCAGCACCAGGCCTCGTAGTGCTGCGGCTCCCGGCAATCGAGCACGACGGCGCCGTCCGGGATGTCGGCCGCGAACAGGTACGGCTGGATGAGGTCGGTCGCGGTGAG
>QHUR01000067.1 GCA_003221995.1 Gemmatimonadota bacterium | reverse complement strand
GCACGCTACCTCGTCTCCTTCGGCGCCGATCTCCTCGACACCTGGGTGTCGCCGGTCGGGTACCAGAATGGTTTCGCCCGCGCGCACGGGTTCCAAGCTGGGCGCGATGCCTCCATGGCCAAGTTCGTGTTCGTCGGCCCGCGCCTGTCGCTCACCGGCATGAACGCGGACGAGTGGATCGCCTCGGCGCCCGGAACGGAAGGACTGCTCGCGCTCGCGATGGCGTCCGTGATCGTGCGCGAGCGGCTCGCGCCCGTGCCGCCCGACGCCGCGCGGCTCGCGTCCCTGCTGTCGCGTCATGCGCCGGCGCAGGTGGCGTCGGCGGTGGGAATCGAGCCGAGCGTCATCGCGCGCCTGGCACGCGAGTTCGCCGCGTCCAGGGGGGGTCTCGCGGTGGCCGGCGGGATCGCGGCTCACTACCCGAACGGCGCCGAGATCGTGGCGGCGGCGAACATCCTGAACTACGTCGCGGGCACGGTCGGCAAGACGGTCAAGTTCGGGCCGAACGAGAGCCTGGACGGTGCGGGGTCGTTCAAGCAGATGGCCGACCTCGTGTCCGACATGGAGGCGGGCAAGCTCGCGGTGCTGCTCGTCCACGGTGCGAACCCCGCGTACTCGCTGCCGGGCGCGTTCTCGCAGGCGATCGCCAAGGTCGGCTTCAAGGCCAGCTTCTCCTCCTATCTCGATGAGACGGCGGCGGGCGCGGACCTCATCCTCCCCGATCTCCATCCCCTCGAGCAGTGGAATGACGCGCGCCCGCGGGCCGGAGTGTTCGCGCTGCTGCAGCCGGTGATGCAGCCGGTGTTCCCGGAGGCGCGGCACACCGGAGACGTGCTGCTCCGGGCAGCAGGGAGGGACCAGACGTTCCAGGACTATCTCCAGGGCAGGTGGCGCGAGCTGCATCGGCGGCACGGCGGGGGCAAGAGCTTCGAGCAGTTCTGGAGCGAGGCGCTGCAACACGGCGGCATCTACGGGGAAGCGCCGGTGCAGCCGGTGCGGCTTGCGTCGGGCGTCGCTCAGCTCACCGCAGCCCCGTCGGCGCTGGCCGGCGGCCCGGCGGAAACCGTGCTCACGGTGTTTCCGTCGATTGGCCTGTACGACGGCCGCGGAGCCAACAAGCCGTGGCTGCAGGAGCTGCCCGACCCCGTCTCGAAGATCACGTGGCACGCCTGGGTCGAGGTCCACCCCGCGACCGCGGCCCGATGGGGTGTCGCAAACGGCGACTTCCTGCTGCTCAAGTCCTCCTACGGCGCCGTGAAGGCGCCGGTGTGGATCACCCCCGGCGTGCGACCCGATGTGCTGGCCGCCGCCACGGGCCAGGGCCACACGGCCTACGGCCGCTACGCCAAGGACCGCTCCGGCAATGCGTTCGAGCTGCTCTCCTCGACCGCGAACGGCTACGGAGGCCGCACGTTCACCGTGGCGGTGTCGGTCGTGAAGACCGGAGAGCACCGCCGGCTCGCGACGGCGGAAGGCGATCCCCGCGAGCTGGGCGCGCACAACGTCGAGGTGTTGCCGCTCGGGCGGGCCCGGCAGCTCAAGTCGGGCGAGCATGCGTTCGAGGAGCACGAGGCGCCCGCCTACACCGAGCGGGCGCTCGAGGATTGGGCGGCGGCGCAGCGGCAGAAGGCGTCGCTCGGCAACTACGCCGGCGAGCACCCGCGCTGGGGGTTGGCGATCGACCTGGCGAAGTGCACCGGGTGCTCGGCCTGCGTCACGGCGTGCTACGCCGAAAACAACATCGCCACGGTAGGCGAGGAGCTCGTGGTGCGACGCCGCGTGATGGGCTGGATGCGGGTCGAGCGCTACTACACGGGCGGGGAGCGCGGCGAGCCGGTGGGCGCGGTCGTGACGCCGATGCTGTGCCAGCAGTGCGGCAACGCTCCCTGCGAGCCCGTGTGCCCGGTGTTTGCGGCCTACCACACGGCGGACGGCCTGAACGGCCAGGTCTACAACCGCTGCATCGGCACCCGCTACTGCTCCAACAACTGCCCGTACAAGGTCCGCTACTTCAACTGGTACAACTTCGCGGAGCAGGGGGGCGAGTGGGAGTCCTGGCCGGCGCCGCTCGACATGTTGCTCAATCCCGACGTCACGGTGCGCGAGAAGGGCGTGATGGAGAAGTGCACCTTCTGCGTCCAGCGCATCCGCGGGGCGCAGAATCGCGCCCGTCTCGAGGACCGCAACCTGCGGGACGGCGAAATCGTCCCGGCGTGCGCCCAGGCCTGTCCCTCCGAGGCGATCGTGTTCGGCGACCTCCACGACCGGCGCTCCCGCGTCTCGGAGCTCGCCCAGGACCCGCGGGGCTATCACGTGCTCGCGGGCCTGAACACCAAGCCGGCGATCACATATCTCGCCAAGGTGGTGCACGATGGCTGAGGCGCCAGCGCCCCCGTCGCGCGTCACTTACGACTTCGTCACGCGGGCCATCGCGCGGACGCTGGGCAACCCGGGCAAGGGCTACTACGCCCTGCTCGGCAGCGCGGTCGCGCTGCTCGCGATTGGGATCCTGTGTCTCCTATTCCTGCTCCGCTACGGCCTCGGCCTCGCCGGGTACTCCCACCCCGTCTACTGGGCGGTCTACATCACCTGCTTCGTATTCTGGGTTGGCATCGCGCACTCGGGCACGCTGATCTCGGCGATCCTGTTTCTGTTCCGCTCCGGGTGGCGCACCGCGGTGTACCGCACCGCGGAGGCGATGACCGTGTTCGCGGTGATGACAGCGGCGTTGTTCCCCCTGATCCACATCGGCCGCCAGTGGTACTTCTACTGGACGCTGCCGTACCCCAACGAGCGGGGGCTCTGGCCCAACTTCAAATCGCCGCTCATCTGGGACGAATTCGCGATCGGCACTTACTTCACGGTGTCGAGCGTGTTCCTGATCATGGGACTGATCCCGGACATCGCGGCGGTGCGGGACGTCGCGACCGGCTGGCGTAAAAAGCTCTACGCCATCACCGCCACCGGGTGGCGTGGGACGAATGAGCAGTGGCGCCACTACACGCGCGGCTACTTGTACCTCGCAGCGCTCGCGACGCCGCTCGTTCTGTCGGTGCACAGCGTGGTGTCCTGGGATTTCGCGATGGCGATCGTCCCGGGGTGGCATGCCACGATCTTCGCCCCCTACTTCGTCGCCGGCGCGATCTACTCCGGCGTCGCCATGGTGGTCACGCTGCTCGTGCCGATCCGCAAGCTGTTTCGGCTGGAGGAGCTGATCACCGTTCACCACTTCGAGAACCTGGCCAAGCTCTGTCTCCTGACCGGGATGATCGTCGCGTACGCGTACTGCGTGGAGTACTTCACAGCGTGGTTCGGGGGCAACGCGAACGAGCGCGCGGCCTTCTGGTACCGCGCCTTCGGGCCGTTCTGGTGGGCCAGCTGGACGATGATCATCTGCAACGCGTTCCTGCCGCAGCTCCTGTGGTTCAAGGCCGTCCGCACCAACATTCTGGCGCTGTTCGTGATCTCGATCTTCGTGAACATCGGGATGTGGTTCGAGCGCTTCGTGATCATCGTCGTGTCGCTCGCGGGCGAGCCCTTCACGACGTGGACCAACGCGACCTACAACGCCACGTGGGCCGACTGGGGCATCATGGCGGGCAGCTTCGGATGGTTCTTCATGTGGTTCCTGTTGTTCGTGAAGAACTTCCCCTCGGTGTCGATCTCCGAGGTCAAGGAAGTCCTGCCCCCGCCCCAGCGCGCGTCCCGGGCGGTGCACGCATGAGGCTGCCCGACCCGCTCGCCACGCTGCGCGCCATCTTCCACCCGGCGCCCACCCCGGGGGTGCTCGGCGTGTTCGGTCAGCTCGACGCCGCGGTCGACACCGTCCGGCGGTTGCGCGCGGGCGGCCACCACGACTTCACCGTGTACTCGCCGATCCCGCGACACGAGCTGGAAGACGTTCTCGAGCAGCCCGTGAGCCCGGTGCGGATGTTCACGCTGATCGGCGGCGCAGCCGGCTGCGCCATCGGCGCCTGGCTCACGCTCTACATGTCCTATGACTGGCCGATCGTCGTGGGCGGCAAGCCGATCGGCTCGATCCCGCCCTACGTCGTCATCATGTTCGAGATGACGGTGTTGTTCGGCGCCCTCTCGACGATCCTCGGCATCGCGTTCAACGCGGTGTTCGCGGCGCGCCGCCTCGGCACGGTGCTGTACGACCCCCGCTTCACGAACGACAAGTTCGGCATCTTCGTCCCCTGCGCCCCCGAGCGGGCGGGCCAGGTGGAGGCGCTGCTGCGGCAGGCCGGCGCCGAGGAGGTGCGGCGTGCGTAGGCCATGTGCCGCCCTCGCCGCCCTCGCCGCCCTTGCCGTCCTGGCCGCCGTCGCCTGCAATCCGGACGACGTGGTGCACCACGTGGGCTGGTTCGCCACCATGCGCCACCAGCGGAGCTTCAAGCCCTACAGCCGCAACCTGGCACCCATCCCCGGCACGGTGCCGGTCACTGGTGGGTCGCCGGCGGCGGACCTCAAGAGCGCCGACCGCCTCACGAACCCGCGGACCCGGACATCCGAGTCCCTCAATCGCGGGAAGTTCGTTTACGAGACCTACTGTCTCGTGTGCCACGGCGAGGCGGGGAAGGGGGACGGGCCCATCGCCTCCGGCCCGCCCGGCGGGTTCTTTCCGGCCGTGCGGTCTCTCGTGACCGACCAGCTCGCCAAGCAGAGCGACGGCTACATCTACGGCGTGATCGTGAACGCGCAGGCGATGGGTCGCGGCCTGATGCCCCACTACGGCGATAAGGTGCGCGGTACGGACCGCTGGGACCTCGTGAACTACGTCCGCACGCTGCAGGCGCAGGCCCGGAGCGGAGGCAGCCGGTGAGCGCGGCTCCGGCGGCGGTCCGCGCCGAGCTCGTTCGGCAGGCGCGGGCCTTCCCGGTCCGGGGCGTCGTGGCCCTGGGCGCGGTCGCCGCTCTCGTCGGGGGGGCGGTCTTTCTGTGGGCGCTCGGCAGCGGACGCGCGGACCGCGCGTGGCAGGCCTATCACGTCAACTTCATGTTCTGGATCGGGCTGGCGCAGGCGAGCGTCGCGTTCGCCGCGACCCAGAAGCTGGCGAAGGGTCACTGGTCCGGTGTCGTGATCCGCTTCGCCGAGGCCGCGGCGCCGTTCCTGATCGTGGCGCTGGCGCTGTTCCTCGGCCTGTTCTTCGGACGGCAGCACGTGTTCTCCTGGCTGCACGAGCCACGCGCGGACATCGGCCCCTGGCTCACCACGAAGTTCTTCTTCGTGCGTAACGGCCTGGTGCTGGCAGGGCTCGCGTGGCTCTCCTGGCGCTTCGTGCGCCACGACCTGGAGCCCGACATGCGCGAGCTCGCCGAGGGGCGGCCGTCCGACCGCCTGGAGAACCGCGACCGCATCAGCCGCGAGGCCGCCATCCTCATCGTCGCGTTCGCCTTCGGGCACAGCCTGCTCGCGTTCGACCTGATGATGTCGCTCGCGCACAAGTGGGTGAGCAACCTATTCGGCGCGTTCTACTTCATGGGGAGCTTCCTCGCGGCCCTCATGGCGCTCGCAGTGGGCGCCGTCCTGCTCCGCCGGGCGATGCGCCTGGGCGACCTGATCTCGCTCCGGCAGCTGCACGACCTCGGGAAGCTGTGCTTCGGGTTCACGGTGTTCTGGGGCTACCTCATGTGGGCGCAGTTCCTGGTGATCTGGTACGGGAACCTGCCGGAAGAGACCTACTTCATCTTCTACCGCCTCATCGGCCAGTGGAAGCCGGTGGGCGTGGCGGTGTTCTTCCTCGTGCTCGTGATTCCGTTCGTCGGCCTGCTGGGGGTGAAGCCGAAGACGTCCCCGCCCATCTTGCTCGCGTTCGCCGCGACGAGCCTCGTCGGCATCTGGTTGGAGCGCTATCTCGAGATCGTGCCGTCGATCAACGGCGGAGCGGGCCCGGCGCTCGGCGGCCCGGAGCTCGGCGTCACCCTGCTGTTCGGCGGGCTGTATCTGCTCGCGATCGGCTGGTTCGCGGCGCGCTTCCCGATGATCTCTCCCCGCCTCGCCGCCGACACGCTGGAGCGGGAGCGACACTAACAGGCAACGACGTGGGGAGTGGGGAGTGGTTCGTGGCGGTGCGCGCCGGCCCTCCGGTGCGGACGGGAGAGTACCACTCCCCACGGTTTTCTACCTGACTAGTTCCAGCAGCTTGGAGAGCGAGTCCGCCGGCAGCGCCCCTTCGATCTCGACCCGCAGGTTCCCCACGTAGCGCGCCAGGCGCTCGCTCGCCCCGACCTCCATCCCGGGAGCCCCTTCTGCAGCTGGCCGCTCCTGCAGCCGCACGACCGTCCCTGATGCCAGCTGCTGCTCGACGAGCACGACGCGGTCCGCCGCCGAGCTCCGCTTGGCGACCGCGGGCAGATTGGGGATCCGCACGGGCTCGACGCCCAGGATCGCCCGCGCCGTGTCCCAGGGGATCGTCTCCCAGCGCGCCGCCAACGGCGCCGCGGGCGCGGCGAGTGCTGCGGCGGGGGCAGGGGCGGGGGCGGGGGGCGCCGCCTTGGCCCGGGCGGCCTGGTCGAGCGGCGTGATCTGCGGGTTGGGAACGGCGGAGCCGGAGATCATTTGGTCATGCTGCGCGGCCGAGGGCGCCTGCTGCGCGAGCGTCTTTGTCTCTGCAGTCTGCCGCGGGGAGGGGGGCACGGTCCGCGCCGTCTCGCGAGGAGCCGCCGCGTTCGCGGCCGCGGCGCGGCGGTCTGGCCGGACTGGGGCGCTGGGGGATTCTCCCCGCAGGTACCACCCGGCGGCGAGCGCGAGCACCACGGTGGCCGCCCACGCGAGTGGCTGCCGTGCGGGCCACCGGACTGGTGGCGGCGGCTGCGCCATGGCGGGCCGGAACGGAGGCGCGTCGCGGGCGGGCGGCGTCGCCAGCGCCAGCAGCTCGCTGGCGCGCGCGATCAGCGCCCGCTGTTCCTCCAGCCGGCCCCGGCACGCGGGGCACTCGCCGAGGTGCGCCTCGAGCCGCCACTGCTCGGCTTGCGGCAGCTCACCGTCGAGGTAGGCGTGCAGCTGCCCGTCATCCACGTGCGATATGCTCATCCTGCTCTCCCGCTGCGAACGCCTCCACCAGACGGCGGCGCGCGCGCGCCAGCGTCGTCCCCACCGCGCCGCGTGCGAGCCCGGTCTGGGTGGCGATCTCGTCGTATGACAACCCTGCATCCCACAGCAGCAGCACCTCGCGGTCGCGGGGCGTGAGCTGCTCCAACGCGGTCCGCACACGCGACCGCTCCGTCTCCGCGTGGACCGCCTCGTCCACCGCCGGAGCGCTCGCCGGATCGCTCTTCAGGAGCGTCAGGTGGCGGCGCTCTCGTGCGGCCCGACGCGCATCGTCGCGCGCCATGTTGGCCGCGACCACGAACAGCCAACCGCGCGCGCTCTCGGGCTTGTGCACGACCGCCCGCGCGAACGCCTCCTGCGCGAGGTCCTCGGCGCGCTCGACGTCCCACACCTTGCGGTACAGGAATCGCACCAGCGCGGGGAAGGTGGAGCGGTAGATCTCGGCCAGGTCCTCGGGCATAGCTCAATTGCGGATTGCGGATTTCGGAGTGCGGATTTGAACGACCCCCGCTCGGCTGGACTCGGCTCGTCCAATCCGCAATCCGCAATCCGAAATCGGCAATCGCATCATCCCCGAAACTCCCTCACCAGCCGCTCGAGCTCGCCGTCCTGCCACGTACTCTTACCCCCGGCTTCAATCTTGATGCTCACGCGCCGGCCTGCCACCAGGACCGCGGGCTCGAGCGCGGCGGGCTTGACGAGCTCGGGCAGCGCGCGCAGCAGCGCGAAGTAGGCATCGCTGAAGGCGGCCACCTGGACCACGGGCAGCGAGTCGCCGTGCGCCACGTCTGTCCACACGCTATCGCGCCGCACGAACAGCCGGCCGCCGACGCGCCGCGAGGCGTGACCGGTTACCCGACCCCGCATGGCCTCGTCCATGTCCGCCGCCTCGGCGGCGTTGGCCACCGCTGCCGACTTCGCTTCCCGCCGCGCCTGATCGACGGACAGGGCTCCGACCTGGGCCGCGGGCGCGGGCGCGATCCGATCGAGCAGCGGCCGGACGGCGAGCTGGTTCGGCTCCTGCACAAGATACGACGTGTACTCCGTGAGAATGCCGTAGCGCAGCGCCAGTCGCTTCAGCTCGTTCACGATCTCGGGGTTCTGCCCATGGAGGCGGATCTCCCGGGCCAGCGCCCCGGCCGTGCGCGCCGCCCACAGCTGCGGGATGTACTCGGCGCCTGACCCCTGCGCGACCGGCGCGCTGGTCGTGAACTGCTCCGCATGACCGTCGCGCCGTCCGTTCACCGTCACGGACCGCTCCCCGCTCCACGCTCCCCGGTAGCGCCCGAAGACCACCAGTTCGTCTTCCGCGAAGAGGTCGGGCAGGCTGCCGGGCTGCACGTCGTAGAGATCGGAACCGTCCGCCCGCAACGCCAGGTCGGTCAGCACCGGGCTCGAGACCTTTGTCGCGAGCGAGCCGACCGCCCGCTCGATGTCGCCGCCCGGCTGGAGGTACTCGGTCGTGCCGCGCGCCCGCTCGGTCAGGCGGTCGAGCACGTACGTGTTCACGTCGTACCCGATGCCGAACGCGAAGACGCGGAACGCGCCGCGGTTCTGTTCAGCTGCGGTCGCGATCCGCTCGGGGTCGGTTTCTCCCACCGTCGGCATCCCGTCCGTCAGGAACACCACCACGCCGAGCGCTCCTTCCGCGGGCGCCGCGGCGAAGGCCTCGCCTAGCGCGCCGGCGATGTTCGTCCCGCCCTCGGCCGAGAGCGCCCGCACCCATTGCTGCGCGTCGCGCACGTACTCGCCCGAAGCGTCCGTCCATCCGGGAGCGTAGCGTCGCACGTCGCTCGAAAAGGTGATCACGCGGAACCGGTCGCTCGGGCGCAACGTGGCGAGCAGTTGCACGAGGGCCGCCTTGGCCTGATCGAGCTTCTCGCCCGACATCGAGCCCGAGACATCGAGTACCGCGACCAGGTCGCGCCGCAGCGTCACGGCTTGCGCCGCCCGACCGGGAGCCAGGAGCAACATGAAGTAGCCGTCCTCACCGACCGGCTGCTGGGTGAGGAGCGACATGCCGACGAGGCCGCGCGCGAGGGGGAGGAGGAGCTCGAGGTCGCCCGACCAACTGGAGTCGGCGAGCGTCACCGCGAGTCCGCCGCCCGAGCGCGTGACCGAGACGCGGTGCGTTGGCGAATAGGGGTCGCCGAACCGCGCCGCACTGTCCGCCTCCAACCGGAAGCTGCGGGACGCCACGCTCCCCGATGGACCCCCAACGTAGCGGAAGCGCCACGCGTCGCCCGCCCGATCGAGGATCTGCGTGTAGCGCAGCGTGATCTTCCGCGTCTCCCCGGGATTGATGGGGAAGACGCGCGCGCGCAGCAGCCCATGACCTGCCAGCTCGATGAGCGCAGGATCGCGTTTCTGGCGTACGATGGTCTCGTAGATGCCGCGGGCCTGCGTGGCGTCCATCGTCTCGCCCTTCAGCTCGCGGTCTCCCTGCCAGAGCGAGAAGTCACTGAACACCGCCTCGCCAGGAAGCGGATAGAGATAGGTTCCCTCACCCAGCCCGGGGCCCGTATTGCGGAACCATTCCTCCACGGTTACACGAGCGATTCGTCCGGCGACCGCGACCTGCACGGCGCTGCGGATCCGCTCGATGCTTCCGCGGGGGAACGGGCGGATCGGCTCGATCCACCCTTGGGCACTCGCGCGCGCGGCGACTGAGCCGGCGAGGGCGAATGCGAGGAGCGCGGCACGTCTCATGACCAGCATGGCGTCGATCCTGTGGGAGACGCCGAGAGAGACGGTGAAGGGGGGGAGAGTTGCACACACCTTTAGACATCAGACGTCAGACGTCAGCGCAACGACTTAGCTGATGTCTGACGTCTCATGTCTGACGTCTTAGATCGCGCACTGATTCGGTCCGAACTCGACGAGCTCGGCGTCCACATCGGAGAGCTCCAGGAGCCCCAGGTTGGCGAGCTTGATCGTACGGTAGCTGTCGGGTGGGGTCGTAGTGTGGTCCGCGATCCAGCGTAGGAACGCCGCGCGGTCCTGCATCGCCGCCGCCTCGTTGGTCGCGGCGACTACGTCGAAGCGAGCGGCCACCGTGCGATCGGCGCGCCGCTCCTGTTCCGAGCCGTAATGCGCCGGGAGGACGAGTAGCTCGCCCGGCCACTCGCGGCGCGCGCGCTCGAGACTCTTCCACAGCAGCTCCGCCCACGCGGCACCCTGCCCGCCCAGGTCCGGGCGGCCGACGGATTGGACGAACAGGAAGTCGCCGGTGAGTGCGAGCGCGTCGTCCGCGATGAGCGCCACGCTGCCGAGCGTGTGACCGGGCACGTGCTGGGCGCGCAGCGTGGCGCGGCCGAAGGCGATCGTGTCGCCCTCGCTCAGGGGCTGATAGGCGAGGCGGCCCGGTGTGGCGTCGTAGGGCGAGCCGGCGTCGTCCGGGTGGAGAAAGTACGGCACCTGCCAGCGGGCGGCGCCCGCGCGCGCCCCGCTCAGGTAGTCGGCGTGCATGTGCGTGTCAATCACGGCGGCCGCGGTGGCGCCGAGCACGGTGAGCAGCTCGTCGTAGCGCTCGACGTAGCGTCCGGGGTCCACCACCACCGCGTCGCCGTCGCTGATCAGGACGTAGCTGAGCGCGCCCTTCCCGACCCGGTCGAGTTGGATCACGTGTTGCAGCGTCGGGGTAGGTGACAGGGCGCGCGGCAGATGGACCGTTTCCCAGGCGGCCATCCCCCCGGTCACCGAGAATGCCTCGAAGCCTTTGTCTCTGAGGTACTGCGTGGCTTGGCGGCTGCTGTTGCCGTGACCGCAGATCACCGCGACCGGCTGTGCGCGATCGAGATGCAGCGGCTCGAGCGAGGAGAGCCGGTAGATCTCAGAGGCCGGGACGGCGCGGAAATCGAGGGCCGGCCCAAATGTCACATGCGCCTGGGCTACACGCTCGGTGGCCCGGATGTCGAGGAGTTGCACGCGCTCGCCGCGGTCGAGCCGGAGGGCGAGATCTTCGGGGCGCATTTGGGGGAACGCCGGTGCCGGCATGGGCTCCAGTGTCGTCGGGAGGGATGAGAAACGCAACGGGTCGTGGGCTCCCGCTTTCGAGGGGGGCGCGTATATTGTGAATGCGTTCACAAGCTCACATCGCAACGAACGGAGGAGATCGGCAATGCGCTGGACTGTGCTCAGCACGCTCGCCGTGTTTGGGGTGGCGGCCTGCGGCGGCGAGAAGAAGGGTGACGCTTCACAGGCGGCGGTCGCGACGGCGAATGCCGCGCCCGCCCCGGCAGCTGCGACGGCGACCCCGACGGCAGTGGTCGAGGTGAAGATGACCGGCGACGGCACCAGCAAGGCCGCCTTCGAGCCCGCCACGCTGACGGTCAAGACCGGGAG
This sequence comes from Gemmatimonadota bacterium, assembly GCA_003221995.1. Classification (GTDB taxonomy): domain Bacteria; phylum Gemmatimonadota; class Gemmatimonadetes; order Gemmatimonadales; family GWC2-71-9; genus AG29. The sequence continues at coordinate 237 of QHUR01000067.1, read as the reverse complement.
TGTGGTGCGCTTCATCAATGTAAGCGGCGGACCGCACGACATCGCGTTCTACACGGACTCGGTGCCGAAGGGCGCGGTGGACGCTCTCAAGAAGGGGATGGCGAACACAATGGGCGACCTCGTAGGCCCGTTCCTCACGCAGCCGAACGAGCACTACGACGTGTCCTTCGCCGGCGCCCCGGCCGGGAAGTACCGCGGGTACTGCCTGCCGCATGTGGCGCTGGGGATGCATATCAC
>QHUR01000031.1 GCA_003221995.1 Gemmatimonadota bacterium | reverse complement strand
TGATACTTGGCGAACAGCAGTGATTCCAGCGGCGCGAGCCCCTTCTCCGTGAGCCCGAGCGTCGCGGCGCCGCCCGCGCCGCCTGCGCCGGGCGCCAGGGTGAGCGAGGTGAGCAGCCGGTCCACATCGATCACGCCGTAGGGGACGCCGCACATCCACGCGTCGCGCGACAGGTAGTCGAGCTTGTCCACGTCGAGTGACCCCGACACCAGCCCCGCGAGCGGCGCACGGCTCCGGCCCTGGATCAGCGCCAGCAGCGTCTCGCACCGGGCCCCGATTTGTGCCAGCCGCGTAGCGAGGTCGCCGCCCGCGAGGTGGCGTTCGGCCAGGGCCTCGTGGTGCGGCAGCCCGGCCTCCTCGAGCGCATGCGAGAAGGGGTAGTGCCCGATGTCGTGGAGCAACGCCGCCAGGCGGATGGCGAGGGCGTCGCCCGCGTCGAGCCGGGCGCCGGTCGTCTCCTCGAGCTGAGCGAGCGCGCGCCGGGCCAGGTGGTAGGCCCCGAGCGCGTGCTCGAAGCGGCTGTGGGTCGCGCCGGGGTAGACGAGAAACGCGTGCCCCAGCTGGCGTACGTAGCGGAGGCGCTGCACCGCGGGGGTGTCCACCACGGCGAGCGCCTCGGGGTCCAGCCGGATGTTGTTCCAGAGCGGGTCGCGGACGACCTCGAACTGGGACGGTCTCACGCCCGCGGTCCGGCGTCCCGCACTGCGTGATGCACCTGGTCTTGGAACTGCTCGAAGTTCTCCCGGAACATGCGCGCCAGGCGCGTGGCCTGGGCATCGTAAGCGGCGGCATCGTGCCACGTGCTGCGGGGCAGCAGCATCTCCTCTGGCACGCCGGGCACCTGCAGCGGCACCTCGAGCCCGAACACCGGGTCGGGCGTGGTGGCGATGCGGTCGAGCTTCCCGGCGAGCGCCGCACGCACCATCGCACGCGTGTGGGAGAGCCGCATGCGCTGGCCCGCTCCGTACGGCCCGCCCGTCCACCCCGTGTTCACGAGCCAGCATTGCACGCCGTGCCGCGCGATTCTCTCGCCCAGCAGGGACGCGTACACGTTCGCGTTGAGCGGGAGAAAGGGGGCCCCGAAGCAGGTGGAGAACGTCGCCTTGGGCTCGGTCACGCCGCGCTCCGTCCCCGCCACCTTCGCGGTGTAGCCCGCCAGGAAGTGGTACATCGCCTGCGCCGGTGACAACCGCGCGATCGGGGGCATGATGCCGTAGGCGTCGCACGTGAGGAACACGATGTGCGCCGGGTGGCCCGCCACACCGCCCGGAACGTGGTTGGGGATGAAGTGGATCGGGTAGGACGCCCGCGTGTTTTCGGTGATCTCCGCCGACTCGAGGTCGATCGCCCGGGTCGCCGGGTCCACCACGACGTTCTCGAGCACGGTGCCGAACATCCGCGTCGTCGCGTAGATCTCGGGCTCCCCCTCGCGCGACAGGCGGATCACCTTGGCGTAGCAGCCGCCCTCGAAGTTGAACACGCCGCTGTCGGACCACCCGTGCTCGTCGTCCCCGATGAGGGCGCGCTCCGGGTCGGCGGAGAGGGTGGTCTTGCCGGTGCCCGACAGCCCGAAGAACAGCGCGACGTCGCCCGCCTCGCCCACGTTGGCGGAGCAGTGCATCGGCAGCACGCCACGTCGCGGGAGCAGGTAGTTGAGGATCGTGAACACCGACTTCTTCAACTCGCCCGCGTAGCGGGTGCCGCCGATCAGGATCGTCCGCTGCCCGAAGTGGATCACGATGAACGTGCCCGACCGCGTGCCGTGCACCGCCGGGTCGGCCTGCAGCTCGGGGGCGTGCAGCACCAGCCAGGAGGGGAGGAAAGAGGCGAGGTCGGACGGGGTGGGGCGCAGAAACATGTTGGAGACGAACAGCGCGTGCCAGGCGTTGGGGGTCACGAACCGGATGGCGATGCGGTGGTTCGGGTCCGCCCCTGCGAACAGGTCGCGCGCGAACAGCTCCTGGTCGTTCAGATGGCGGGCGACGTCCGCGCGCAGGCGGTCGAACTGTACCTCCTCGAAGGGCTGGTTCACCCGCCCCCACCAGATGTCGGCACGCGACGACTCCTCGCGCACGACGAACTTGTCGTTCGGGCTCCGCCCGGTGTGCGGGGTGGTGACGGCGCAGAACGCCCCGCCCTCCGTGATCAGGCCTTCGCCGCGCCGCACTGCGTGCTCGTAGAGCGCCGCTGGGTGGAGGTTCCAGTGGACGGCCCGCTGCGGCGCGAGTCCCGCGGCTTCCAGGGAAGCACCGGGTCCGCCGGGCGGCTCGGCCAGGGAATGAGGGGGAGGCGGGACGTGAATGCTCATCGGGCTCGGGGCGCGGCTCAGGCCGGCGGCCGGCGGCCGTGCTCCTGCGCGTCCACCGCCGCGATCACGGCCATGTTGACGATGTCGCTCACCTCGGCGCCCCGCTGCAGGATGTGGACCGGCTGTGCCATCCCCACGAGGATCGGGCCGATCGCCTCGGCGCCCCCGATCCGGTTCAGCAGCTTGTAGGCGATGTTCGCGGCGTCGAGGTCCGGGAAGATGAGCACGTTCGCCGCGCTCCGCAGCTTCGCGAAGGGGTAGGTCTTGGTCAGGATCCGCTCCACCACGGCGGTGTCGGCCTGCATCTCGCCGTCCACCTGTAGCGCGGGCTCGCGCTCGTGCAGCAGCGCGACGGCGCGCCGCACCTTGTCGACGCCGGGATGCTTCACCGAGCCGAAGTTCGAGAAGGAGAGCATCGCGACCCGCGGCTCGATCCCGAGCCGCCACACGAAGCTGGCCGTCGCCGAGGCGATCTCCGCCAGCGTCTCGGCGTCCGGTTCGATGTTGACCGTGCAGTCCGCGAAGAAGTAGGTCTGCTGCGGAAACACGAGCATGTAGATGCCGCTGACGTGGCGCCGGCCCGGCTCGGCGCCGATCACTTCGAGCGCGGGCCGCATCGCGTCGGGGTAGTACATGTCGACCCCCGCCACCACCGCGTCGGCCTGCCCCGCGCGCAGCATCATGAGGGCGTGGTGCATCGGGTCGAGCACCCGCGCCCGGGCCTCGCGCAGCGTGATCCCGCGGCGCCGGCGCAGCTCCCACAGCGCCTGGGCGAACGTTTCCTGGTGCACGCTGGCACGCGGGTTCGCGAGCGCGATGTCCTCGAGCGTCACGCCGGCGTCGTCCGCCTGGCGCCGGATCAGGTCCGGATCGCCGAGCAGGATCGGCTCGCCGATCCCGTCGTCCGCGAGCACCCGGGCGGCGCGCAGGATGCGGGCGTCCTCGCCTTCCGGGAAGGCGATCCGCTGCGCCTGCTGCTGGGCCCGCGTCGAGAGCCCGCGCATCACCTCGCGGGCCCTGCCCAGGCGCGCGTCCAGCTGCGCGCGATACTCCTCGACGTCGATCACGCGGCCGGCCACGCCGGAGCCGATCGCCGCCCACGCCACGGCCGGCGCCACCCACAGGAGCACGCGCGGGTCGAACGGCTTGGGGATGAGGTAGTCGGGGCCGAAGCGCAGCCGCTCGAGGCCGTAGGCGCGCATCACCGACTCGGGCACCTCCTCCCGCGCGAGCGACGCGAGCGCGCGCGTGGCCGCCATCTCCATCTCTTCGTTGATCTGCTTCGCCCGCACGTCGAGCGCGCCCCGGAAGATGAACGGGAAGCCGAGCACGTTGTTCACCTGGTTGGGAAAGTCGGAGCGCCCCGTGGCGATGAGCGCGTCCGGCCGCGCGGCGCGGGCCTCGTCGGGCATGATCTCGGGCGTGGGGTTCGCGAGCGCGAACACGATCGGCCGCTCGGCCATCGCCTTGAGCATCTCTCCGGAGACGATCCCGCCGACCGACAGACCCACGAACACGTCCGCGTCCTGCAGCGCCTCCCCCAGCGTCCGCGCCTTCGTGCGCTGCGCGAACCGGCTCTTGTACTGATCGAGATCGGCCCGCTCGCCGTGGACCACGCCTTTGTGGTCGCACATGACGATGTGATCACGCTGCACGCCCAGCCGGACGTAGTGCTCCGCCGTGGCGATCGCCGCCGCCCCGGCGCCCGCGAACACGACCTTGATCTGCCCGATCTCCTTCTTCAGGAGCTCGAGGGCGTTGAGCAGCGCGGCCCCGGAGATGATCGCCGTGCCGTGCTGGTCGTCGTGGAACACCGGGATAGAGAGCGTGGCGCGCAGCGTCTCTTCGATGTAGAAGCAGTCGGGGGAGCGGATGTCCTCCAGGTTGATGCCGCCGACGGTCGGCTCGAGCAGCTGACAGAAGCGGATCACGTCATCCGGGCGCTCCGAGCCGACTTCCAGGTCGAACACGTCGATGTCGGCGAACGCCTTGAACAGGATCCCCTTGCCCTCCATCACCGGCTTGCCGGCGAGTGGGCCGATGTTGCCGAGGCCGAGCACCGCGGTCCCGTTCGTGACCACCGCGACGAGGTTGCCTTTGGCGGTGTAGCTGTAGACCTCCTCGGGGCGCTCGGCGATCTCGCGGCACGGCTCCGCCACCCCGGGCGTATAGGCGAGCGACAGGTCGCGCTGGTTCTTGAAGGGCTTGGTGGGCGAGACCTGGATCTTCCCAGGGCGACCCTGCGCGTGGTAGTCGAGGGCCTCCTGGCGACGGCTCGACATCGAGGACACAAGTCCTTTTTTGTGAAGGAGTTATGCTATCGGCCGGCGCCTGGACTGTCAAGTCTCCCTCATTGGGTCCGCACCACGTAGAGCCGGGCACCGGGGAAGGTGACCAGGCCCCCACCGGTCGAGAGGAGCCGAAACACCTCCGCCGGGGTGCTAGGGGTGCTCAAGAGCCGGAAGTAGTCGCCGGAGCCGGGGTGGGCGGCCGCGGTCACATCGGCGCCGCTCCCCAACGCCGTGACCTGCAACGGGTAGGACCCGCTCAAGGCGGTCTCCACATCGCGGAAGTTCCAGCTCTGGAATGTGTAACGGGTGGCGAGGCCGGAGATGCCCAATCCATCCGCGTACGTCGCCACCATCCACCCCGCCATCAGCGAGTCCAACGGAGCTCCGGCCCGTGCGGTCAGGTTCCCGAGTCCCGAGTCCGGTCCCGCCACCAGGCCGCGGGTGAAGCCCGGAAGGTCGCCGCCAGCGTGGGCGGGGTCGTACCCGGCGTACAGGGGGGGGCCGTGGAAGGACCCGTCGCGTCATGGCAGCCGCCGAGTACGAGCGCGGCGCCGATAGTAAGTCGCTTCACCTGATTCCTCCTCATTAGATCCCCACGTTGAGCCGCACCTGCACGCTGCGGGGCCGCCCCAGCGACGCTCCGCTGAAAAACGGGCCTTTGAGCGCGTACTTGCTGTCGAACAGATTATCCAGGTAGACCTGCGGCCGGAGCACCGCGCCGCCGACCGCGAAAGTGTACCCCGCGCTGGCGTTCATGATGAAGTTGGGGTCGACCTTGATCGACTTGTTGAAGTCGAACAGGCCGGTGCCGTATGTCGAATCGGGGGGGTTGCCGTTCGTCAGGCCGCTCCCGTAGATCCCGGTCGCGGACAGATAGAAGCCGTGCGCCGAATACACAATGCTGGCGACTCCCGACACGCGTTGGTCGTGGTCGAGGTCGAACGGTGTCGAGTCCGTGCTGGGCGGGAAGAATCCGCCGCTGACCCCGTCGAAGCCATAGGCGTGGTTCAGGGCAACGTTCGCGTAGCCCGTGACGGGCCCCCGGGGGCGGACCTCGGCGACCAGCTCGATCCCCGTGATCCGTACCTGACCGATATTCACCGACGTCAAGATGGCCGTACCGGGGATGGTAGCGTCATCGATGCCCGGGCTGCTCCGCTTGTGGTAGGCGGAGAGCTTGGTGACGACACCGATCGGAAAGCGATGCACATACCCGACCTCGTAGAAGTGGTCGCGCTCCGGAATGGTTGGCTCCGCCGCGACGCCACCCTGGGCCGTGCTGGTGATGGCACGGAGGTCTTCCACGGTCGTGGGCAGGAACAGCCGGCCGTAGTACACCCAGAACGTGTTCGCGGGATCGGGGAAGAAGCTCAGCTTCGCCCGAGGACTCACCTGGTTCCTGTTCCCGGCGAACGGCGCATTGTGGTTGTCGAACCGCACACCCGTCCGGAGCTCCCACCTGTCCGACGGTGCGATCGCCGTTTGGGCGTACACGCCCACGTCACTTCCCTTCAGATCGGAGTTCGACGCGGGCCCGGGGTTGCCGGAGTTGTCGACCGACGAGAAGTCCTCATGCCCGCGGGTGAAGGAGGCCAGCACGCCGGTCTTGAACTGGAGCCCGTGGTGTGGTTGCAGCGTGTAGTCCAGCTTGAGTCCGGCCGTGCGGAAATTCCGGTCTTCCTGAATGATGTAGGGCGTCGGGTCCCCGGGGAACATGAAGGATGCTGCGTCCGTGAGGCCCGGGGTGTACGTGAGACTCCCGTCCCGGAAGAAGGCGCCCGTGAACAGCTCGGATGAACGGCCTTCGCCTGGCGCGCTCTCGTCAAACCGGTGGCGCCAGCCCAGGTTGATGAATCCGTTCACGTCCTGCTGGTGGTCGTCGATCACCCCATCTGCCGAGTCGAACGGCACGGCGAAGCGCGTGCGTGAGCGGCTCACATCGAGGTTCACCACATCGCGCTCCGAGGGTACGTACTGCAGTTTCGCGAAGCCGAAGATATCGGTGCCATCGTTATGGAAGTTCTCGACCTTGTTGTGCAGCGAGTCGAACACCAGCGGCTCGCGCCTCATATCCGTGCTCTGACGGGCGCCGGAGAAGAAGAATCCCCACTTCCCGGCGTTGGTGCTCGCGTTCAGCGCTTGGCCGTTTGCGCCGAACGACCCGCCGTAGCTCGAGGCGTCGACGTGGGCCCCACCGGTGGGAATCCGCGTGTTGACGTTGACCACGGCGGCGTTCTTGTTGCCGTACTCGGCGTCCCAGCCGCCCGTCTGGAAGTCGATCTGATTCACGACCTGCGGGTCGAACAGCTCGTTCAGGCTGCCCGAGATCCCCGACGGCACGGGGACGCCGTCCACGTAATACGTGTACTCGGCGTGCTGGCCGCGGATGTGGACCTCGCCGGTCGGCGCGCGCGCCGCCCCCACGATGGACTGCTGCAGGATTTGGGACGTCGTGTTCGTAGGCGCGCCGTGGTAGTCGTTTTGCTTGAAGATCTGGTTGCCAGTGCGCGTGTCGACCGCCAGAGGGACGGCGGCCGTCACCTCCACCGCCGAGAGGTTGAGCGGGATGGCCACCAGCCGAAAGTCGGCGGCCGCGCGCTGGTCCTCGCCCTGTACCGTGACCTCGCGCGTTTCCGCCCGATAGCCGAGGTAGCGGACCTCGACGCTATACGCCCCCGCAGGGAGGTTGTGGATCACATACCGGCCGAAGGCGTCGGTCGTCGTGATCGCGACCGTGGCTCCGGCGCGCATGACGCGGACCTCGCCGCCCGGCAACGGCGTGCCGTTGGTGCTGTCGGCCACCGAGCCGCCGATGTCGCCGCTGGGCGGCGGGACTCGTGGCGGCGTGGCGCCCGCGGACGGGGCGAAGGCGGCGGCGGCCAGCAAGACCAGCACACCCGCCCTGGAAAACGTCGTAGTCATCTGCTCTCCTCGTCGTGAGTGCCTGACACCGTGATCCGCGCGTCGTCGCGCGATGAGCGTGACGGCGGCGGCCGAATTCACGTGCGGCGACGCGCGCGGGGCGCAGCGTCGCTAGGAGAGCGGGGGAGGGGCCCGGGGTTGCGGGTGCGGTCGCGAGAGGGCGTGCGGCAGCTGCGCAGGCTCCGCGCGCCATGGGACTCGGTCGCTCGAGCTCGGGAGCCGGAGCGTGACCGGCCGTCGCGGGGCGAGCGGCGTGGTGAGGAAGTGGCACAGCGCGCAATCCGGTGGGTGGACCCGGGCGCAGGCGGCCGTGGTATGGGACTCGACGTGCGCCGCGGCGCGCGTGCCGGCGGCGTCGAGGCGGGCGTCCGCCCACGCGGCGGCGCCCGGGAGGCCGAGCTGCAGGAGAGCGGCGAGGAGCCGGAACGCTCGCCCGGCAGGCGCCCGCCGTCGGTTCACCCGGTCGCCCCAGCCACGCGCCGCAGCGCGATCGCCCCCACCAGCACGACCCCGTACATGCACACGATCAGCGGGCCGGTCGGCAGATCGCCAGCGAGCGAAAGCCACAGCCCGAGGATCGAGGCCAACGCTCCCGAGCCCCAGGCGATGTAGGCGAGGCGGCGCATGTCACGGGTGAACAGGAACGCGACCACCGCTGGCACGACGAGGAAGCTGAACACCATGAGCACGCCGGCCACGGGGACGGCCAGGGTGATCACAACACCGAAGGAGAGATAGAACCAGAAGTCCCACCAGCGGATTTTCCACCCCGCGCGCTCGGCTTCTTCGGGATGGAAGGAGATCGTGAGGAACTTGTGACGCAGCACGTAGTGGAACACACCGAGAGCTGCGTAGGCCACCGCGAGCTTGGCGATCGTTGGCCACGTCACCCAGAGGATGCTTCCGGTGAGCGTCTTCTCGATCGCCTCGCCGCCCCCGGGCACCTTGTTGGCAACGAGGATCGCGGCGGCCGAGGCGACCACGTAGACGATGCCGATGAAGGCTTCCTGCGGAACGCGGCCCTTCGCGCCCGACGTGCGGGTGAGGGCGAAGACCAACGCGCCGAGCGCGGTCGCGAGCAGGGCGAACAGATACGCCGTGCCGGAGTCGGGAGCCACGTGAACGAGCAGCGCGGTGAGGCCGCCGAGCGCCGCCATCTGTGCCAGGGACAGGTCCACGAAGATCACTTCCCGCGCGATCACGTGCAGGCCCAAATAGGACAGCATGGCGACGAGCACCATGCAGGCCACGAACGGCGGGATCATCAGCTGGAGGCCGCTCACCGTGTCCTCCCGGTCACTGGGCTGCGGCGCTGGGCCCGCCGAAGGCGCGGGCGAGCTCCGTGATCCATAGGGTGACGAGGTCGACATACGTGCTGACGCCTGGTGCTCCGCCCGTGTTGGACGGCACGATCACGGCCTTGGCGCCGGTGCGCTGAGCGACCTCCTGCACCTGGTTGCGGTCGTAGTAATTGGTGGACAACAGCACTTGGATCTTGCGCTGCCGCATCGCGTTGATGATCTCGAGCACGTGGCCCGGGGTGGGCGGGATCCCGGGCTTCGGCTCGATGTAGTCGAAACAGGGGAGCCCGAACTCCTTCGAGAAGTAGTCCCATTCCTTGTGGTAGCACGCTACTTCCTTGCCGCGGAACACCATCCCTTGCTTGAGCCAGCCGCCGAGCCGCGTGGTGAGCGAGGCACCCTGGTATTTGTGCCCGTCCAGGAACTCGAACAGCTTGCCTTGGCGGTCGAGGTCGACGAGTGTCGCGCCGCTCAAGATCTGAACGAGCTCGTCGCCGTACAGCGCGCGGTAGACTCGATCCTCGAAGTCCTTCTCGCGTGCCGTGAAGTAGTCGCCGCTCTCGGGTGCCACCCGCTTCAGCCCGGTCAGGATGTTGCGCGCGATCTGGACCGCGTTGAGGGGCGAGGTCCAGATGTGCGGGTTGCCGAAAACGTGGATGTCGCCCTGGGTGCGCGAGAAGCTGGTCGGGACATCGAGCAGGTCGATGCCGGCGTAGGCGGCCACGTAGCCGGGGCCGCCTTCCGTCACTTTGGGGTTGCTCGCCTTGTCCAGCAGCGCGGGCACCCACAGCTCGAGGTCGAGCCCCGTGGTGACGAACACGTCGGCCTGTCCGAGTGTCGGCACGAAGCTGGGCTTGGGCTGCACGTAATGTGGGTTCTCGTCGCCCACGGCGATGGAGGAGACGATGCCGCGGTCGCCGACGATTTCGCGCGCGATCGCCGCATAGGTCGTCAAGGACGTCACCACCCGGACGGGCGCCGGTGGAAGCGGTGTACCGCCGGCCGTGAAGGCGAGCAGCAACGGGAAGAGTCGCAGCATGTCAGTAGATCTCGTGTTTGTGGGGTCCGATGGCCCAGACCGCCTGGAGGGCGAGCTGGTGTGTGCCGCTCGCCGCGGCGACCTTCTCCCAGCGGTACTGTGCGCGCAGCATCACCCATTCGCTCTCCCACAGGGTGAGCGACGGGACGAGCTGACGCGTGATCACCCCGCTCCCGGGGGCTTCAACGTAGTCGTAGCGCAGACCGGCGATCCAGCGCTGGCCGAGCTTATAAGTGCTGCTTGCATATCCACCCAGCCGCGTCGGGCCGGCGCCCGCGTATTCCTTCTTCAGGGCGAAAAGCTCGGCTCGCAACGTCCATTCGCGGTACAGCGCCTCCGCTGGCGGCCGCCAGGTAAGACGAAACTCGAGCCCGCCGACCTTGGTCCGCAGGGTCGAGTCGGGATCCGTCCCGTACAATGCAGTGCCGCCAAGCTGTGCGTAGGTGGATCGAGACAGCTGCCAGAAGTTGAGCAGATGAACTAGGTAAGTCGGGCGGCCGGCGTTGCCGAAGAGCTCCGCATCGCTCGCGCTGCGGGTGACCTGCGCCATCAACTCGTGCGTGCCGAGCCCGCCGAACGCCCGATACAGGGATACCCCGGTCCCACTGAGCCCGTCCTCGCCCAGGTAGGTGGTCACGGCGAGGGGGTATTCGGTCTCGGGCACGGCGTGTAGGTGCCAGCGGTTCAGCTCACCGAACTGCTGGCGAAACTTGCCGATGTCGAAGCGGATATGCCCCGGCAGCCCGGTCCAGTAGGCGTAGCCCTCCTCGACGCTCACGTTGCCGTTCTCGAGGCTCACGAAGATCTTCGTGTGCGAGTAGGGATCGAGCGCCGACTGGAATCCCACCTCGAACTCGCGTGCGTCGAAGTTGTCACGCTGGATCCCCGGCTGTTGCCCGTAGGCGCGCACGTCCCCTGTCACGCTGATCTCCGGGTTGAGCTGCGCCTGGTTCCGCTCCCGGCCGATGAACCGCGTGGGCGTGGTGTCCTGCCTGGCGGCGGTGTCGCTGCGCCCGGCGGCGGCCCGGGCGGCGCTCCTGAGCGCGGCGAGCTCGTCCGTCGCCGCCGTGTCTTTGGCCGCTGGGGCGACCCGAGCCTGCCGCCCGGCTCCCGCGAGCGCGGTCCGTACGCTGTCGAGCCGCGCCTTGAGCGCGCGGACCTCCGCCGCGAGCGAATCCACCTGCCGCGCCGTGGGCTGCTGCGCCTCGACCGGAGTCGCGCCCAGGCACGCGAGCGCGGCCAATACGGCGAATCGGTGTCGGATCATGCGTGGACGTCTCCCGTTCAATGCGTCTCCGAATGAGCGCGTCTACGGTGGCGGACGCGCGGACACGGCCCGGAGTCCCCGAGGGGATTCCGGCGTCAGGAAACGGTGACGGGAGGCGCCCGGGGCGGGGCGCTGAGATGAGCGGAGCGGCTGCGCGGAGCGGGGTCCGCCGTTACGGGGCGGCGCTCGGCGAGCGTGAGGTCGCGGGCGGCATGACGAACGACCAGGGGCAGGAGCGGGGCGCCGGCGAAGTGGCACAGCGCGCAGCGCAGCTCGTCGTGCAGCACGAGGCAGCCGCTCGAGTGCCGGGCCTCCACGTGCGCCGGCGCGCTGAAGGGCTCGCGTGCGTGCGCCAAGGTCACAGCGCCACTCGCGAGCGCCTGCACCACCACGAGCAGTGCGGCGAGCCACCCCCGGACTTCCTTCACGCGAGCTCCATGGTCGGCGTCCCGGGACGGGGGCCGCGCGCGTAGGCGCGCAGGCGCCGCAGCATGCGCCGGTCGTGCCGCACCGGCTCGTCCCCTTTCGGCGTCTCGATGATCTTAATCACTCGGCGGAATCGCGGGTCGCGCATCAGCCGCCGGAACGGCTCGGCACCGATCGTGCCTTCGCCGATCCACTCGTGTCGGTCGAGGCGCGATCCGGGCGCGGCCTTCGAGTCATTGAGGTGCAAGCACTTAAGCAGAGCGAGCCCGACCTCGCGATCCAGCCGCTCCCACACCCCCTCCAGGTCGCCCGCCACGTCATACCCGGCGGCGTGCAGATGTGCCGTGTCGAGGCAGAAGCCGACGCGGGCGCGCGCCGCGACGGGG
>QHUR01000192.1 GCA_003221995.1 Gemmatimonadota bacterium | reverse complement strand
GGAGGCGGTGGCGGAGCTGTCCTCGAGTCTCGCGCACGAGATCAAGAATCCGCTCGCTTCGATCCGCTCGTCCGTGGAGCAGCTGGCCCGCGCATCGCGGGCGAACCCCGATGAGAAGTTCCTCACGAGCCTGATCGTGCGCGAGAGCGACCGCCTGTCCCGGTTGCTGTCGGAGTTCCTCGACTTCTCCCGCGTGCGGGTCACCGAGTGCCGGCCGCTCGATCTCCACCAGGTCGCGCGCGCCGCGATCCGGTTGGTGCGCGAGCACCCCGACTGCCCGGCGGACGCCCACATCGAGCTGCTGGGCGGCCCCACGCTCATGGAGGGTGACGAGGACCTGCTGCACCGCGTGGTGTCGAACCTGGTGTTGAACGCGGTCCAGGCGGCGGGGAGCGGGGCGCGGGTGACGGTGCGGACGGGCCGACCCGAGTCCCACCAGCTGCCGCGCGGCGCGGGGATCGACAACCCGGTCGCGCTCGGTGTGAGCGACAACGGGCCCGGCATCCCGGAGAATGTCCGGGCCCGGCTGTTCGAGCCCTTCGTCACCGGCCGGGTCGGAGGCACGGGCCTGGGCCTCGCCATCGTGCAGCGTGCCGTGGACGCGCACCGCGGGCTGGTGCTCGTCGATTCGACGCTGGGCCAGGGGACGACGTTCACCGTCTACTTCCCCGCCGCGCGGCGCAGGGAGGAAGCCGCATGAGCGTGCAGCCCTCCATTCTCATCGTCGACGACGAGCAGGGGATCCTCGACACGTTGCGTATCCTGCTCAAGAACGAGGGCTTCGACGTCACGACGGCGCAGGGCGGGAAGGCGGGGCTCGAGCAGCTCAAGGCCGCCGCACCCGACCTCGTGCTCACCGACATCAAGATGCCCGGCGTCACGGGGATCGACATCCTCGCGGCCGCGAAGGACCAGGATCCCGAGACGCCGGTCATCCTGATGACGGCGCAGGCGTCGCTGCAGACCGCGATCCAGGCGGTGAACCAGGGCGCTTTCCACTACGTGCCGAAGCCGTTCTCCAACGATGAGATCGTGGCCCTGTGCCGGCGCGCGGCCGAGGTCCGTCGCCTCAAGGCCGAGAACAAGCAGCTCAAGCAGGAGATCCGTCGCCGCGAGCGCTCCGGGCTGGTGAAGCCGCTCGGCAAGTCGCGGCTGTTTCAGGATGTGTTGCGACTGGCCGAGCAGGTGGCGCCGACGGAGAGCACGGTGCTGATCCGGGGCGAATCGGGAACGGGGAAGGAGGTCATCGCCCGCTACATTCACGAGCGCTCGGCGCGCACCGAAGGCCCGTTCCTCTCGCTCAACTGCGGGGCGCTCCCCGAGAGCCTGCTCGAGTCGGAGCTGTTCGGACACGTCAAGGGCTCGTTCACGGGCGCGGTGCGCGACAAGCAGGGTCTGTTCGCCGCGGCGCGCGGTGGGACCTTTTTTCTCGACGAGATCGGCGAGATGTCCGCCGCGACGCAGGTGAAGCTGCTCCGCGTGCTCCAGGAGCGCGAGGCGATCCCCGTCGGCGGGACGGAGACGATCCCTGTGGACGTGCGCGTCATCGCCGCGACGAACCGCGACCTCGAGGAGGACATCAAGCGCGGCCGCTTCCGGACCGACCTGTACTATCGCCTCAACGTGATCGCCATCCACCTGCCGCCGCTGCGCGAGCGCCCCGAGGACATCCCCGAGCTGTGGGAGCACGTCCTCGAGCGCGTCGCCAAGGAGCGGGGCGAGAAGCCCAAGTCCCTCTCGGAGGAGGCGAAGCAGGTGCTGTTGACGTACGACTGGCCCGGCAACGTGCGTGAGCTCGAGAACGTCCTGGAGCGGGCGGTCGTGCTCACCAAAGCGGACGCCATTGATCGCCCGGCGATGCCGGAGAAGCTCATCGAGCACCGCGCGGAGCCTCTCGTCTCCGAGCGGCTGCACGCCAACCCCACGCTCGACGTGATCGAGCGGGCGTACATCACCTGGGTGCTCCAGAGCGAAGGCGGCAACAAGACGCGCGCCGCCGAGGTCCTGGGCATCGACCCGTCGACCCTGTACCGCAAGCTGGGCCGGTACGAGGTCGGTGAGCAGTAACGCCCAGAGCTTGCGCCTCAGCGTCCTCATCCCCGTCTACAACGAGGCGGGCACCGTGGCGCACGTCGTGGAGCGGGTGCGCGCGGTGCCGCTCCAGGTCGAGCTGATCGCGATCGACGACGCCTCGACCGACGGCTCGGGCGAAGTCCTCGAGGATCTGCGCCGGCGCGGGCGGCTGGACCACGTCGTCCGGCACTCCGCGAATCGGGGCAAGGGCGCCGCCGTGCGCTCCGGGATCGCCGCCGCCACCGGCGACGTGGTCGTGATCCAAGACGCCGATCTGGAGTACGACCCCGCCGAACTGCCCGCGCTCCTCAGGCCCATCGCGGACGGCCGCGCCGACGCGGTCTTCGGCTCGCGCTTCCAGGGCGGACCCCATCGCGTGCTCTACTTCTGGCACTCGGTCGGGAACAGGGTGCTTACGCTCTTGTCCAACATGTTCACCGACCTGAACCTCACGGACATGGAGACGTGCTACAAGCTGGTGCGGGCCGACCTGATGAAGCGTCTGCCGCTGAGGTCGAATCGCTTCGGCTTCGAGGTGGAGATCACGGCTCGCCTGGCGCAGGCGGGCGCCCGGATCTGGGAGCTTCCCATTTCCTACAGCGGGCGCACCTACGCCGAGGGCAAGAAGATCACCTGGCGCGACGGCGTGGCCGCGCTCCTCCACATCGCCCGCTACAACCTCTTTCCGCCGCGGGGCGAGTGGCGGCGGCGCTAGACCCGGTTGCCCAACTCACTCCCCGCCGCGCCGGCCTCGTAGTGACCGGCGTGGCGCTGGCCGTCGGCGCGCTGGCGCTGAACCGTCAGCTGATCGGCGTCTTCTACGACGACGGCCTCTACGCCGGGATCGCCATCGCGCTTGCGCGGGGGATCGGCTACGTCCACCCGCACCTCCCCGGAGCGCCAGCGGCCGTGCATTACCCGCCGCTCTGGCCGGTGCTGCTGGCGCCGCTGTTCGCAGTCCTTCCGGTGGACGCCGCGGCCCTGCTCGGCAAGATCCTGAATCTCCTGCTCGCCGCCGCGGGCGCGGGGCTCATCGCCTGGCACGCGGCGCGCACCCGGCTGCTGGGCGAGGAAGCGCCGCCCTGGCTGGCGCCGGTCCTCGTCGGGGCCGCCGCCATCACGATCCCCGTGCTCGCGATTCAGGCGGTGCTCTTCTCGGAGCCGCTCTTCGGCGTGTTGCTCGTCGCGGCCGTGATCCTCACGGACGCACCTCCCCCGCGGCTCGGCCCCGGCGTCGCGGCGGGCCTCGCGGGCTGCGCCGCGGCGCTCGCGCTCCTCACGCGCTCGATCGGGGTCGCGGCGGGCGCGGGCGTCGTGCTCTATCTGCTCGTCGTGCGACGCGCGCCGTGGACCCACCTCGCCGCGGCCGCCGCCCCGGTCGCGCTCGCGGGCCTCGGCTGGGGCCTGTGGCTGGGGCGCCACCATGGTGGGATCGACCCCGCCATGGCGATGAACTACGGCAGCTACTTCGAGACCGTGCGGGCGGCCGGACTCGGCGTCTTCTGGCCCTCCCTCCGCGACCTGCCTCGCCCCTTGGGCAACCTCACGCTGAACTGGCTCCCGGCGCCCTTCTTCTTCTATGCCTTCGGCGCGGCCGCGCTCGGCGTCGGCGCCTACGGCATCGCGTACCTGCTGCGCCGCACGGCGATCGCCTGGATGCTCGTTCCCTACCTCGCAATCCTCGCCGTGTGGCCGTTCCCAGGGGACCGGTTCATCTGGAGCATCCTCGCCTGGCTCGCGCTCGTCTGGACTGCGGGGGCGCTGGCGTTGCTGCGCCGCTGGCGGCTGCTCCGCCTGCCCATCGCCGTGCTCGGCGGCGTGATGCTCGTGGGGTGGGGCGGGGTGCAGGTGCCCGGCTTCGCGCACCGCTGGTGGGGCACGGCGGCGGGCCGCGTCTCGGAGAATTTCAGGGAGCTCCTCCCGGCCCTCGAGAGCCTCCCCGGAAACGCGGTGTTGGCCACGGACGACGAGGCTCTCGTCTGGCTGTACACGCGCCGCACCAGCGTCCCCTTCTACGTGTACACCTACCGCGGCCGCACCAGCGTCCGCCCTACGCCGGCGGAGCACCGGGCCTACCTCGAGCGCCAGGGCGTGACGCACATCCTGATGGGCGGCTTCGGTTCCGGCTCCGACGAGGAACTCGACGCGCTCCTCGGCGCCTATCCGGGTTGGCTCAAGGTTGTCCGCGTTTGGCGGGGCGGCCGGGCGCTGCTCCAGGTGCACCATGCATCCTAGGCGCGTGTATCTCGCGGTCGCCGCTTGCGCTCTCGTCGTCTATACCGGCGCCCTGTGGAACACGTTCGCCTTCGACGACGTGTACATCGTCGTGCTCAACCCGTTCGTGCGCGAGCCGGGCGCGTGGTGGCGCGCGTTCGCGGAGCCGTATTGGGCGGGGAACCTCACGGGCACACTGTACCGGCCGCTCACCGTCTCGAGCTTCGCACTCGACTGGCTGTTGGACGGGCCAGTCTGGTTTCACGCGGTCAACATGCTGTGGCATGCGGGGGCGAGCGTGGCCGTCGCCGTGCTGGCGCGGCGCTGGGCGGGGTGGCAGGCGAGCCTCGCGGCGGGCGTGCTGTTCGCCGTCCACCCCGTGCACGTGGAGGCCGTGGCGAACGTCGTGGGACGAAACGAGCTCATGGCGGCCTGTTTCACGTTGCTCGCGCTCTACGCCGCCCTGGAGCGGCAGAGCGTCGTCTGGTGTGCCACGGCGTTCGCGCTCGGGCTCCTCAGCAAGGAGAACGCAGTGGTGACGCCGGCCCTCGTCGTTTGGGCCTGGCTCCTCGGGATCGGCCGGCCGGAGCGGCGCAAGATGGCGGCGTTCGTGGCGAGCTGGGCGCTGGTGGGGGCGGCCTACGGCGCCGTGCGCTGGGCGGTGCTCCACCCGTACGCGGGGTGGGAGGCGGTGGCGCCGGTGTTCAAGGGCGAGAGCCCGCTCACCGTGCGGCTCACGGCGCTCGCGGCGCTCGCGGACGTCGTCCGGCTGCTCCTGTTCCCGCTGCACCTCCGTGCGGACTACTCCCCTATCGAGCGGACCGCGGTGCATTCCGCGTTCGACCCGCGATTCCTGCTCGGGCTCGCGCTGTTGGTGGGTTGGGCGGCGCTCGTGCGGCTCGCCTGGCGGCGTGGCCGGCGGATCGAAGCGCTCGGCCTCGGCTGGATCGGGATCGCGTACCTGCCGGTCGCGAACCTCCTGTTCCCGGTCGGGATCCTCGTCGCCGAGCGCACCCTCTACCTGCCGTCGGGGGGTCTCGCCGTGGCCCTCGGGGCCCTGCTCCGCGACCTGCAACCTCGCCGCCTCGCCGCGGTGCTCGGGATTGTGCTGGTGTTGGGAGGCGCACGCACGGCGCTCCGGGTGCCGATCTGGCGCAACGACCGCACAGTGGCCCTCAGCATGCTGCGGGACGCCCCGTGGTCGTACCGCTCCCACGACTACACGGGGTGGCAGCTCTACTGGGCCCGCGATACCGAGCGCGCGCTCGGGTCCTGGCTGCTCGCGGGGCGGATTTTCGATCGCGACCAGGGCGTCTTTCTCGCGGGCGCGATCGCCGCGTACTCGCTCGGACGACCCCACCTCGCCGACTCGCTGCTCGCGCTCGCGAACAAGGCCTGCGCGAGCTGCCCCACGACGTATCGCAACATGGCCCGCGCCGCCCGGCTCCGGGGGGACTCCCTCGCCGCCGACTCGCTGTTCGCCCGCGCCGCGCGCCTGCCGCCACCGTGACCGGCGCGCGATGGGAGCTCGCGCTCGCGGGTTGGCGGCTGTACGCCGTCGTGGCGGCGTGCGCGTTCGTGATCTACCTCGGGGCCTTCTGGAACGGCTTCGCGCTGGACGACCGGGCCATCATCCTGCGGAACCCGCAAGTGGCCTCGCCATCCGGGCTCTGGCGCGCCTTCCTCGAGCCATACTGGCGTCCCGAAGCCGGGGGACACCTCTATCGCCCGCTCGCCGTCGTCACCTATGCACTCGACGCGCTGGTGGATGGGGCGCCCTGGTTCCACTTCGTGAACCTGCTGTGGCACGCGGCTGGGAGCGTCGCCGTGGCCGCGTTGGCGCGGCGGTTGATCGGCGTCGCGGCCGGCCTGGCGGCGGGTCTCATCTTCGCCGCCCATCCGGTGCACGTGGAGGCCGTGGCCAACGTCGTCGGGCGCGCGGAGCTGATGGCGGGGCTGTTCTCCGTGCTGGCGGTGTATGCGGGCTTGGTGCGGCAGAGCGTCGCGTGGAGTGCGGCCGGGCTCGCACTCGGGCTCCTGAGCAAGGAGAACGCCGCGACGATTCCGGCGATCATCGCCTGCGGATGGTTCGCCGGCATCGGCCGGCCACCGCGGCGCAAGGTCGCGGCGTTCATCGCGGCGTGGGCGGTGATCGGGGCGGCTTACGGGGCGGCGCGATGGGCGGTGCTCCATCAGCACACCGGGTTCCACGAGGTGGCGCCCGTGTTCGCGGGCGCCGGGCCGGTGGCGGTGCGTCTCACCGCCACCGCCGCCCTCGCCGACATCGGGCGCCTGCTCGTGTTTCCTTTACGGCTGCGGGTCGACTACTCGCCGGCCGAGCGCACGCTCGTCACCTCGCCACTCGATGGTCGGTTCCTGCTCGGCCTCGCGTGTCTCGCGATTTGGGGCGTGCTGCTCGGCCGCGCGTGGCGGCGCCGGCGTCGGGTGGAAGCGCTCGGACTCGGATGGATCGCCATCGCCTATCTCCCCGTTGCCAACCTCTTCTTTCCGAGCGGCGTGCTGGTGGCGGAGCGCACGCTGTATGCGCCGTCGATCGGCCTCACGGTCGCGCTCGGCGCGTGGCTCGCCCGGCTGGAGCCGCGGCGCGCCGCCCTGGTCGGAGGGCTGCTTGTGCTCGCGGGAAGCGTGCGGGCCGCCATGCGCGTCCCCGTCTGGCACGACGACCTTTCCGTGGTGCTCAGCATCCTGGAGGACTCACCCGCTTCTTACCGCGGACCGCAGTACACGGCGATGAGCCTGCAGGCCCGGCGCCTGCCGGAGAAGGCGCTCGAGGACTACCTGATCGCGTTCCAGATTTTCGATCGCGACAGTCGGGTACTCATCGGCGCGGCCGATGCGGCCTGGACCCTCCGCCGATCGGCGCTCGCCGACAGCCTCATGGACCAGGCGCGGGCGCGCTGCGGGCGATGCGAGGCGAGCCTCGGCAACCAAGCCGCCGCCGCTCTCGTGCGTGGAGATACCGCGGTCGCGGATTCGCTGCTCGAGCAGGTGCGGCGGGCCCAGAACCCCTAGAACCGGCACTTTCAGAAGAACTCCATGTAACGCATTGGAACTGCGAGTCACCGCGAGTCTCGCAGAAATCCCCCACAATCC
This sequence comes from Gemmatimonadota bacterium, assembly GCA_003221995.1. Lineage (GTDB taxonomy): Bacteria > Gemmatimonadota > Gemmatimonadetes > Gemmatimonadales > GWC2-71-9 > AG29. Next base: position 724 of record QHUR01000192.1, on the reverse strand, counting down.
GAAGTCCAACGACCTCCGGGGGACTGACGTATCATCTGATTAGTCATCGCGTTAAGGCTACGGCCGTGGAGAGGCACGGTGCTTGCCTAAAGTGTTTCCAGAAATTCGTCATCCTTCGTTATCGATTTCTACCGGGGGTTTCTGAGATGAACCGCAAGGGTTTCACGCTCATTGAGCTTCTGATCGTGGTGGTGATCATCGGCATTCTTGCCGCTATCGCGATCCCGAAGTTCGCGAACACCAAGGAGAAGGCGTATCTCGCTTCGATGAAGTCCGACCTTCGGAACCTGGTGACCGCTGAAGAGGCGTATTTCGCGGACTCGGTGAAGTACACCGCTGCGTACGGCGCGGGCGGGATCAATTTCGTGCAGTCGACGGGCAACACCACGCCGGCGATCACCACGACCGCCGATGGCTGGTATGCGAACATCGCGAACGTCAACACGACCAAGACGTGCTCGATCTACATCGGGTCGACGTCGACGGCACCAGCGAACAAGGAAGGCGAGCCGAAGTGCCAGTAAGCGGCACGGCTTGACCGGCTGAACCCGAGCGGCGGGGGCAACCCCGCCGCTCGTTTCTTTCCGGTTGCGGCGGCATTTCGCTTAAGTCATTGTCCTGTCAGGCATTGAGTGGCCATTGCGTCCGGCCGTGGGGCTTGCAAAAAACCGCACTCTAGCGGTCCCTCAGGGTGTAGCGTGTGACCTGGGTTACAGGCGTAAGA
>QHUR01000030.1 GCA_003221995.1 Gemmatimonadota bacterium | reverse complement strand
CGGGCGAAGTTGGGCATGTTCCAGACGAACACGCCGAATGATCCGCCGGCCGCGACGTTCACCGCCACGGCCACTCCGAGCGCGGCCACGGTGAGCGGCACGACGAATTTCATCTGCTCGCGGCGCCTCGCCTTGAGGCGCTCGCCGTATCGCCACGTCGCGAGCTCGAGCCGCGGCGGCTTGCCCACCTGCACGAGGTCGTACGCCTGCCACCGGATCAGCGCGACCTGCGCGGTCGCGGCGGCGACGCGGCCCTCGCGCGCCGCGCGTGCCAGGGCCTCGACCTTCTCCCAGCGCTCTTCCAGGGGCGCGAGATTCCAGCGGCTGCACTTGGGGCAGATCACCCACAGCCGGCCCTTCCACGCGTCGAATGCGAGCCGCCGGCCGACGCCGAGCCCCGAGGGGCCCCCGTCGCCATCCAGCTTGCCGTTACAGAAAGCGCAGGTCGTGTACATGAGGAGGAGCCGTGAGTAGAAGTTGTAAGCGTAAGTCTTAAGGCTTACGGCTTACGACTGGAAACGCTGTACCTCCAACGCCGCGATGTCCACGTCGGTTTCTCCTCGGGCCAGGAGGTCGCCGGTGATCTCGCCCGTCAGCGACGCCAGCAGTACGCCGTTGCGGCCGTGACCGGTGGCGTACCACAGGCGCTCGACGTCGGGATCGGGGCCGAGGATGGGCCGACCGTCTGGCGTTCCGGGGCGGAGGCCCGCCCACATCCGCACGACGGGCTGGGTCTCGAGGCGCGGCAGCAAGCGGACGGCACCCCGGAAGATCTGCGCGAGGCCCTCGTTCGTGACCCGGCTGTCGAACCCCGCGCGCTCCATGGTGGAGCCGAGCAGGGCGGCGCCACCACGGGCGAGCACGTAGCCGTGATCGTGGTAGAGAATCGCCGGCGGCCCGCCCGGCCAGGGGACGGCGGCCATCTGTCCCCGCACGGGCTCGACCGGAAGGGGGCGCGGCAGTCCGCGCAGCTCCCCGGACCAGGCGCCGGCCGCGACGACGACATGCTCTGCCGCGGTCGCGCCCGCCGCGGTGATGACCCCGGTCGCGCGACCGCCGTCGCGATCCACCTCCTCGACCCGCTCGGCGATGAGCGCCGCGCCCAGACGCCGCGCGTCGGCGAGGCAGGCGCGCGTGAGCGCCTGCGGATCCACGGTGCCGTCTTCGGGGGCGAACAGCGCGCCGCGGCAGTCGGGCGCAGCGCCGGGCCAGCGCTCGTGCACGTCGGCGGCGGCGAGCCAATCGCAGCGCAGGCCCGCCTGCCGCTGCCGGGCCACCGCGTCCTTGAGGTGATCCGCTTCCTCGTCGTCGAGGGCGATCGCGGCGATGCCGCCGGCCCAGAAGCCGATGTCGATCCCGGTCGTGTCCCTGAGCTCGGCGGCGAGGCGCTGGTACTGGTCGCGCGAGCGCACGGCGAGCGCCACCAACCCGTTGTCGAGGGGCTCGATCTGGGCGGCGAGCAGGCCGGCCGACGCGGGGGACGCCGCCGCGGGGTCGGGCCCGGGCTCGAAGATGCCCACGGTGAGCCCGCGCAGCGCGGCGGCCCGGGCGCAGGCGGCGCCGATGACCCCGCCGCCGATTACGGCGACGTCAACCGCGCGCATGTGCTGGCGCTCGCGTGAAACCCGAGGCTACATTCCGGCGTACGGCCCGGTCGACCGGGCTTCACGGAGGGTACCATGTTCCGGAGCATATTCGGGTTCGCCATCTTCGCTGTACTGGCGTGGCTGGGCCTGAAGATCGTGTTCGGCATTCTCGGCGGTCTGATCGGCCTGGCGATGACGATCCTGTGGCTCGCCGCGCTCGGCTTCCTTTTCTATCTCGTGCTGCGGGTCGTCAGCCCGACCACCGCCGACAAGATACGCGACATGATCAAGGGCCGCCCGGCGGACGCCTAGCGGTCCCAGGGCAGCAGCTGGCTGGAATGGACGTGCACGATCTTCCAGCCTTTCGGCTTCTCTTCGCAGATGAAGGTGGCGCGGCCGGCCTCGGCGACGTTCTGCTGTGAGCTGGTCCAGCGGTAGTCCACCATCACCCAGGCAAATCGGCCCTCCAGGGTCACCGTCGCGGCGGCGACGGTGATCCGGCCGCCGTAGCCCACCCCCGCAAACCGCGGCGCGGCGAAGCGCACGCGGGCATTCGCCACGACGACCGCGTCCGGGGCGTACAGCGTGTCGGCGGCGCGATCGCCCGCGGCGTCGAGCGTGAGCGCCTGCCGCGCGATGGCCTGCATCTGGTCCGGCAGACCCGCCGCGACGGGCTGGGCGCCGGGAACCCCGACGCGGCGCGTGTGCGTGACGCACGCCGCGAGCACTGCGACAGCGAGGGTCGCCGCGTGCCTAACGCCCATCCAGGCGTTGCAGCACGGCCCAGCACAGGAGCGGGATCACGATCTCGTGGTGTCCGGTCAGTTGGATGCCGCGCCCGCCGGTCTGCGTGGGCCGCTCCACGACGTTGACGCGCGGGCGGTAATGGCGCTGCATGTCGCAGTCGCACGCGGTGAACGCGGTGGGCTTGCCGCCGTTCAGGTTGCGCGCCACCGTGAGCGCTTTCAAGAACACCTCCGGCATCACGACGGCGCTGCCGAGGTTCAGCACGACGCCGCCGTCGTGGAGCGCCGGCAAGACCCCGGCGAGACGCCGGAAGTCCCGGTGGCTGGTGGAGCCCAGCGCGGCCCCGTCGGCGCTCGGGTGCTGGTGGATGATGTCCGCGCCGATCGCCGCGTGCACGGTCACGGGGACCCCCTGCGCGGCGCAGGCGACGAGCACCGAGACGCCGGGGGCGGCCGGGGAGCGGCGCCGCTCCAGGTAGTCGGCGAGCGCTTCGCCCATGCCACGCTCGCGGCGCGCGCCCTCGGCGATCGCGGCGTTCATCTCGCGCCCCGTCTCCTCCGCCATCCCGAACGTACCGTCCGCCAGGCCCGCCGCGACGTCCTCGCTCGTGCCCCCGTAGGCCGCGAGCTCGAAGTCGTGGATCGCCGCGCTCCCGTTCATCGCGACGTGCGTCACGGCCCGCCGCCGCAGCAGCTCGATCAAGAGCGGGCCGAGGCCGACCTTGATGACGTGTCCGCCCAGCATCGCGACGACGGCGCGACGCCCCGCCGCCGCGGCGATCTGCTCCGCGACGTAGCGCAGATCCTTGACCGCCAGCACGTCGGGCAAGGATTCCCAGAAAGCGGCGAAGCTCTGGTCACGGCCGGGAGCGCGGGCGAGGAGGGAGGGGTCGACTTTGTTGGGGCGCGCGGTGATGGGAACGGTCTTGAGGCGGGCGAAGTCCGCCTCGGGGTAGTCGGTCATGGACGCTCCGGGAGGCTGTACTCCTTGAGCTTCAGGGTCACCTGGCCGAACGAGAATTTCGACTGCATCCCGAGCATGATGCGCGGCTGCTCGACGGAGAGCCAGATGCGGGTGTCCTGTTTCTCGCCCAGGATGCCGCCCGCGTTGGGGATCTTCGGCCGAATCACGATCGCGTCCCACTTGCGCCCGGCGACGCCGACGCGGTCCCGGCCCAGCACTTCGACGATCACCGGGTTCTTCTCCGGGCGGAAGTAGCGGCGGAACTCGTAGCGCTTCCCCCGCTCGAGCGGCACGGTACGGATCCAGTAGAGGAAGGCCGCGTCATCCAGCGGTTCCGCCACCGTCGCGGCCGTCGTGTCCGTCCCCGCCTCGCGATAGAAGCCCGAGTCGGGGAAGATGTTGAACTCGCGCTGCCAGGACTTGCCCTTCTCCTCGGTGCGGTTGACGAAGCGGCGCGTCCGGAAGTCAGCCCGTCCCACCCACGACTCCAGCGTCTGGTGCAGGCTGTACCACAGGGCGCCGCCCGTGATCTCGAAGAGCAGGTGCACCGTCTCGGTGCCGCGCAGCGTGTCGATGGCGGCGACCTGCAGCGTCGCCTCACCGACGTTGAAGGGCCCGTACTTTGCGCTGTAGGTGAAGCGCTCGCCCACGGGGAACGGGACGGCGGCCGCGGCACGGGCGGCGGTTGCGCTGGAGTCGCTCGCGTGGGCCCGGTCCGTCGAGTCGGACTGGGCGCGCAGCCCGAAGGCGCAAACCAGCAGTGCGGCCCCGGCGTGGCGCGCCGCCCGGATCGCCGACCGGGCGCGCCAGGCGGCGAGCAGCTGCTGGAGCGGGCGCACCCGGGAGGGCCGCTGGACCAGGTCGTAGCGTGCGGCCGCGGGGATCGGGTCGAGGCGCCGCGCGTGCGGAACGAGGCGCGCCAGCAGCTCCGCGTTGGCCGACCAGCCGTCCGTCGTGAGCAGCGGGGCGGGGGGGGCGGCGGCGGCAGATTGCCCGCCGCGCAGCGCCTGGCGCAGCACGATCAGCCGCAGCGCCACGAAGCCCGAAATGGTGTCGTGCAGTCCCGGAAGCCGTAACAGCCGGGGGGCCCAGCGACGCGCCAGGCGCAGGGCGCGGGACCCGCCGCGCTCCTCGAGCAGCTCGGCGACCACGAGATCCGCGCCCGACTCGAGCCGCTTCACCATCTCCTCCATGGCCTCCGGGGAGTGCACGAAGTCGGCGTGCAGCGTGATGGCGCAATCCCGCTTCGGCCGGTCCGTACGCTGCAGGGCGAGCCGCAGCAGCTCCTCGAGGCTCCTCGCGTAACCCTCACGCTGCCGGTGGGTGATCGTGGTCATCGGCAATACCTTGGCGTACGACGCCAGCAGCTCCGCCGTCCCGTCGGTCGAGGCGTCGTCGAGGACGAGCAGCTGGTACTCGCGCGGGAAGGCACTGAATACCTGGCGCACCTTCCAGAGCACCAGGCCTGCCGTCTTGGCTTCGTTATGCACCGGCACGCAAACGTAGATCATGGCCCTGCAATCTAGACGAGCGTCTTGTACACGGCCAAGACACCTGCGGCCATAGCGGACGCCGTGAACCGCGGGGGCAGAGGGAAGACGGCAGGGTGGTCGAGGGCCGCCACGACCTTGCGCGCCAGCGTCTCGTCGTCGGCCACCGGCACGAGCCACTCCGCGGGGACGACCTCGGGGAGCCCACCCGCGCGGGTAGCGACGACGGGCTTCCCCAAAGCGAGCGCCTCCAGCACCACGCTGCCGAGGCCTTCGGCGCGCGAGCTCATCACGCACACGTCCGCTTCCGCGAGCAGGGCCTCCGGTCGATCGCTGTAGCCCGGGAGGTGCACGCGGTCTCCCACGCCGAGTGCGCGGATCTCCGCCTCGAGCGCCGGCCGCAGGCCGCCTTCACCCGCAATCACCCAGTGGAGATCGGGGCGCGCCCTCCGTGCCACCGCCGCCGCCCGCAGCAGCGTGGCCTGGTCCTTCGCGGCCTCCAACGCGGCCACGTTCACGGCGAGCGGCGTTCCCTCTGGGAGCCCCAGCTTCGCACGGATGCCGCAGTGCGCCGCGGCCGCCCGGCGCACCTCGTCGGGATCGACCCCGGACGGAATCACGCGAATCGCGGCGGCCGGTACGCCCGCGGCCACGAGCAGGCTCTTGACCGCCTCGGAGATGACGATGACGAGGTCGGCCCGGAACAGCGCGCTGCGAGACCGGACGGGGAACACGACGCGGTGCGTGGCGACGACTCGCGGTACCGACCCGACACCGAGCCACGCCAGGCAGCGGCGTGCCCACACGGCCAGGCCCACCGCATGGCCGTCGTGCGCGTGGATCACGTCGGGCCGGAACTCCAGTGCTTCCACGACCAGGCGCCACCCAGCGCGCGGGTCGAGTCCCATCGTCCAGGGCACCTCTCGGACTCGCACGCCGTCCGTGGCGGCGCGCCGCGCGAGCTCGCTCCCCCGTCTCGTCACGAGGCGCTGGTCCACGCCGGGGGAGCGTGCGAGCTCGCGCGCCAGCAGGCGGACCTGGTTCTGGCCGCCGCGCCAGACCCGGCCGGAGTCCGCTTGGAGGACCCGCACGGCCGTCAGCGCGGCTGCTGAGGGGCGGCCCCGAGCACCCGCCGCAGCTCGGCCAGGGTGAAGGGCTTGTGGAGGTAGGGGCGGCCGATGCTCTCGAGGAAGCGGAGGGTGTCGCCGCGCACCGTGTCACCGGTCGCGAAGATGACGCGTTCGGCCGCGTGGGGGTCCTGGTGCGCCAGCTTGTGGTACATCTCTCGACCGCCGAGGTGCGGCATCCGCAGGTCGCAGATGATGACGTCGAACGGCTCCGCCAGTGCACGCTCGAGCGCGTAGTAGCCGTCGCTCGCCACCTCGACCGTATGCCCCCAGCTCTCGAGCGTGGCGCTCATGTAGTGCAGGATGTGGGGTTCGTCGTCCACTACGAGGACCCGCAGCTTCCGGGCCGGCGCCCCGGGCTCGGCGGCGTGCTCGGGCGGCGCGGCGGGTGGGGTGGTGCCCGGCAGCTCCACGATGAACGTGGCGCCCGCTCCCGGCTTCGCTTCGAGCGTGAGCCGGCCGCCGTGCTCCTTCAGGATGCCCTGGCAGATCGAGAGGCCCAGCCCGGTGCCCTTGCCCTCGGGCTTTGTCGTGAAGAAGGGCTCGAACACGCGCCCCGCGATCTCGTCCGGGATGCCGGGGCCGCTGTCCGTCACGCTCACGGCCACGCCGTCCAGCCAGCGCTTGGCCGTCACCCAGATGCGGCCCCCATGCCCGGTCTCGGCGATGGCCTGGGCCCCGTTGTTGATGAGGTTCACGAACACCTGCTTGATCTGGTTGCCGTTCACCTCGACCTCCGGTAGGTCGGGCTCCACCCGCAGCGTCGCTTCGATCCGGCTCGCCATCAGCTGGTTCGCGAGCAGTTGCAGCGTGGACTCGAGGATCGGCTTGATCGGCTGCAGCCGTCGCTCCCCCTCCTGGCGCCGCGCGAAGGAGAGCAGGTTCTTCACGATCGTCGCGGCGCGCTCGGCCTCCTGACGGATCACTTGGAGCGGCTCCGCGAGGCGCGGGGGCACCTCCCCTGCCTCGGCCAGGAAGTCGCTGAAGCCCACCACCGAGGCCAAGGGGTTGTTCAGGTCGTGCGCCACTCCGGCGATCAGTTGACCTATGGCCGACATTTTCTCAGACTGTATGAGCTGCTCCTGCAGACGCCGCTTCTCGGTTTGATCCTCGAACACGAGGACCGTGCCGCCGTCGGCCTCGGTCGTCGGGTAGGCCGTCAGCAGGAGGACGCGCTCGCCGGCGCGGACCTCGACGGACGTGTTGCCCGGATCGGCGAGGGCGCGCATCACGGGGTCGGCCCAGACGGGCGGGAGCAGGCCGAGCCAGGGGCGTCCGGGGAGCGCGGTGACTGGGGTGCCGAGGAGCCCCGCGAAGATGCGGTTCGCCCGGCGGACGACGCCCTGCGCGTCGAGAATGCAGATCGCCTGGGTGATCGCGTCGACCGTCCGCTCCCACTCGCGCTTGCCGCTCGAGAGCAGCTCGACGAGGCGGGCGTTCTCGAGCGCGATGGCGGCCTGGGCGACGACCGCCGCCATGATCATCTGCTCGGCGTCGCCAAACGCCCCGGCCTGCCCGGCCCCAAGCGAGACCGCGCCGATCGCGCGCCCGCCGGCGATGAGGGGCGCGCCGATCCAGGAGGCCGGTGCCGCGTCGCCCAGCGCGACGCCCAGCCGGGCGGCCTCCGCGGCCACGTCCCGGGCGAGCGCCAGGGGCCCGCGCCGCAGCGCGAGCTGGAGCAGCGGGTCATCGGTCACGGCAGGCACGGGCGCAGAGTCGTAGGCTACCGCCAGCCGGTTGGTCTCGACGTCGAGCAGGGCGATTGAGAGGCGATCGGGCCGCAGCAGTTCGGTCAATGCTCGGGCCACGAGCTCGACGACGGTGGTGGGCCGGAACGCGCCCGCGAGCTCGCGGGACAGCGTGGTAAGCCGCTCGAGCAGCGCCAAGGGCGCCCGGGGAGTCGCAGCATCGATCGGAGGTGTCGTCATGATCCTGGCCAACGTGCGCGGTCGGCTGCGGGGCCCGGACTTCCGTCTGGTGATCCTGGCCCTGTCGCGCGGCGACGCGCGACAGCGCGCGCGATACGAGCGCTTCCTGGTCGAGCAAGGCCCCGACCGGCTGCTCGACGAGCCGGGACTGCTCGAGGGCCTGCTCGCGGTCCGGTCGCTGGCGGTGCCTTCACCGCCACTCTTCACCTACGTGGCGGTGCGTCACGTGCTGCTGGCGGCAGGCATCGTCGACCCCGAGCTCGCCGACTACCTCGCCGCGCTGCTCCTCGAATTCGGCGACCATGGCCGCCACGCCAAGATCCGGCCCGTGGACGACGAGTCCTACCATTACCTCGTCGACATCGTGGCCGATCTCGCCGACGAGGACGACTCCGACGAGCGCGGCCTCCTGTTGCGGGCGCACCTGGGCAATTACAGCCTATGGCTCGCGGGCCTGTTTCCAGATTACATCGCCGCGCGACGCACGCGCGCCGGCGGGCCCGACCTCCCCTACTACGATGAGCTGGGCCGCCAGGGGTACCGGCTGGCCGCCGAGCACCGGCTGGCCGAGCGTTTCGGCGTGGCGTCGATCTACCGCGCCGCGGCCGCCCGTTTTCCCGCGCTGCGCCAGGCCTTCAACCGCCTCAGCGACCGCGTGTTCTTCCCTGACGTCACGACTCCCGAAAAGATACTGCGGAATATGTAGAGACATCAGACGTCGGACGTCAGCGATTGCCCAGGGAGGCTCTAACGTCTGATGTCTGACGTCTGACATCTCATTCATCCAGAAACCGCGTCGGCACCCGCGTCGCCGCCTGCACCAGTTCCTCGGCCGATTTCACGAACCGCACCACGATCGGCAGCGAGCCCTTGAGGGCGAGCTTGCGTTGCATGATCCCGGCGATCGGGCCCAGTTCCTTGCGGATCACGCGTTTCCAGTGGGCGTAGTCGCCCGCGATGACGAACGGCGCCCGGTCCGCCTCCACTTGCGTCACGACCTTCGCCTCGCGGCACGTCCCGCGCTCCAGGTCGAGCCAGATTCCGACCGCCGCGGCGATCCCGATCTCGGGCTGCGGGTTCACCACGAGCGCGACGGCGCCGTGGGTCCATTCCAAGGACGCCGCGCGGTAGCCGTTGCTCGCATTGATCTCCTTCCCGTAAGCGGCCACCCACTCGGGTGAGGGGAAGGGGAGGCTCATTCCAGCGCCTGCGCGAAGCCGCGGAACAGCGCGCCCTCCTCCTCGTCCTCGGGGTGCCACTGCACCGCGAGCATCCAGGGCTCGCGTTGCGCGGGCTCGGCGGCCTCGATCACCCCGTCGTCCGCCCACGCCGTGGCGACGAGCCCGGGCGCGAGGTCGCGTACCGCCTGATGGTGCCGGCTGTTCACCGAGCCGCGCCGGATCCCGATGGTGCGAAACAGCCGGGTGTCCGGGGCGACGTCGACCCCGTGGCACGACGCTTCGTTCGCGTGGTCGATCGGACCCGGTCGCTCGCTCAGCAGGTCCTGATACAACGTACCCCCCAGCGCGACATTGAGAATCTGGATGCCCCGGCAGATCGCGAGGATCGGCAGCCCCCGCTGCCGCGCGCCCGCGATGAGCGCGAGCTCCATCGCGTCGCGCCCGGGATCGGTCTCGCCGAGCCTGGGGTGCGGCACCGCGCCGTAGCACGCCGGATCGACATCCTCACCGCCCGTGAGCACGAGCCCGGCGGCCGCGTCCAGCAGCGGGCCGGCCGCCGGGGGAGCGAGCTGGGGCGGCACGATCGCAGGCACGAGTCCCGCCGCGGCGAGCGCCCGCACGTACGCGGAGTTGAGCACCACGCGCTCGCGGCCCGCGTCGCTGCGGCGCCGGGCCGTGACGGCGACGACGCGGCTCACCGGTTCGCGGGCGTCGCCGCGCCGAGCAACGGGCACCGCGGGTTGTTCACGCTCGGCCAGTCCACACGCACGCCGTAGAGGGGGACCGTCCTCTCGCCGTTCGGGCCACCGGTCACCGTGCCGAGCCGGGGATAGCTCTTCGGCGGCTCCGACTCGTAGATGAGCACACCCATGGCCCGTTGCGTCGAGTCGTCCACGACGAGCAAGGCGTAGGTCGCCGTGAGCGGGAACTCGGCCTTCTCGAACCCCATGACGAGGAGATCCCTCTCGTAGGCCACGAGCACCTCGCCCTGCGGCGGCGTCGCCGCGACGCGCGCCGGCAGCGAAGGGGGCAGCCCGCGCGGGGCGTCGGTGATCACGTACGGTGCCTTGGTGAGCTGCTGCTGAATCAGGGTCGGGCCCACCATCTGCGCCAGGCCGCAGCTGGGCGAGCGGGCGCGGTCACCGCCGCACCCCCCGAGCGCGACCAGCAGGGCCGGCACCAGGGCTCTCACTGCCGCGTCACCACCTCCAGCACCGTGGGCGCGTACGGCGCGTCGGGCGCGACGCGCCGGAACTCGAGACTGTCGGCGTCGGGCACGAGCGGGGTGCCGAGGCGCAGCCGGCTGCCGACCAGCCAGGCGGCCGAGCGGGCGCGCTGCCAAGTGGGCTTGTCCAGCTCCACGCCGATGATGAAGCGGTTCGTGCCACCGAGCGGCCCCGCCTCGATCTTGCTCCCCTCCGGCTGACCGAAGTAGCGGCGGTAGAGCCTGCCGCCCATCCAGCCTCCCGGGTGGGTCTCGAGGGTGAGCCGGACGTACACCGTGGAGTCGATCGGCACGGCGCGCGTCCGCCCCGTCGCGCCCGAGCGGAAGATGCGGGCGAGCTCCCACGTCCCGTCGATGCGGGCAGCCTGGCACACCGACAGGAATAGCGCCACGAGGCCGGCATACGGGGGAAGCATCGCCACAATCTAATACGTCCAGGTGAGGGTCACTGAGAGGGTCCGCACCGGCGCGAGGGTGCGGGGCACGAGGTTGTAGATGTAATCGAGCGCGTTCGTGACGAGGACCCGCGCGGCGAGCGGTCCCTGCTCCCAGCTCGCCCGGAGGTCGAGCACCTCGGCGTCGACGCGCGGGTCGTCGGGGTACAGCTCCACGCGCTCGAACCGACTCGAGTAACGGAAATCCCCGCCGACGCCGAACGCCCGCCAGTGGTAGTCGGCAGTGAGCGTGAGCAAGTGCGTCGGGCGGAACGCCAGCGCCGAGTCGAGGGCGAGGTCCCGCGAATAGAGGAACGTGTAGGCGAGCGAGGTTGTGAGCTGCGGCGTGAGGGGGCTCGCGCCGAGGGCGAGGTCCAGTCCCACGAGGCGCGCGCGCGCCACGTTGCGGAACTGGATCTGGGCGAGCGTGGTGTCGACGTGGGGCTCGATCAAATCGTACGCCTCGGTCCAGAACAGGGCGACGTCCGAGCGCAGGGCGCCCGACCAGCGGGTGGCATTCCCCAGCTCGAACGACCACGCCGTCTCGGGGGTCAGGCTCGGGTTCGGGATCACGGTCAGACCGCTCACGGTGGTGGAGACGAACCGCTCGGCGAGCGACGGCGCGCGGAATCCCCGGCCGATGGACACCCGCCAGGTAGCGCGCGCCGTCGGCAGCACGCCCCCCACTCGCGGGCTCACCACGGCGCTCAGGCTGCCGCCGTCCACCGCCAGATAGTCGATCCGCGCGCCGGCGGTCAGTTGCGCCGGCCCCACACCGCGCTCGCTCTCGCCGTAGGCCGCGAGCTCCGTCTGGGAATGGTTTCCGAAGATGTCGCTCGTCACGTCGGAGCGCGCGCCTTCTGCGCCGACGGTGACGTCCTGGCCCGATGTCGGCGACAGATTGCCGCGCAGCTCGGCGCCGACGCGGTTCGCCACCCCCGCGTCATCGTTCCCCGGCTGGAAGTCGACGAAGTGCGTGCGCAGCCACGACGCCCGGGCGTGCAGTGCGACGCGCGGCGAGGGCGCGCGGTCGAGGCTCGCCGTGAGGTAGCCCTTGTCGGACCGGGTGTGGGACCCGAGCCCCGACGTGTCGATCCGGAAGGGTTGATAGGCCTGACCGCGGTCGTCGCACCTGCCCCGCACACACCAGCGCAGCGGCACCTGGTACTGGTCGCTCGCCCAGGAGCCGGCGCCCGTGACGACGGTGCCCGGCGCGGCGCGCCACTCGGCCTTGCCTCCGGTCTGCCAGTGGTCCTGGCGATCCTGCTCGCGGTAGCCGTCGGAGTGCCAGCCGCCCGCCGAATAGCTCCCCCTGAACATGTCGGTCCCGTAGGACCCGGTCACGTCGATCCCTTCGCGGGCACCGGTGTAGTCGCGGAAACGCCAGATGTCGTGCGGCGGATTGCCGAACAGGCTGCCCGTGGCTCGCACGCGGGCATGGAAGCC
>QHUR01000029.1 GCA_003221995.1 Gemmatimonadota bacterium | reverse complement strand
CGCGGGCGTTGCGCGGCTACCGGGGGCAGGCCGATCTGTTCACGCAGCGGCGCCTCGACTGTGCAGGGCTCGCTCGCGAACTGGCGGCGGTGGAGAGCCGCTGGCTCAGGTACAGCGCCGAGCGCCGCGCCGTGCGGGCGACGCTCGACCCCGCGCGCGCCGCGACCGAGCGGTCGCTGTACGCGAGCGTCGATTCGGCGGAGCGGCGCTTCGACCAAACGGGATGCCCGCGGCCCGGAACATGAATGCGGAATGGGGATGTGGAGTGCCACGGTGAGCGTCGTGCAGGACGACCTCGCATTGCGACTCCGCATTCCGCATTCCGCACTCCGCATTTAGTTTGCAGCGGATGATCGCTCTCGCCCGCAAGTATCGTCCCAAGCAGTTCGCCGACCTCATCGTGCAGGACCACGTGGCGGCGGCGCTGCGTGGCGCGGTGGCGCACGGCCGCACGGCGCACGGCTACTTGTTCGCGGGCCCCCGGGGTGTGGGCAAGACGACGGCCGCGCGCATCCTCGCCATGGCGCTCAATTGCGAGCGACGCGCGGCCGGCACGGGAGAGCCCTGCGGCGCGTGTGACTCGTGCACCCGCATCTGGACCGGCGCCGCCAACCTCGACGTGGTCGAGCTCGATGCCGCTTCGAACCGGGGCGTGGACGACGCGCGCGAGTTGCGTGAGCGCGCGATGTACGCCGCCAGCGCCGAAGGGCGCCACAAGGTCTACATCGTGGACGAGGCGCACATGCTGACCCGCGAGGCATGGAACGCGCTCCTCAAGATCCTCGAGGAGCCGCCGTCGGGAGTCGTGTTCGTGTTCGCGACGACCGAGCCGCAGAAGATCGCCCTGAGCGCCGCGCCGATCCTGTCGCGGCTCCAGCGCTTCGACTTTCGGCGCATCGGCCCGCACGCGATCGTGGAGCGCCTGCGGCACGTCGTGGCCGCTGAGGGGCTGGCCGTGGAGGAGGACGCCCTGCACCTCATCGCGAAGAGCGCGGACGGTGGCATGCGGGACGCCCTGTCCATCCTCGACCAAGTGCTCTCCTTCGGCGAAGGGGCCGTCACCGCCGGGCGGGTGCGAGAGGTGCTCGGCCTCATCTCCGACGAGCTGTACGGCGAGCTGCTGCGGATCGTCGCGGAGCAGGATGTCACGGGGGTGTTCCCGCTCGTCGATCGCCTCGTCGAAGCGGGCGCGGACCTGGGGGAATTCGTGAGCGGGGCGGGCGAAACGCTACGGGCGGTGCTTGCGGTCGGAGTGGGGGGCGAAGCGCAGGGGCTGACGGAGGGTCTCCAAGCGCTGGTGCGGGAGCACGCGGCCCGCCTGCCGCCCGCCGACGTGGTCCGCCTGCTGACCGTGCTCGGCGAGATGGAAGTTCAGCTGCGCGCGAGCGGGAATCAGCGGCTCGCCGTCGAGGTGCTGCTGCTCCGCTGGGCGATGATGGATCGCACCGTCGAGCTCGAGGCGGTCATCAAGGCTCTCGGGAAGGAGCCGGGGAAGGGGGAAGGGGGAAGGGGCAAGAGTGGCTCCACGCCCGTGCTGCGAGATGCCGCACCGGCATCCCCCTCCCCCCTTCCCCCTTCCCCGGCCGTCTCCCCGGCCGCTGTCCCGGAGAAGGGTCCCCTCGAGTTGGACCGCCTGCGCGGGCTGTGGCCACGTATCGTCGACGACGCGCGGGCGCGGAGCCCGTTGCTAGGCGCGCTGCTCGCGGTCACGGAGGTGGCAGTGGTGCAAGGCGGCACGGTGGGCATCCGCCTGCTCGATACCAACGCGGTGCACGCCGAGGGCATCGAGCGGCAGCGGGAGGCGCTCGCGCAGCTGGTGGGGCGTTACGTGACCGAGCCCGTGCGCATCAAGTTGGAAGGAGCGGGGAGCGGGGAGCGGTCCCCGCAGCGTGCGTCGCGGATGACGGAGGAGGGTGCGCGGCAGGAGCGGCTGCGGGTGTTGCGCGCCCAGGATCCGAACCTCGGTGCCGCGGTGGACGCTTTGGACTTAGAGCTGTTGGAATAGCTTGCACCCCGGGGGGGTGAGGGGTAACTTTCGACGTATGGCGGATTTATCCAGCCTGCTCCAGCTGGGGCAGCAGATGCAGTTCCGGCTGTCCGAGATCCAGTCGCAGTTGGCGCAGCAGACGGTAACCTGCTCGGCGGGCGGCGGGATGGTGCAGGCGACCGCCGACGGGCGCGGCCAGATCCGGGCGATCAAGATCGATCCTCAGGCCCTGCAGCAGGGGGATATCGAGATGCTCGAGGATCTCGTGCTCGCCGCTGTGTCGCAGGCGCAGCAGCGCGCCGCCGAGCTCTACCAGGCGGAAGTGAAGAAGCTCGCCTCGGGCCTGCCGCTCCCGTTTCAGCTGCCGCTGTAGTTCGCCGTGTCGGCCATCGAAGATCTCGTGACGGAGCTGTCGCAGCTCCCCGGGATCGGTCGCAAGACGGCGCAGCGGCTCACGTTTTACCTGTTGAAGCAGCCGGTGGAGACGGCCCGGCGCCTCGCGGACGCGATCCGCGCCGTGCGCGACCGGGTGAAGGCCTGCGGCGTGTGCGGGATGCTCACGGACGACGATCCCTGCGTCATCTGTAGCGATCCCCGCCGCGACGCTAGCCTGGTGTGCGTCGTGGAGGAGTCCGCGGACGTCGGCGCGATCGAGCGAGCGGGGCGGTTTCGCGGTCGCTATCACGTGTTGGGAGGCCGCCTGTCGCCGCTCGAGGGCGTCGGTCCGGAGGCGCTGCACCTCGAGCGCCTGCTCGGCCGCGTGGGTGACGGGTCGGGGGTGCGCGAGGTCATCATCGCGACGAACCCCTCGATGGAGGGCGAGGTCACAGCGACCTATCTGCAGCAGCTGCTGCGGCCGACCGGAGTGCGGGTGACGCGGATCGCGCGGGGCCTCCCGGTGGGTGGGGATCTCGAGTACGCCGACGGCGTGACGATCGCGCAGGCGCTGCTGGCGCGGCGCGACATGTCCGAAGCCGACTGACCGAGGGACGCAATGGCGGGTGCGGCGAGCTGGTCGTTCTCTGAGAACGACTTCAAGCAGATCGAGCAGCACTTGCAGGCGTTCCTCCGCGACTCGAACGCCCGCTGCGCGCTGTTGGTCGACCGCACCGGCCAGCTCGTCGCCACCGTGGGTGATCCGCCGAAGTTCGACTCCACCGCCTTCGCTTCGCTCACCGCCGCCGACTTCAGCGCCAACGACCAGCTCGCGAAGATGATCGGCGAGGCCGAATTCGCCTCGCTCGTCCATCAGGGCGAGAAGGAGTCGATGTACCTCGCCGACGTCGCGAAGCGCGTCATCTTGGTCGTGCTGTTCGACCAGCGCACCACCCTGGGCTTGGTCAAGCTCAAGGGGAAGTCCGCGGTCGAGAAGCTGAACAAGGTGTTCGAGGAGATGTTCAATCGGGTGGGGACGGGGCCGGCCCCGCAAAAGGGCCTGCTCGAGGGCGCGGAAGACGAAATTGACAAACTCTTCGGTTAGGGGGACGCGCGCCCTATGTCGATGATCAACTACGCGTCCCGCGAGATCAACTGCAAGCTGGTCTACTACGGCCCCGGCCTGGGGGGCAAGACGACCAACCTGGAGCACATCTACGGCAAGGTGTCGCCCAACACGCGGGGCAAGATGATCTCGCTCGCCACCGAGACCGAGCGCACGCTGTTCTTCGACTTCCTGCCCGTGGACCTCGGCACGATTCGCGGCTTCAAGACGCGGTTTCATCTCTACACCGTGCCGGGGCAGGTGTACTACAACGCGAGCCGCAAGCTCATCCTCAAGGGCGTGGATGGCCTCGTCTTCGTGGCCGACAGCCAGATCGAGCGCATGGAAGCGAACGTCGAGTCGATGCAGAACCTGTACGACAACATGGCGGAGTACGGCTACGACCTGACCAAGATCCCGTTCGTGATCCAATACAACAAGCGCGACCTCCCGAACGCCGCCCCGATCAAGGACCTCCAGGCGGCGTTGAATCCCGGGTGGCCGATCGACGACGCGGCCCAGCGGAAGGTGACGCCGGACCCCGCCCATCCGGGCGAGCATCTGGTCGAGCAGGCCGGGGGGCAATGGGTGGGCCACGCCTCCTACGTCGAGGCGGTCGCCATCCGCGGCGACGGCGTGTTCGACACCCTGAAGAGCGTGAGCAAGCTGGTTCTCAAGACGCTGAGCTGACGGGGGCTGCGATGCGGTGGACCTTGCCCAACATCCTCACGCTCGCCCGCATCTGCCTCACGCCCGTGATCGCCCTCCTACCGTTCATTCAGGGCTACTGGCCCAAGGTCATCGCGTTCGTCATCTTCCTCGTGGCCGCGTTCTCCGACGTCATCGACGGCTACCTCGCGCGCCGCCACAACCAGATTTCCGAGCTCGGGCAGCTGCTGGACCCGATCGCCGACAAGCTGCTCCTCTTCGCCACCCTCATCCCGATCTTCTGGCTCACCCGCCACCCGACGATCCTCGTCGACTACCGCATCCCGTGGTGGGGCAGCTTCCCGGTGTGGGTGGCACTGCTGCTCGTCGGACGGGAGGTCCTGATGACGGCGTTCCGCTTCTTCGCCAAGCGACGCGGCGTGGTCATCCCCGCGGTGGGCGCGGGGAAGCTGAAGGCCGTGGTGCAGAACGTCTTCATCGGCGCCACCCTCTTCTGGTTCGCGTGGAAGGACGCGCTCGCCACTCACCCCTTCGCGGGGTGGTTCCGCAACTTCTGGGACCAGTTCCACGGCGCGGTCGTGGCACTGACGCTCGCCGGCGCGATCCTGCTCACCGTCTACTCGCTGGGCGTGTACCTGTACCGCTACCGCCAGCTCTTGAAGTGAAGCTCGAAGTCGTCACCGTCGGCACCGAACTGCTGCTGGGCTACACCGTCGACACCAACGCCGCCGAGCTCGGGCGCGCCCTCGCCGCCGCCGGGATCGAGGTGGTGCGCCGCACCACCGTCGCCGACCGCCCCGACGCGATCCGTGCCGCGGTCGCCGACGCGCTGCAGCGCACCGGCGTGGTCGTCACCACCGGCGGCCTCGGCCCCACCCGCGACGACGTTACCAAACGGGTGGTGGCGGAGCTGTGCGGCAAGCGGCTCGTGCTCGACCCGGCTGTGCTGTCCACCATCGAGGCGCGCTTCAGGCAGCTGGGCCGCTGGCCCATGCCCGAGAGCAACCGCTCGCAGGCCGAGGTGCCCGAAGGCGCCACGGTCCTGCCCAACCCGCGGGGCACGGCGCCGGGCCTGTGGCTCGAGGACGAGCGAGGGCGCCTCCTGGTGCTCCTGCCCGGTGTGCCGAGCGAGATGCGCGGCCTGCTGGCCGAGCAGGTGCTGCCGCGGCTCGCGCAGCGCGACGGCGGCGACCGGCCGCGGGTCGTGCTGTCGCGCACGCTGCGCACGACGGGCGTCGCGGAGTCGTCGCTCGCCGAGCGCATCGGGCGGCTCGACGAGGAGGTGGCGCCGCTGACGCTCGCCTATCTCCCCTCGCCCGACGGCGTCGACCTGCGGCTCACCGCGTGGGGGCTCGAGCAGGGGGAGGCCGAAGCCCGGCTCGCCGCCGCGCTACGCCGCCTGCGGCCGATCGTGGGCGAGGACTGCTACGGCGAGGACGCGACGGACCTGGCCGCCGTCGTGCTCGAGGCGCTGCGTCGCGGGCGCCACCGCTTGGGCGTGGCGGAGTCGTGCACCGGCGGGCTCGTCGCCCAGCGCGTCACCGCCGTCCCGGGGGCCTCGGACACCTTCGTCGGCGGGGTCGTCGCCTACGCGGACGTGATGAAAACGGCGGCCCTCAAGGTGCCGCTGGAGATCCTGCAGGCGCACGGCGCGGTGTCGGAGGAGACGGTGCGCGCCATGGCCGTGGGGGCGCAGCGACTGTTCTCGGCCGACTGCACCGTGGCGGTGACGGGAATCGCGGGCCCCACGGGCGGCACCCCCGACAAGCCGGTCGGCACCGTGTGGCTCGCGGTGGCCGTAGACACCAAGCTGCGGGCGCTCAAGCGCCTGTTCCCGGGCGACCGCGACGAGGTGCGGCGCCGCTCGGCCCAGGCCGCGCTCGATCTGCTGCGTCGCGCCCTGGCGACCTCGTGATGCCGTCCTTCACCGCACCGGACGGCACCCAGCTTACCTACGACGCGTTCGAGCCGCCGCAGCCCAAGGCGACGGCCCTCTTCCTTCATGGCTGGTCCGACCACGCGGGCCGCTGGCGTTACGTGGGGGAAGCGCTGCAGCGCGCGGGGGTCGCGGCCTACGCGCTCGACCAGCGCGGCCACGGCCGCTCCGGGGGCCGCCGCGGCTACCTGTCCCGCTTCAGCCAGCTGCTGGGCGACCTCCAGGCGTTTCGACGCGCGGTGCGCCGCCGCGTAGACCGGCCCCAGGCGCTGCTCGGCCATTCCTTCGGCGGCCTCGTGGCGCTGCGCTACCTCGAGACCCAGCCCAGCGACCCCGTGGCCGCCGCGGTGATCTCCTCGCCCTGGCTCGGACTCCCGAGCGCGCCGGCCGCGTGGAAGCGGATCGCCGCGCGGCTGCTCGCCGATCTTTGGCCCACGCTGCCCTTCGCCGTCGACCTGGATCTCGACCATTTGAGTCGCGACCCCAGTGTGAACGAGGCCTATCAGCGTGATCCTGCCGTGCACCGCGTGATGACGCCGGGCGCGTGGCGCGAGATCCGCTGGGCTCAGCGCTCGGTGGTCGCCGACGGGAGTCGCATCGAATGTCCGTTGCTCTTCCTGCTCGCCGGGGAAGATCGAGTCGTGGACGCCCAGCTCGCGCGGGCGTTCGCCGACGGCCTCAAAGCGCCGGTGCAGGTGCGCTGGTATCCTGAGATGTACCACGAGGTCCTCAACGACCCGCAGCGGGACCGGGTGATGGACGACATCGTGGCCTTCCTCTCGCAGTACGGCCTCGCCTAGACCGGCGCATACGGCTATGTTCTTGTCCGGTAGCAATTTCCGACGCACTGCGGCGGGAGGGCCGTCAAAACGGCGTACCCCGGGCGGCATGCTCGTTGCTTGAACGCGGAACGCCATGGACGACAAACCCAAGCGCCCTCGACCGACCGACGAGCCGGCTCCCGAAGCGGACGACGCGGCTATGCGTGCCGCCCCGACGCCCGGTGGCGATCTCGCGTCCGAAGCGGCCGTCGCGGCGGCGGCGGAGATGGTAGCCAAGGACACGTACCTTCGACTCGCCGCCGAGTACGACAACTTCCGCAAGCGCACGCTGAAAGAGCGTACCGAGCTGTGGTCGAAGGCTCAGGCGGACCTGGTGCAGCGTCTCGTGGACGCGCTGGACGACCTCGCCCGCTTCGCCCACATCGAGCCGAGCGCCGAGACGGCGAAGACGATCCACGAGGGTGTCGATCTCGTGGAGCGCAAGATCTGGAAGGAGCTCGAGGCGGCCGGCGTGCGACGGGTGGATCAGGTCGGGGTGCCGTTCGATCCTAACCTGCACGAAGCCGTGACGACGGCGCCCGCGTCGGCGCCCGAGGAGGACCATACGGTGGGGGCGGTGCTGCAGGCGGGCTATCAGCTCGGGGGAGCGCTCATCCGACCCGCGCGCGTGACGGTGCTGACGTGGCAGGGTGGGGGCGGGGGCGGGGGCGGGGGCGGGGTACCCGACCCCGAGCGCGGCTGATGGCTGCGACGAAGGACTACTACCAGGTGCTCGGAGTCCCGGAGACTGCGACCGTCGACGAGATCAAGCGCGCCTTCCGACGACTGGCCAAGCAGCACCATCCGGACCGCAATCCCGGCAAACCCCAGGCGGCCGAGCGCTTCAAGGAGATCAACGAGGCGCACGACGTGCTGAGCGATCCCGCGAAGCGCAAGCAGTACGATCAGCTCCGCAGGTACGGCGCCTTCGCCGGTGCGGGCCGTTACGGCGGCGCGGGGCGGGGGCCGGGCAGAGGGGGGAGCGGGGCCGGCCCTGCGGACTCGGGCATCGAGTTCGATCTGTCGGACCTGGGCTCGTTCGGAGGGCTGGGGGACCTGTTCTCTTCGATCTTCGGGAAGCGGGGCGGGGGTCGGATGGAGGAGGCCGAGGACGAAGTCGAGACGACGCTCTCAGTTCCTTTCCGGGTGGCCGCGCTGGGTGGCAAGGTGCCGGTCACGCTGCCGATGGCCGAGGTGTGCCCCACGTGCGGCGGCGACGGGGCCGCTCCGGGGGCCACGATCTCGGTCTGCCCCGAGTGCCAAGGCCGGGGAACGATTTCCTTCGGGCAGGGCGGCTTCGCGGTCAACCGGCCGTGTCCCGTGTGCCGCGGCAAGGGCCGCGTGCCTTCGGCGCGGTGCGCCACCTGCCAGGGCGCGGGCGAGGTGCGCGTCGAGAAGCGGCTGATCATCACCGTGCCGCCGGGCACCGAGGACGGCACGCGGATGCGCCTCAAGGGTCAGGGCACGAAAGGGAAGGGCGATCTCGTGGTCCAGTTCCAGGTCGAGCCGGACCGCTTCTTCCGGCGCGAGGGTCTGGATCTCGTCTGCACGGTCCCGATCAACCTGGCGCAGGCGCTCCTCGGCTCGAGAATCAAAGTGCGCACGCTGGAGGGGCGTCACGTCGTGCTGAAGGTGCCGCCCGGCACCCAGCACGGGCAGAAGTTCCGTATCGCGGGTCAGGGTATCGAGAAGAACGGCCGTCGCGGGGATCAGTACGTGGAAGTGCGGGTCGAGATCCCGGACCGGCTCACGCCGGAGCAGCAAGCGGCACTGAAGGCCTTCGCGGAGAAGGCGGGATTGAAATATTAGGCCATCAGCTGACAGCCGACGGCTGACGGCGCAGTTCGAGCCTCATCACCAGCGCGCTCGCCGGACAGGCGCTCGTGAACTCGACCGATCGCTGCACGGCGGGGTCGACCGCGTCGCGAGGGATGGTCCGGAATCCGAAGCGCGGGAAAAACCCTCCAGCCGTTTCCGTGAGCAGGTACACGCTCTTGATCTTGTGCCGGTGCGCGAGCGCGAGGGCGTGGCGGGTGAGCTCCTGGCCGAGGCCCTGGCCACGCAGTTCGGGCGCGACTGCGACGGAGCGGAGCAGGGCGCACTCACGGTAGAGCTCGAGCGCTGCCGTGCCGACCAGTTGCTTGCCGTTTTTTGCGACGAGCGTCGTCGCCACATGTGCGTCGAGTCCCGCGCGCGGCAGCTTGCTTCCGTCGAGCAGCTCGAGGATTGCCGGGAGGTCGGCTAGGGTTGCGGGCGTGATGACGGGCGGCATCGCCACTTGCCTCTGCAGGAGTCGGGTGGTAGTGTTGGCTCCATGATGACGTTCGCCAGCATGGCCGCGAATCGCAACCGGAACTCGAATCGCAGGGACCGGGCGGCGTAGCGTCAAGAGGTTTGCTAGCGCGACGCCCCCGGCCCTGAGCGGTTCCGGGGGCGTTGGTGTCTTAGGTGCTAGGTGTCGGGTGTCAGGTGTCAGAGAATGCTGTCACCCGACACCAGTGCGCTGACACCTGCCCTGGGGTGTAGGTCAACTGGCAGACCGCCCGGCTGTTAACCGGGAAGTTGGTGGTTCGAATCCACCCGCCCCAGCCTTGACTCGCCCGACGCCGCCCGGCTTAGTTTCGGGAGTCGGAAGGCGGTGCACGTGATTGTTTCATTGTTCACCCTGCTGCTGCAGGCCGCCCCGGCGTCGACACCCTCGGCCATGGCCGGGGGCGGGCCGGCGCAGCGGGACGCGAAACCGGTGCGCGTGTGGCTCGGGTCGAGCGGCTCCCTCCTGCGTGGCGACCGCGTCCGTGTCTACGTCGAGACGAGGGAAGACGGACACCTCGTCGTGCTGCACCGCCGTACCGACGGCCACATTGAGGTGCTGTTCCCCGCGAATCCCGCCGATGACCCCCTGGTCCGCCCCGGAACCTACGAGATCAAGCGAGCCGGGGACCGCGAGTCGTTCGTCGTGGAGGAGCCGGACGGGACGGGGCTCGTGCTCGCGGCGCTCTCGCCCGCCTCGTATCGCTTCGACGAGTTCGTGCGCGCGGCGTCCTGGGATCCCGACGCCTTGGCGCCGTCCTGGGCCTCCGTGGACGGGGAGGGCGCCCTGGCCGACATCGTGCAACGGATGCTCGGCGATGGATACTTCAATTACGACTTCGTGACCTACACCGTCGCACCGCGACTCTACACGATGCAGGACACGGCGCCGCAGTACCCGATCTACCCGTCCTGCATGGGCTGCTCGTTCGTCGGGGTCCAGGTGATCATCGCCGAGCCCCTGTTCGCCTGCGACCCCTTCTTCGCCCCCTGTGCCGCCGCCCCACGCCGCTCCGCGCATCGGGACCGCTTCCGTGACACCGGAATCCACACTGTCGACCTTCCGATGAACGTGATCGCGCTGTCGCTCGGGCCGGCGCGGGTCGCTACGACGACGCCGGTCGCGCCGCGCGGCCCGCGGCTCGTGTACAGACCCCCGGCTGGGGCCGGGCCGAGCCGTCCGATCGCGCGTCGGGAGCGCTCCACGGTCGCGATGCACCCGATCCCGCTCGGTCCGGGCCGCGGGGCTGTCGTTGCTCCGCGCAGACGGGCCGTGCCCAGCGCCGCGGCCCCCATGCCGGCTCGCGAGGTGCGACTCACGTTGGCACCGACTCCGGTGAGCGAAGAACCGGCGGGCACGGCGCGCGCCAGTGTGCAATTGATCGCCCTGCCGCAGGGGTCCGTTGCTCCCGCGCTCGTACGCCCCGGCGCCACGGTGACGGCCCCGTCCGGTGTCCCGGTCCGGATGGCGGCGTCATTCGGGGTCCAGCCGCTGGCGCGCGCGAGCGTGGCGGGTAGCACCGGAGCCACAGCGCAGATTCCCCCGGCGCAGTTGCCCACAGCGCAGCTGCATGGCATGGTGCTGCCAGGGGCCACGTGGCGTGCGGCGGGATCCCGCAGTGCCGTAGTGCGCGCGACCGGACGGCCGCGCTAGCGTACCGCCTCACCCTCTCAGCGCGGGCGTCACCGCTGCAGCACTGGGCTGCCCTTGCCAATCCCATTTGGCGTGCATGTTGCGATGTGGAACGTGCCGCTGTTGCCCGGGAGGACCCTATGCGTGCCATGCGGTGCCGTCACCTCCTCTGGACGCTGCCCGCCGCCCTCGCGGCCGGCCTCCTCGGCTGTGAACAGGCGCGTCCGACCCAACCCTCCGGGGCCGCAACGAAGCTCGCCTTCACGGGGCAGCCCACCAACGTGGCGGCGGCCCAACCGATCACCCCGGCGGTCCAGGTCGCGGTGCAGGACGCCGTCGGGAATAGGGTGCCAGGGGCGACGGACGCGGTGACGGTGGCGCTCGCGTTGAACCCGAGCGGGGGAACTCTGGGGGGCACGGTGACGGTGAAGGCGGCCCAAGGCATCGCCACCTTCGCAGACCTGCGGATCGATCGGCCCGGCAGCGGCTATCTCCTCGCGAGCGCGGCGGGGCTGAGCGGGGCGACCAGCACCCCATTTGCCGTCACGCTGACCTTCGCCGCCGTGACCGCCAGCGGCCTACACACCTGCGGGCTCACGATCGTCACGGGCGCCGCCTATTGCTGGGGCGCGAATGGCAGCGGCCAGCTCGGCGACGGGACGATGACGAACCGGTCGAGCCCGGTGCTCGTGCAGGCTCCGGCCGGTGTGAGCTTCGCTGCGGTGACGGGCGGCGACTTGCACACCTGCGGGCGGGCGACCGGGCTGAGCGCCGCCGCCTATTGCTGGGGCGGCAATGGCAGCGGCCAGCTCGGCGACGGGACCGCGATGACCCGGTTGACCCCGGTGCCCGTGGCGCCCGGTGTGAGCTTCGCCGCGGTGACGGGCGGCGCCGCACACACCTGCGGGCTCACGACCGGGCTGAGCGCCGCCGCCTATTGCTGGGGCGGCAATGGCAGCGGCCAGCTCGGCGACGGGACCAAGACGAACCAGTTGACCCCGGTGCTCGTGCAGGCCCCGCCCGGTGTGAGCTTCGCGGCGGTGACGGCTGGCGCTGCCCACACCTGTGGGGTCACCGCCGCGGGCGCCGCCTATTGCTGGGGCGACAA
>QHUR01000028.1 GCA_003221995.1 Gemmatimonadota bacterium | reverse complement strand
GCCGCGCCCGGCCGCAGGACATAGATCCCCTGGCCGTAGGTCCCGACCCAGACCGCGCCGTCGGGCGCCCGGGCGAGCGCGAGCACGTGGACGCCGAAACCGGTCGTGTCGGGCAAGGGCGGGAGCGCCTGGGCGGTGGCGGTGCCGAGTGGAGCCACGGCCAGCAGGGAGAGAAGTGCGGAGTGCGGAATGCGGAATGCGGAGTGATCGCGGGCGACCAGCCGGTGGCCAGGTAGCTGCGGCTCGTCACGCATACTCCGCATTCCGCACTCCGCATTCCGCACTTGTTCTCACCCTCGCGCCGTATAGACCGTCGGCATCAGCCGGATCTCCGTGATGTCGAGCCGCGGTGGCCGCGTCACGGCGAACACGACCGCGTCGGCCACGTCCTCGGCCCGCATCATGTCCCGGCGTTTCGTGAACCCCGGCTTCGAGTCGGGGTCAATCGGGTCCCACATATCCGTGTCGACGGGGCCCGGTGAGACGAGGGTGGTGCGCACCCCGGTGCGCGCCAACTCGCTGCGCAGCACCTCGTGCATCCCCCGCAGTCCGTACTTGCTGGCGGCGTAGGCGGTCGAGCCGGTATAGGGCACGTGGTCGGAGACGGAGCCGATCGTCACGACGTGGCCGCTGCCGCGCCGCACCAGGTGGGGGACCAACGCGCGGGCGATGAGAAAGGGGGCGGTGAGATTGACCGCGAGCGCGCGCACGAAGTCCTCGGGGCTCGTCTCGGCCACGGGCTTGATGAAGAAGATCCCGGCGTTGTTCACCACGACGTCCGGCGCGCCGGGGTCGGCGACGACACGGGCGACCGCCCGCTCGACTGCGGCCGGGTCCGCGAGGTCGCACCGCACGTCGGTCCGGCGCTCAGCGCCGCCGTCCGCGAGCGAGCGCGCCAGTCGCACCACGTGAGCGCCGGCGGCGTGCAGCGCGTCCGCCACGGCGAGCCCGATTCCCCGCGACGCGCCGGTGACCAGCGCGACCTTCCCGGCGAGCGGCGCGCCGCCCCGGCTCACTCGAGGCCCCGGCCGCCGTGCACCAGCCGCAGGAACTCGTCGCGAGTCTTCGCGTCCTCGAGCAGCGCGCCGCGCAGCGCGCTCGTCACCGTCTTGGAGTTCTGCTTCTCGACCCCGCGCATCATCATGCACAGATGGTACGCCTCGATCACGACGCCGACGCCGTGCGGATCGAGCACCTCCATGAAGGCGTCCGCCACCTGGTCGGTGAGCCGCTCCTGCACCTGGAGGCGGCGCGCGAACACCTCGATCACCCGGGGGATCTTGGACAGGCCGACCAGCCGCCCGTTGGGCAGGTAGGCGACGTGCGCCTTCCCGAAGAACGGCAACAGGTGGTGCTCACACAGCGAGTAGATCTCGATGTCGCGCACGCACACGAGGTTGTCGTGCCGCTCCGAGTAGAGCGCGTCGCCGATCACGTCGGCAACCGACATGCCGTAGCCGCGCGTGAGCCACTTGAGCGACGCCTCGACCCGCGCCGGGGTCTGGCGCAGACCTTCGCGCGTCGCATCCTCGCCGAGCTGCCCGAGCAGCTCCCGCACCAGCACCTCGAACGGCGTCCGCCCGCCCCCCGGCGTCGCCGGGGGGAGCGGCTCGACGTGCTCCTCGTGGACGCGGTGCAGGCTGGACGACTTGATCTTGTCACGTCCCATGGTAGTCGACTTGTTGGGCCTCCCAGGCAGGACTATCTTCGCTCGCACGTGAAACTAAAGCTACTCGCTTCCCTGTCCACGGCGGGAGCCTCGGCGGGGTCCGCCCTGTGGACGTTCCCGAGCATCCTGGGTTCGGCGTTCCTCGTCACCTGGGGCGCGGAAGCGGCGCAGTTCTTGATCTCCCAGGGCCTCGCGCTCGCCATCCTCGCCTGGCTGCAGACTCTGCCCGAATTCGGCGTCGAAGCCGTCATCGCCTGGGAAGCGGGGCGCGATCCCGAGCGCGCCCACCTCGCGATCGCAAACCTCACCGGCGCCATCCGTCTGCTGCTGGGCCTCGGCTGGCCCATGATCTACGTCGTGTTCGCGACGGCGGGCCGCCACACCGCGACCGAGCGCCTCCCTGCGATCGAGCTCGAGCGCGAGCACGCCGTCGAGATCGTCGGGCTCGTGCCGCCGCTCTTGTATTTCATCGTCATCCTGATCAAGCAGAGCCTTACCTGGATGGACGCGCTGGTGCTGTGCGCCCTGTACCTCGCCTACCTCTGGATACAGCTGCGTAACCCGCCCCACGGAGGGGAGCAGCTGCAATTCGCCCCCGCGGTGTCGCGCTGGGCCATGCGGCAGCCGGGGTGGCGCCGCACGGCCGCCATCGGGGGCCTGTTCACCGCGGGCGGCGCGCTGCTCTACGTGAGTGCGCACCCGTTCCTCGAGTCCATGCTGGCGCTCGCCGGGGTGCTCGGCGTCAGCCAGTTCGTGCTGGTCCAGTGGGTAGCCCCCTTTCTCTCCGAGTTCCCGGAGAAGCTCTCCGCCTTCTACTGGGCGCGCCGGGTGACCCACGCTCCGATGGCCCTGATGAACATGGTGTCCAGCAACATCAACCAGTGGACGGTGCTGGCGGCGATGATCCCGCTCGTCTATGGGTACTCGAGCCTCCGCCACCACGGCGTCTGGATGGATTTTCACTTCGACGCCGCGCAGCGTCTCGAGATCCTGCTGACGCTGCTGCAGACGGCGCTCGGCATGATGCTGCTCGCGAACATGGAGTTCGACTGGCTCGACGCCAGCATCATCTTCGTGCTGTGGCTGGCGCAGTTTCTGCGCCCGGACTGGCGGGAGCAGGTGGCGGTCGCCTACGGGCTGTGGATGGTCATTCTCGGGATCGGGTTCGTGGTGCGTGGGAAGCCGTTGCTGGCGCCGAAGTACTTTTGGGAGGTCGTCAGTGTCGGACGGTCGGACGGTCGGACGGTCGGACGGTGAGTCGCGTGGCACCCATCAGTCCAACTGTCCGACTGTCCGTCAGTCCGACCAAGACGCGATCGGCCGGCACCGCCTAACGCGGGCCGGCCGACCGGTACGACAGGAACGGAGAGGATTATTGAAGCCCGAAAGAAATGACTGGTCCCTCACCATGGCGTCTGCCTTCCCCACGAGGGGGCCTGACATCGGTCACAGTATCCGGGTCCACGATCGAGCTTGTTGGCTCAATAATTGAGCTCCCCGTCCCTGAGCGGGAACATACCGCACGGGGAGGAAAGGTCAAGGAAGGTCGTCCCAGAGGAGTGAGGAGCGACGATGAACATCACGCTCGGGGCCGCCGTGGTGCTGCTCGGGGCCTGGCTCGTGCTCGTGTTCCACGGCAATACCGAGAGCGGGGCGGTCCACATCTTGTACGCCGCGGGCGTCGCGCTGCTGGCGCGGCGCGTGCTCGTGGGCGCGCCCCGGTTTCGGTCCTGACGGCCGGCCGGACCGCGCGCTAGAGGCCCGACTTGTAGAGCAGCAGATTCGGCGTGCCGCCCGGGTTGCCCGTGATCACGCCCGGCGTCGCGTTGCCGATGATCCAATCCGACAGCGCGGTCGAGGGCGCGTCCCCGAACGTGGCCTTGTAGAGCGCGGCGGTACCGGTGACGTGGGGCGTCGCCATCGACGTGCCGCTGAGCGTCATGGTCAGGCCCAGGAGCCAGTCGGACTTGATCGCCGACCCCGGCGCGTACGCCTCCACGCAGGTCCCCCAGTTCGAATACGACGCTTTCGCGTCGGTCCTCTCGGAGGCCGCCACCGTGAACACGCCGCTCGCACCGGCGGGAGACGCGTTGCACGCGTCAGCGTCGCTGTTCCCGGCCGCCACGGCGAGGAACACGCCCGAGTTCCAAAGGTTCGTGACCGCCGTGTTGAGCGCCGTCGAGCTGCCGCCGCCCAGGGACATGTTGGCCACGGCCGGGCTCTGATGGTTCGCCGTTACCCAATCGACCCCCGCGATCACGTCCGAGGTGAACCCGACTCCGGCGCAGCCCAACACGCGCACACCGTGCAGCGAGACGCCCTTCGCCACGCCGAAGGTCACCCCG
This sequence comes from Gemmatimonadota bacterium, assembly GCA_003221995.1. Classification (GTDB taxonomy): domain Bacteria; phylum Gemmatimonadota; class Gemmatimonadetes; order Gemmatimonadales; family GWC2-71-9; genus AG29. The sequence goes on along the minus strand of QHUR01000028.1, from coordinate 12,371 downwards.
CCGACCGTGCCCGCGACGTGGGTGCCGTGGCCGTTACAATCCTCGCCGATCACGACGAGATCGAGCGTGAGAGCGTCGTACACGTTGTCGGCCCGGCCGCCGAAGTCGGGGTGGAGCGTCCAGATGCCTGTGTCAATGATGTAGGCGTGCACGCCGGTGCCATCCGACGTATAGGTGTACGTGCCGGAGAGGGGGAGCGCCTGCTGATCGATCCGGTCGAGCCCCCAGGGGTCGCCGTTCGCGTCCATGTCCTCGGTCCCATCAGCCCGGATGGTCTGATCGGGCTCGACGTAGGAGACGAGCGGCTCCAGCTGCAGCAGCGGCACCGCAACGTCCGGCAGGGTTGCAGCGAAGCCCTTGAGCGCGGCCGTGTAGGTGTGCAACAGTGAGCCGTTGTACGTGGCGACGAGGGTCTGCGCCAGGCCGACCGGATCCGTCACCGCGTCCGTGAACACCACGATGTAGCGAGAGGTGCTGAGCCCCGGGAGGCCGGGCAGTCCGATGGCCGCGGGCGGCTGATGCCCTGCGGGCTGGAACGGGGTCGAGGTGTCCTGACATGCGGCCAGGAGCAGGGCCGCAGTGAGGAGAACAGCGCGGCGGGGGCGGCGGGGCTGGTTCATGACGCTGACCTTCCGTGAACGGGTCCGGCCGGTTCACGGGCAAGTTCCGTTCCGCGCGCGGCCGTTCAGTGGCGGAATGCCACCCTACCGCGACCGGACCGCAGGGCGTCCGCAACCCTGTGGCGCGCGCGCTACGGGACGTGGGCCGCGCCGCTCAGGCCGTCAGCACGATTACTGCGAGACCCCAGGCGAGGGTCAACAGCGTGACGGGGACTCCGACCCGCGCGTACTCCCAGAAGCCGATGCGCACGCCCCGCGTCTCCGCGCGCTCCGCCACGATCAGGTTCGCCATGGAGCCGATCAAGAGCAGGTTGCCGGCGAACGTGGAGCTCATCGCGACGACGCGCCACGCGAGGTGCGGGTCGGGCAGCTGCGGCACGGTGTTTCGCCACAGCATCACCGCCGGCACGTTCGAGATCAGGTTCGAGAGAACGGCCATCACCCCGCTCACGACGCCCGCCACGCTCCACGCCGATCCGGCCTGGACCAGGGCGAGGGCGTGCCGATCGATCCACGCCACGGCGCCGGTCTGCTCGAACCCCCGCATCACGACGAACAGCGATGCGAAGAAGAGCAGCAGGGACCACTCCACGCGGTCGATGGCGTAGGCCGGGTCCCGCTGCGCGATCGCGACCATGACGGCGCCGGCCGAGATGGCGACGAGCGGCAGCGGGCCACCGGCGAGCCACGCGACGACGGCCGCCCCGAACACCGCCAGGCCCTTGATCACGAGTGGCCGGTCGAGCGCCACCGGCACCGTCGCGAGGCGCTCGCCGAACGGCTCGCGCAGCTCCGCGGCATAGGCCCAGCGCAGCCAGCCGTAGGTGATGGCAAGCCCGCCCAGCGCGACGGGCAGCATGTGGACGAGGAACCCGCCGAACGTCGCGCCGCTCCAGATCCCGACGAGCATGTTTTGCGGGTTCCCCGTGACCGCCAGCACGGAGCCCACGTTCGAGCCCATGGCGAGCCCGATGAGGTAGGGCGTCGGCCGCACGCGCAGCGGCCCGAGGGCGGCGAGCAGGACGGGGGTGACGACGAGGCAGATCGTGTCGTTGACGAACAGCGCGGACAGGAGGCCGCCGCCCACCACGACGCCCAGGAGGAGCCGCCGCGGGGTTGGGGCGTGTCTCAGGATCCATTCGGCGGCCCACTCGAAGAACTTCCCGACCTCGAGGTAGCCGACGACGAGCATCAGGCCCAGGAGGAACACGAGCACGTCGAAGTCCACGGCGGCGTAGGCGTCGACCAGCGGCAGCACGCCGAGGGCGACCATGGCCACGGCGCCGAGCAGGCTCGCCGCCGGGCGGTTGAGGTGGACGAAGGGGAGCCGCTGAACGGCGATGAGAACGTAGGTCGCGGCGAAGATGACGAGACCGGTGGTCGTCAGATCTCCCAGTTGGAAAACAGCACGCCCTGGGCGGGGGGCTGCTCGGGATAGCCGTCCTGGGTCATCCGCAGGTCGGTCCAGCGCACGCGGTAGCCGCGGGTGATGAGGCGGCGGAAGGCGCCGGTGTAGCGCGTCTGGCAGCGCACGCCCACGCGGCGAATCCCGGCGCGCGCGGCCGCGGCTTCCACCGCCACGATCGCGGCGTCGAACGCCCGTTCGTCGCGTGCGGCCAGCTTGAGGATGCGCACCTCGTCCTTGGGGCGCCCTTCCGCCAGGGGGGCCGAGTGCCACAGCACCATGGCGGCGAGCCCTCCCGGGTCTTCCACCAGCGACGTGTCGCCCAGCCCCAGCTCGGCCGTGAGCATGATCTCGCGCGTGAAGTCGCAGCCGCCCGCGAGCGCTCCCACGAGGCCCCGCACCGCGTCGAGGGCCTGCGCCCGCGCATGGCCCTGTCGCGCGGAGAGCAACAGCGGCGCGCGGTGGCCGCGGGTCGCGATGTCGTTCGTCATCGTCACCGTGAGATGCCCGGGGACGAAGCCGACCTGGGCGTAGAAGCCGATGTTCTCGACGGTGCGCGGCATCGTCTCGAGGCCCAGGGTCGTGACGCCCTGCTCGATCAGCCAATCGACCGCCGCGCGCACGATGGCCTTGCCCACGCCGGTTCCCTGGCGGTCGGGCCGTACGGCGAGCGGACCCATCCAGCCCTCCAGCCCCGAGCGGTGCGCCACGTTGAACGCGGCGACCTGGCCGGCCTCGTCACGCCACAGCATCGCCCCCTCGCCCGCGTCGAGCAGGGCGTAGCGCCACACGTCGGGATTGAGCTGCGGCACGCGCACGCCCACCAGGCCGTCGCGGCGGTAGCGATCAGTGAAGGCTTCCGCGAACACGCGGTTCAGCCCGTCGATGTCGCGCTCGCCGGCGCGCTCCGGTCCGTAGACCTGCCGCTCAGGCAGCCACGCCCGCATCGCCCGCTCCGAGGATGGCGGTGTCGTCGCGCACCACGCTGGTCCCCTGCGTGGCGTCATACTCTACCCGGATCACCCGGTCCAGCCCTTCGCGCACCTGCTCAATGTGCGTGATCAGAATGACCTGGGGGAAGCGGTCCCCCAGGCGGCGCAGCAGGGAGACGACGTGCTGGCGGCGGGACTCGTCGAGCGAGCCGAAGATCTCGTCCAGCACGAGCAACGACAGCGGCTGCCCCGCGCGCTCCGCGATCATCTGCGAGATCGCGAGCCGCAGCACCAGGTTCGCCACATCCTCCTCGCCGCCCGAGAGCACCGGCTTGGGGAGGCCGTCGTCGAGCACGGTGATGAGGTAGTCTTCATTCAGGTCCAGGGCCTCGTAGCGGCCGTCCGTGAGGTCGGCGAGGAAGCCGGAGGCGAGCTCGGCGATTTCGGGGCGCATGGCGGCGTTGAGGTCGCCCCGCAGGTCGGAGAAGGCCTTGTCGAGCTCGTGGTGCAGCCGCTCCTCGGCTCGCAGCTCCGCGATCTGGCGCTCGCGGGCGGCCCGCTCCCGCTCGCGCCGCTCGACCTCGTGGATGCCGGCCTCCGCCGCGACGAGCTCGCCGCGCGTCTCCGCGACGGCGAGCTCCGCCTCCCGCAGCGCACGCGCCGCCTGGTCGTGCCGCTCCCGTGCGGCGGCGAACGTCACTTCCGAGAAGCGTTCCGCCGCTACCGCCGCCGCGAGCTCCTGCGCGCGCCGCTCGTGGGTGGTGAGCGCCTGCTCCGCGAACTCCGCCTCCCGCACCAGTACCTCCGCCCGCTCGGCCCGCGCCGCGAGCTTCGCCGCCTCGAGCACGATGGGTTCGAGCCGGGTGAGCTCGGCCCGTACCGCGTCGTGGCGCTGGGAGTCGTAGCCGCTCGGGCGGGCGCCGAGTTGGGCCTCGAGGTTCCGAGCGCGCCGCTCCGCCGCCGCCCGCTCCTGCGTGGCGCGCGTCAGCTCCTCCGCCTGGGCGCGCAGCTCACCGGCTCGCTCGCTTGCCCGGCGGCTCTCGTCCCGCCGGGTGTCCCGCTCGACCTCGGCCGTGGTCACCACCGCGGGTGGCTGGGCCAACTGCTCCAGCCGCTGGCGGAAGAACCGGCCGTCGTCCACGATCGCCTGCAGCTGCCGGTCGAGGATACCGAGCACCGCACCGTGCTCGGCACCGAGCGGCCGACGGCACGTGGGGCACTCGCCCTCGGGGCCGAGCAGCTCGATCTTGTCCCGCTGCTCCTTCAGATCGTCGTACTGGCGGAGCAGCTCCGTCCGGCGGGTCGCTGCGTATTCCTTCTCCCGCACCCACACCGCGCGCTGCTCCTCCGCGGTGCGCTGCGCCGCCTCGAGCCGCTGCGCCAACGCCAGCACCTCGCGCTCCGCGTCGGCGAGCGTTGCGGTGGCGGCCCGGAGCGTGTCGATGCGACGGTCCAGGGCGGCCGTCGAGCGACGCAGCTCCTCGAGCTGCGCCTCGTCGGCGCGCCGCGCCGCCTCCTCCTGCTGCAGCCGCTCCAGCTCGCCCAGCTCGCGCTTGAGCCGCTCCACGGGCTCGAGCTCCGGCCCGAGGTGTTTGAACTGCTCCCGCGCGTTGAGCGCGTCGGCGAGCTCGCGGTCGAGCCGCTGGCACTCCTGCCGCGCCACCGTGACGGCCTGCTCGGCCATCCGCCGGTCGCCGTCCAGGGAGCGCACCCGCTTCTCCCGCTCCACCCATTCCTTCCACTCGGGCTCCACGCGCGCGAACTGCCGCTCCGCCGCCCCGCGCTGCGCGTCCGCCGCCTGCGCGGCGCGCCGCACTTCGTCGAGCCGCGCCGCGGCCGCCATGCGCTCCGCGGCGAGCCGCGCGCTCTCGGGCAGGCCCGCCTCGAGTCCGCGCAGCTCGCTCGCGAGCGCGTTGCGCCGTTCGCGCACGCGCTCCTGGGCGAGTCGCAGCCGGTCGTACCCGAGCACGCGCGACAGGAAAGCCGCCCGGTCCGTCTTGCCCAGGCTCGCCATCACCGCCAGCTCTTTCTGCCCGGTGAAATAGGTGTTGAAGAACTCGTCGTGGCGCATCCCCAGCACGCGCTCCAGCTTGACCGTGACCTCCGTGAGCGAGTTCGCGACGACGCCGCCGTCCTGATACAGCTCGGCGTTGTGTAAGCCCCGCACGACGCGATACTCGTGCGCCCCGAGCCCGAACTCGAGCTCCACGCGCACGCTCGAGCGCGCCTTCGCCCGCAGGTTGCGGATCCCATCCTTGTCGCCTCGCGCCGCCGGGTTGCCGTAGATCGCCCAGGCGATCGCCTCGAGCAGCGTTGACTTGCCGGAGCCATTGGGGCCGATGATCCCGGTGATCCCGGGCCCCACCACGATGTCGCTGTCGGCGTACTGCCGGAAGTTGACGAGGCGAAGTCGATGCAGCCGCATCAGCCCGCCTCCCCCGTCGCCTCGCGCCCGACCTGCTCCAGATACTCGACCCCCAGGCGGACGAACGCGTCGCGATCGAGCGCCGCGTCGAGCGGCCGCCGGTTCAGGAACTCACGCAGCGTCTCGGGCAGCGTGTGGCGCCGCCCGGGACCGCCGACGCCCACGGTCCGGTGCTCCTCCGGCCGCCGCAGGTCGAGCTGGAAGTTGAGCGCCCGGGACTTGTAGTGACGAATCGCGGCGTGGTCGAGGTCGCGCGCCGTGCCGCGCGTCACGTCGTGCACGACGAGGCGCACGACCTGATCGTCGATCGGGGGCTTGGCACCGGCGACGCGCCTGGCAATTTCCGCGTCCAATTGTTTGGCGCTGAGCCCGGCACCCTGAATTCGCGGAAGGTCGACGTGCTTCCGCGCCAGGGGCAGCTGCCTGAAGGTGGTGTGGGCGCCGGGCAGATCCACGAGCAGATAGCCCTTGCCAGGGACCTTGCGCTGGGCCTCCTCTCGAAGCTGCACCCACGCTCTGGGATTCACGTATTCCAGGCTGCCAGGGTACCAAGCGTTCGCTGCGACTTCATGACACACATGGTAGCCGCCAAGCGCAACGTAATCCCACTGCGCCGCACCAAGGTCCGCTCGGGTGAGGCGCGCGCCCCCGTAATCGGCCGCGCTCCACTCCGGGTCGATGATGTCCTCAAGCACGCCATGCACAACCAGAACGTTGAGTGCGACACCGGGGTCAGGGCGGAGGGCGGGCCGCTCGGCCCCCGTCAGCGCCTGATGCGGGACCGCGAGAACCGAGCAGTCGAACCTCGGCACGGGAATCCGCCGCGCCTGGTCTGTGACGACTTCGACACCGAGTGCCTCATAGAGCTTGAGGATCGTCCCCGTCTCCACGGAGCGGGGCGTGTCGTGATTGCCGGCGATCAGCACGATCGGCGTCTCCGGGAGCGCCACGCGCACCCGCTGCAGCTCCCGGAACAGGAACAGGATCGCCGGGTTGGTGGGGCGGACGGAGTGGAACACGTCCCCGGCGAAGAGGATCAGGTCCGGGCGCTGTGCCAGGAGGTCGTCCACGGCGCGGCGGAACGCCTCCGCCACGTCGGCCTCGCGCTGATTGCCGCCCCGCGCCGTCTGCCGGTCGTACTGGCGGAAGCCGAGGTGGAGATCGGCGAGGTGGGCGAGCTTCACGCGCTCACTTGCCGTCGGTGAGTTGCAGGGAAGTCCGTTGCTCCATCGCCATCGTCATCCCGGCCGCGCCGAGCTGACCTCCGCGCGCGTTGATGCGCATCGTGCCGCTCATCGTGGAGCTGAGCGGCGCGCCTCTCGATACCGAGAACTGCCGCTCGCCCGTCAGCGTGCCGGAAAAGCGCAGCGTGGAGGTCTGCCCCTCCTGGGTGACGGTGACGGGGTCGGTCGGGAACGACGTCTCCACCGCGAGCACGATGGTAGTGTCGGCGCCCGCGATCTTGATGTTCTTCACGGTCAACTTGCTCTTGGCTTTGAGCGGCGTGCTCGTCCTCACGAGCTGGGAGATGGGCAGCTCGGTCTCCGACGTCCAGGAGTCGCCGACCCCCACCGGCTCGGCGGGCAGGGGGAACGCCATGTTCTTGACGCTCTTCCCCATCTGGTCGGTGAGCGGCGAGGGCGTCCCGGCCACGCCGCCGAACTGCGCCCGCACGACGTTCATGCGGTCGTCGTACACGATGGTGCTGGTGAGCCCACGCATCCGATCGAGGGCCGGCTTCATCGCGTCGGGGCCCATCATCGGCGACTCGAGCGTCGTGGAGTCGAACTTCACGGTGATGCCGGTGCCTCCCTCCGCCGGCCCGTCCACGGACTGCGTGTAGTACATCCGCATCGTGAATGCCTGGCCCGGCATCCGGGACATCGGCCCCGTCTCGAACTTGATGGAATTCTGCTGCTCGAGCTGGTAGCTGTAGGCCGCGCCCGCCGGGGGATGGAAGCGGAGCGCGATCTTGGGCCCGCTCGCGCCGCCGCAGGCGGTCGAGGCGAGCAGGCCGGCGAGAGCGGCGACGAGCGCGAAGGGACGGGCAGCGGTCATGAGCGCTCCGGGCATCAGTAGGGTTCTTCCGATATTGGATTGAGCGGCGGCACGACTTGGCGCGGCCGCGGCGCCGTCGGCGCGACGCGGGTGCCGAGCGCTTTCCGGAAATAGGCCAGCACGTCCTCCGGCCGCGCGCGTCGCACCGCAGCCAGCGCACCCCGGACATCCTCCGCCCTGCGATCGGCGATCACGTCCTTCACCTGGTTCGGCCGGATGCGCCGATCTAGCCGCAGCAACTGGCGCACGACCGCCTCCTCGAACGGCAGGTCGGCCGCCGGCGGGAAGCGCTCCACGCCGTCCCGGCCGCGCAGCGGGGCAGGCCGCGGAAAGCGCACGAAGATCGGCTGGGTAAAGTGCGGGTGACGCACCATGAGCTCGCCGATCGGCAGCGTGGCGAGCTTGATCTTCGTCGCGGGGGAGAGCACCTGGTAGCCCGGCGTGGCAAGCTCGTCCATGTCCATGCGACCGTACACCAGCGTTCCCGCGTTGCCCACGATGCGCCGATGCACCTGCGAGCGAAACTGCTCCGCCCCGAAGAGCACCAGGCCCAGGTACCGTCCCCGCTCCGAGATGTCGAGGAGCATCTTCTTCACGTACGTCTCGGGGCCGTCGGCGGGAGCGTACTTGTTCAGCTCATCCACGAACACCACCACCGCGTCCACGCCCAGGTCGCGCCGCTCGAGGTGCTCGCGCAGCTTCGACACGACGCGCGCAAACACGAGGTCCTGGCCGAGCGGGTCCACGTTCGCGAGGTCTACGACGTACACGGTGCGGTCCTGGAACTCGCCCCAGGGGAGGTCGTTCGAGAGGCCGTCATCGGTGACCAGGCCCTTGCAGCGGGTGGAAATGTTGGCGAGGCGATTGCGCACCTTGCGGATGGTGGCGATGTGATGGGTGCGCCACATGTCGCTCCGCCCCGTCGCCTCGAGCCCGTCGAAGATCGCCCGGAACAGCGCGTCGAGATCCGCGAAGTTCTGCACGCGGTGCTGCCGGCCGAAGCCGTCGTCGAAGTCCTTGTTGAGCACCCGGTCGGCGAGAAAGTCGATGAACGCGTCGGCCTTGGCGTCGATATCGTCGCGGTTGAGGAGTACTTCGGCGAAGTCCAGGACTTCCTGCAGACCCCACACGAGCGGATCCACGTCGCCCGCGAGATCGGGATGGGTGCGTAGCGTATTGAGGTTCACGCCGTCCGCCTTGAACGGCGCGAAATAGCGCACGCGGTCGAAGGGGCGTGGCTCCACGTCCAGCCGCGCGTAGCGGCGTCGGTCCTCCGCGTCCAGCTCGCCGGGGCGGTCGAGGAAGCAGAGATCGGGCCCCTTCACGTTGAAGCACACCGCGGCGATGCGCCCCTTGTGGGAAGGGAAGTGCCGGAAGATGGACGCGAGCAGGAACTCGACAGCGCTCGTCTTCGTCGCCAGCCCCGAGACGCCGGAGATGTTCAGGTGCGCCGCCTCGGGGCCGAGCAGGAAGTCGGCATCGAGGTAGACGGGCGCCTCCAGTCCACCCGAGGTGTACAGGCCGATCGGGATCGCCCTGGGCTGCGCCCCGCCCACATAGGCGTCCATCCGCAGGGCCTGCGCCACGTCGGCGTCGCCCGCCACGTGCACCTGACCGAGCGGCACGGGTTGCAGCGGTTCCTCGGGAATCTGCCGCAGCACCGCCGCGGTCCACAGCCGAATCTCCTGGCGCACGGTCGGCGCTTCCGCCGCGCGCGCCGGGTCGCCTTCGGCACCCACGACGTCGTGGAGCGGAGTGGCGAGGTCCGAGTAGGCGAACCCGTCCGTCACGACGCCGTACACCACACGCCCTACGCTCAACGCCCCACCCTCTGACGCTTCCACCCGGACGATGGCCCCGATACCGATCGGGGTCTCGTTCGCGGTCCAGAAGTGGAACTGGTGCGGCGTCGCCGGCTTCAGCTCAGTGGCGACCACGCGGCCGATGGGAGTGGGACGGCTCTTGTCGATCATGACCCCGTCTTGGGGAGACGGGACCCGGTGGCGGGGAGCAAGTCCCGAGGCGCGCGGCTCCGCAGATAGGTCTCCACGTCGTGTATAGGATACAACAGGCGATCCCAGCGTGCGTCGGGCGTGGAGACTGGGGCGCGCTCGCGCAGCAGCCATCCCGACAGCGCCGTGGCCTGGGCGACGCTCGCAGGGTGCGCCCGCGCCTCGATCCGAACCAGCCCATAAAGCAGGTCGTTGCCGTCCCACGGCCACAGCCGGAGATACCACGAGTACACCGGACGATGCTGGTGCCCCAGGGGCCGAAACGCGCTGGTCCGGTGGTCGGCCGGCAGGGTGAGCGCCCGCTCGAGCGCCTCGCCCTCGAAGTATTGCGCGCCATGGCTCTTGATCACGCCGAGGGCCCGCGGATGCTCGGCGAGCACGCGGGACTCGGACAGGAGGCCGTCCACGACGAGCCACTCCTTGGGGCCGAGCCGCCCGGCACAGCGCTCACCGACCTCCCGCTCCACCTGCTCGCGCGCGCGATCCACGCGCAAATGCGCCGCGCGCAGGGCCCGACCGGGCTGCCCCGTCTCGTCCGCCGCGAGATCGACGATCTCCACATCGGCCCCCTCGAGCGCGCGGCGCACCGGCGCCGACAGGGCGGCGAGCCGGGTGATCGCGAGCTCGCGCGCCGCCTCGTCCGCGGTCCGCGGCCGGCGGTCGGGCCCGCGCCGCCGTACGGCCGCCGCGACGTGGGCGCGCACGATCGGGGTCACGCCGTCATAGCCCACGACGGCCCATTGCTGAATGCCGTCCAGGAACGCAATCGCGGGGCCCGGCGCGGGCGCGAGGGGGACCGGGTGCAGCTCGAGCGCCGCTCCTTCCACCAGCTCCGCGCCCGTGGGCTCGAGCGCCTCGCTGCGACCCGTGCTCGCATCCGGCACGTAGGCCGCGCGCACCGCTCCCGCGGCGACGATCGCCTCGGTCCAGCGTCGCCGCGGCGTCATCGCGTCCGCAGCGACCAGCCGATGTAGCTCACGCTGAGATCGTCCGTCAGCTGGGGAAACCCCTTCATCTCCTGCACCACGAGGTCGTTCCGGGCCAGCCGCTCCGCCAGCTCCTCCGGCGTGACGAACCGGGCGAACTCGTGGAACCCCTGGGGCAAGGTCTGGTGGACGTACTCCTCCTCCCAGATCAGTCGCAGGAACGCCGCGATCGTGCGGTTGTGGGTGACGAACCCGAGTCCGCCGCCGGGTGCGAGCACGCGGGAGATCCCGGCGATGGCGCTGTCGAGGTCGGCGACCTGCTGCAGGACGCCGGTCGCGAAGACGAGATCGAAGTGGCCGGCGAAGGTGCTCGATGCCAGGCTCTCGGCGCTTGCCAGCCTGTAGTCGATGGTCAACCCGGACTGCGCGGCGTGCTCGCGAGCCACGGCCAGGGATTTCTCCGACGGGTCGATCCCCGTGACGTCCGCCCCTTCCGCCGCGAGCGACTCGGCGAGGATGCCGCCGCCCGAGCCTACGTCGAGAACGCGCTTCCCCTGGAAGCCGCCGAAGACGCTCCGAAAGTACGCGACCCGAGCGACGTTCAGCTGGTGCAGCCCCGCAAACGGGCTCGCACTGCCCCACCACAGATCGGGGACCCGCTCGAGCAAGCGCGCGTACTTGTCGGGCATCGCAAGTCCTTCGAGCCGAGGGAGTTGACCGCTCACTCGGAAACCTTCACGCCCACCACAAGGCCGTCCCGGATCGGCACGGCGGCGGCAACAACGCGCGGGTCCGTCGCCGCCAGGCGGTTGAAGGCGCGCACCCCCTCGGCGTCCGGGCTCGTGTCCGCGGGATCCACGACCGCGCCATGGAAGAACGCGTTGTCGCACAGCAGCAACCCACCGTCACGCAGCAGCTTGAGGCTCCACTCGAAATATTGCGGCAGTGGCGCCTTGTCGGCGTCCAGGAAGACCGCATCGAACGCGGGGGCGAGCGTGGGGAGCAGGTCAAGCGCCGAGCCCTCCAGCAGCTGCACTCGCGGCGCGACGCCCGCTTCGGCGTAGGCCCGGCGCGCCAACGCCGCGTGCCGTGGGTCTTGCTCGATCGTGGTGAGGCGACCGTGCGGCGGCAGCGCGCGGGCGAGCCACACGCCGGAGTATCCCGCGAGCGCGCCGAGCTCCAGGACGCGCGTCGCGCCCACCGCCCGCAGCAGCACGTGGAGCAACTTCCCCTCGTCGGCGGAGATGTGGATGGCGGGCAGGCCGAGCGCCTCATGCCGCACCCGGATGGCGGCCAGGACAGCATCTTCAGGGGCGAACAGCTCGGTGGCGTAGCGCGCGAGCCGCTCGTCCACGCTCAGGCGGTGACCTCGACGTTCGGGAAGGGGGGCACCTCCAGGAACCACAAGCCCGCGAGGCGCGACTGCTTGTCCAGCTCGACGAGCACGTGGTCGGCGATGCGCACGACCGTCGCGATGCGCATCCGCCCCACACGGACATGCAGCACGGACTCCGTGTGGTTCTTCTCGACCGTGAGCGCTGTGTCCACCTCGACCGCGGCCACGTCCGGCTGCGACTTGCGGCTGGCGAAGACGACGCGGCCGTCCTTCATCGGCTCCGGCACCGCCAGCGCGTCCAGGGTGCGCACGTCGTCGGGCCAGCTCACCACTTCCACGCCGCGCAGCACGCCGCCCACGACGTCGAGCAGCACGAAGGACCCGTCGTCGCCCTCCAGGTCCACCGTCCCGTCGAACCCGGTCGCCTTCGCCACACCCTTGCAGGCCACCGACAGAATGTCGGTCTCGGGGTCCCAGCGATAGCTGACCTTCGGGAGCTTCCCGTCGAGCGGCTCGATGCGTGTCTCGAAGCTCATGCGGACGTCGCCTTCCTGTCGGACCGGAGGGGCCATAATATAGGCGCGACCTCCGGGGGGGGCTAGGACGATGGAGCGGCGGGAATTCCTGGCGGCTGGCGCCGCCGTGATTGCGGATTGG
>QHUR01000027.1 GCA_003221995.1 Gemmatimonadota bacterium | reverse complement strand
TGCATGTCTCCAACCTGTACCGCACCGAGCCGGGTGAGCGGCTCGCGGAAGAGCTCGTCGCCCGCTCGTTCGCCGATCGCGTCTTCTTCTGCAACTCGGGGGCGGAAGCGAACGAGGCCGCGTTCAAGTTCGCCCGCAAGTGGTCGCGCAAGACCGAGATCGTGGCCTTCACCGGCGCGTTCCACGGGCGGCTGTTCGCCTCGCTCGCGGCCACCGACCGGCCCGACTACCGCAAGCCGTTCGAGCCGCTCGTCCCCGGCGTGCGCATCGTCCCGCTCGAGGACTGGGCCGCCGCCGACCGCGTCATCTCCGCCAACCGCACGGCGGCCGTCATCGTGGAGCCGGTGCAGGGCGAGGGAGGCGTGCGGCCGGTGGATCCCGAATGGCTTGCTTTCCTGCGCGAGCTGTGCGACGCGCGCGGGGCGGCCCTCGTGTTCGACGAAGTGCAGTGCGGTCTGGGACGCACCGGCACGCTGTTCGCCTACGAGCAGACGGGGGTGGTGCCCGATCTGGTGACGCTCGCGAAGCCGCTGGCCGGCGGGCTCCCGATGGGGGCGGTTCTCCTCACCGAGGCGGTCGCCGCGGCGCTGAAGCCGGGGGACCACGCCACGACCTTCGGCGGCGGGCCGCTCGTCGCCACGGTGGCGCTTGACGTCCTGCGGACCATCGCCGAGCCCGGGTTCCTCGCTGCGGTGCGGGAAAACGGCGAGGCGCTGGGCGCCGCGCTCGCGCGGCTGCGTGCCGCCTCGCCGAAGGTCGTCGCCGTGCGCGGGCGGGGCCTGATGTGGGGAATCGAGCTCGTGGAGCCCGCGGCCCCCTACGTAACGGCGGCGCGTGACCGCGGCCTGCTCGTCTGCACGGCCGGCGCCCAGGTCATTCGGCTTGTGCCGCCGCTCGTCGTCACGCGCGAGGAACTTGAGCGGGCGGTGGCCATTCTGGACGAGGTGCTGACGTGAAAGTCCTGCCGGTCGTCCGGGAGCAGGGAGCGGGGAGCGGTTCCCGACGGTCCGAGCCGCAGGAACGCCTCGCGACAGAGGGTACCGCTCCCCGCTCCCTGCTCCCCGAAGGGGTCGTGCGGGCGGCGGTGCTCGCCGACGTCCCCGCGCTCGAGGCGCTGCAGGCGCCCTACGTCGCCACGGGTGATCTTCTGCCGCGCAGCAACTACGACCTGTGCCGCCACATCAAGGAATGGGTGGTCGTTGCGGAGCCGGGTGACGGCTCGATCCTCGGCTGCGGCGCGCTGAAGATCTATTCCGCCGAGCTCGCCGAGGTTGCCGGGCTCGCCGTGCGGCGGGACCGGCAGGGCGTGGGTCTGGGCCGCGCGCTCTTGGAGGCGCTGCTGACCCAGGCGCGGGACCACGGGCTCGCCCAGGTGTTCGCGCTCACGCGCAAGCCGGACTTCTTCCTGCGCTTGGGATTCGCGCCTGCGGAGAAAGAGCAGTTTCCCGAGAAGGTGTGGGCCGATTGCGCCAGATGCCCCAGACAGAACTGCTGTGACGAGATAGCAGTCGCTCTAAGGTTGTAGACGCACAGACGCCGAGGTAGACGCCGAGGCGCCGCAGACGCCCAGTGGATATGAGGCTCGAGTGAACGGGGGTTCCTGAACGCTCAGACCTCATATCCACTTAGCGTCTCGGCATCTCGGCGTCTACCCGTTGACACCCCCCTGTTGCCCCCGGAAATTCCCGGTGCTTCCCCTCGTTCTAGGATGGTAGTATGGCCCGGGTCATCTTCTGGGATGTGGATACGCAGTACGACTTCATGAAGCCGGACGGCAAGCTGTACGTGCCGGACGCCGCGCCCATCATCCCGAACCTCGAGCGACTCAGCGACTATGCCCACGGCCACGGCATCCGCGTGATCGCGAGCGCGGACGATCACGTGATGGAGCACGCCGAGATCTCGGAGCATCCCGACTGGCAGAGCACCTTCCCGCCGCACTGCCTGCGGGGGACGCCCGGCCAGAGGAAGATTCCCGAGACGGCGCTGCGCGATCCGCTCGTCATCGAGCCCGCGAGCTGCGATCCAGAGGCGCTCGGCGAGCGCGTGCGCGCGCACCGAGGCGACATCCTGTTCCACAAGCATCGCTTCGACGTGTTCACGAACGAGAACGTCATGACCGTGCTCGAGGTGATCGACCCCGACGACATCGTGCTGTACGGTGTCGCGACCGACGTATGCGACAAAGCGGCGGTCGAGGGGCTGCTCGAGCACCGGCCGCACACGCGCCTGTTCGTCGTCACGGACGCCGTGAAGGGGATAGACAAGGACATCTCCGAGCAGCTGCTGAAGGAGTGGGGCGAGGAGGGGGTGCGCCTCGTGAAGACGAAGGAGGTCGTGGAGGAGGGGCTCGTCGAGGAGCTCGCGCGCGCGACCGCATGACCACGCCCGCGTTCGGGCGTTTTTTTCTCCCCGGTCCGACCGACGTCCATCCCGAAGTGCTCGCCGCGATGCAGCGGCCGATGATCGGCCATCGCTCCAGTGCGATGGAAGCGCTGCTCCAGGGCGTCGCGCCCCGACTCGCCGCCCTGTGTCGCGCGTCCCGCCCGGTGCTCGTAGGCACCACCTCGGCCACGGGCTTCATGGAGCTCGCGGTGCGGAACGGCATTCGCCGCCGCGCCCTGTCGCTCGTGAACGGCGCCTTCAGCGAGCGTTTCGCCAAGCTGGTGCGCGCCGCCGGGAAGGAGTGCGTCCGGCTGGATGTGCCCCTGGGCTGTGCCGTGGAGCCCGACATGCTGCGCGACGCGCTGCGCCGCACGCCGGTCGACGCCGTGACCGTGGTCCACTCCGAGACGTCGACGGGGGTGCTGCAAGACGTGGCCGGGCTCGCGGCCGTGGCGCGGGAGTTCGACGACGTGCTCGTGCTGGTGGACGCAGTGACGTCGCTCGCCGGCTCTCCGGTCGAGCCCGACGCCTGGGGCCTCGACTTCGCGTTCACCGGCTCGCAGAAGGCGCTCGCCCTTCCTCCCGGGCTCGCGCTCGGCGTCGCGTCGCAGCGGATGCTCGAGCGCGCGAAGACCTTGCCCGATCGCGGACTCTACTTCGACCTCGTCGCCTTCGAGGAGGCGACCCGGAAATTCCAGCCGACCAATACGCCGGCGGTCTCCCTGCTGTACGCGCTCGAGACCCAGCTCGCGCGCATCGAGCGCGAGGGCGGGATCGAGGCGCGCTGGCGGCGCCACGACGCGATGCGCCAGCGGGTGGAGACGTGGAGCGAGGAGCGCGGAGTCGCCTTCCTCCCACGTGAGGGCCGGCGTAGCTGGACCGTCTCCTGCCTCAAGCTGCGAGAGGGGCAGAGCGCCAAGGCCGTCGTGTCCGGGCTGAAGGAGGAAGGCTGGACGATCGGCTCGGGCTACGGCGCCCTCAAGGACTCGACCATCCGGATCGGACACATGGGTGACCACACGGTGGGGACGCTGGAGCAGCTGCTGGCGTTGCTCGGCGGCCTGCTGTCGTGAGCTACCGCGTGGTGCTCGCCGACCGCGTGGCGGAGTCGGGGGTCCGGCTGCTCGCCGAGACGCCGGAGATCGAGGTGGTGAATCTCGCGGGCAAGCCGCGCGAGGAGCTCGATCGAGCGCTGGCCGGGGCGCATGCGCTCGTCGTGCGGAGCGAGACGCACGTGACCGCGGATCTGTTGGCCCGTGCGCCGCGCCTCCAGGTCGTCGCGCGCGCCGGGACCGGGGTGGACACGATCGACGTGCACGCGGCCACCCGGCGCGGCATCGCGGTGATGAACGCGCCGGGTGCGAACACGGTGAGCGCGGCCGAGCATGCGATGGGGCTGTTGCTCGCGCTGGTGCGCCATATTCCCTGGGCGGCCGAGGCGATGCGGCGCGGGGAGTGGGACCGCAAGCGGTTCGAGGGGACGGAGCTCCGCGGCAAGACGATCGGCATCGTCGGATTGGGCCGGATCGGCGGGCACGTGGCGCAAGTCGCCAGGGCGTTCGGGATGCAGGTGATCGCACACGACCCCTACCTGCCGCGGGAGCGCGCCGCCGAGCTGCAGGTGAAGCTGCTCCCCCTGGAGCAACTGCTGCGCCAAGCCGACGTCGTCACCCTCCATGTCGCCCACACCGAGCAGACTCATCATCTCATCAACGCCGAACGCCTCAAGCTGATGAAGCGCACCGCGGTGCTCATCAATACGGCGCGTGGGGAGCTCGTGGACGAGGCCGCGCTGGCGGAGGCGATCGTGCAGCAGCGCATCGCGGGCGCGGCCGTCGACGTGTTCGCGCGGGAGCCGCTCCCGGCCGACTCGCCGCTCCGCAAGCTCGAACGCGTGATCCTCACCCCCCATCTCGCGGCATCCACCGCCGAGGCGCAGGAGCGGGTGAGCCTTGAGATCCTGACTGCCGTGCGTGACGCGCTGCTGACGGGCGACCTCTCCTTCGCGATCAACGTCCCTGGGATCTCGGGCGACCTGCTGCGCCGGCTCGGGCCGCTACTCGACTTGGCGCGGCGCCTCGGGCGCCTGGGGCTCGCGCTCGTGGAGGGGCCGGTGCGTTCAATCGAGGTGGCCTACGGGGGCAAAGACGAGGCCGCGCCACGGCCCGTGCTGGTCGCGGCGGTCGAGGGCCTCCTCTCGGCGATGGGCGTCGAGCCGGTGAGCTTGGTCAATGCGCTCCTCATCGCCGAGGAGCGCGGCATTCAGCACGCCCGCAAGACGGGCGCTCCCGAGCCGGGGTTCGAGACGACCGTGGGGGTGATGCTCGAGACTTCTGCGGGTCGGACGCGGGTGCTGGGGGCGCTGGTGGGCGACAGCCACGGCCGCGTCATTGGCATCGACGACTATCACGTGGACGTCGCGCCCGAGGGGTGGATGCTCGTGATCAGGAACCGCGATGTCCCCGGCGTGATCGGGCACGTGGGGACGCTGCTGTCGCGCGCCGGGATCAACATCGGCAGCTACCACCAGGCTCGCCGCGCGCCGCCCGGGGGCGAGGCGATCGCGGCCGTGAGCGTGGATCAGGCGCTGACCAACGGGGTGCTCGAGGAGCTGCAGCGGGTGCCGGACGTGCTGCAGGTGCGGCTGGCGTACCTGGGGGATTAATCCGCCGCCTGCTCGGTCCGCTGCTCTTCGTCCTTCAATAGCCGGAACGTCTTCACCGCCCCGGTGAGCTTGTCGGCTGCCTCCGCGAGCTGGTTCGCGGACGAGGCGATCTCCTCCGTGGACGCCGTCTGCTCCTCGCTCGAGGCCGCGATCTGCTCGGCCGCCGCGAGCAGCGTCTCGGTGCCCTGCGCCACGGTCCCGAGGCGCGCGCTGATCTCTTCCACCAGCCGCCGCACCTCCTCCGCCGACTTCGCGATCTCGCGACTCCAGTGATCGTTCGCCTCGGCCTCCGTGGCCACCGTGGCGAGCCCTTGGGCCGCCGACTGCGCCGCGTCGCGGGCGGCGGTGCCACCGCGGGCGAGGGCGAGCAGCCGGTCGCGCGTCGCCTGCACGCGCGTCACCACGCCGCGCACCGTGTCCGCCGTGTCGCCCGCCGCCGCCGCGGCGACCAAAGCCAGTTTCCGCACCTCGTCTGCCACCACCGCGAAGCCACGCCCCTGCGGCCCGGCGCGCGCCGCCTCGATCGCCGCGTTCAGCGCCAGCATGTTGGTCTGCGTCGCCACGGCCTTCGCCTGCGCCACGAACTTCTGGATCTCGGCCGAGGCCTGGGCCAGCGCGACCGCTTCCTGCGCGCCCGTCTCGACCTCCAGGGCGAGCTTGGAGAGCTGCGCGGTGCTCTGATCGAGCGTCTCCTTATGGCGGCGCGCCAGCGTGGCCAGGTTGCTGTTGCGGCGTACCGAGTCCTCCGCCCCCGCGGCGAGGATGGTGACGATCTGGAGGATGCGCCCGGCGTCGTCCGCCGCGGCGCGGACGAGCTGCGCCTGCTCCGCCGCGCGCTTGGTGAGGTCCTGACACGTCGCGGCCATCTCCTCGGTCGAGGCGCTCATCTCTTCCGTGGACGCGGAGATCTGCGCCGCCATCGCCGCCGCCTCGTCCGCCGCGGTGCGGATCGCGCCGACCAGGCGGCGCAACGCCACCACCATGGAGTGGACCGACGACAGCAGGTCGCCCAGTGCAGCGGTCTCGGACTGCTGGGTCGCGACCGTGACCGAGAGGTCGCCGCCCGCGACGCGGCTCGCGATGAGGCCCGCGGCCTTGACGGGCTCGGCCAGACGGCGATCCACCCATCCGCCCAATCCCCATAACGCACCCGCGAGGACGAGAGCGCCCGCGGCGCCGACCCAGGCCGGTGGGCCCCCGGCGAGCGACGCGGCGGCGTAGCCCAGCACGGCGGCGGCGAGGCCGGCCAGGAGGAAACTCCATCGCAATTCGAGGGACCGAGTGGCCATGAGCGGAGTGGACGCGCTAAGCTAGGACGGGTTTCACGACGGGGCAAGTCCGCTTAGTTTCAGGCACTTATGAAGAACGCCCCGACGTACGAGCCTGCGGCTGTGGAAGCCAGATGGCAGCGCTTGTGGGAAGAGCGCCATGTCAACGAGCCCGACGTCGATCGGCCGCGGCGACCGTTCTACAACCTCATGATGTTCCCCTACCCGTCGGCCGAAGGCCTGCACGTCGGCAATATGTTCGCGTTCACCGGCGCCGACATCTACGGGCGCTTCAAACGGCTCGCGGGTTACGACGTGTTCGAGCCGATCGGCTTCGACGCCTTCGGCATCCACTCCGAGAACTACGCGCTCTCGATCGGCGCCCATCCGGCGAAGCTGATCCCGCAGAACATCGCGACCTTCCGCCGCCAGCTGCGGCGTTTCGGCGGCATGTTCGACTGGCGCCACGAGCTCTCGACCACGGATCCCCGCTACTACAAGTGGACGCAGTGGCTCTTCCTGCAGTTCTTCAAGGCGGGACTGGCGTTCCGCAAGCGGGCCGCGGTCAACTGGTGTCCGGCGTGCAAGACCGTGCTCGCGAACGAGCAGGTCATCAACGGCTACTGCGAGCGGCACCCCGACGTGCGGGTCGAGCAGCGGTTTCTCGAGCAGTGGTTCTTCGCCATCACCCGGTACGCCGAGCGGCTGTTGCGGAACCTGGACGCGCTCGACTGGTCCGAGAGCACCGTCGCGATGCAGCGCAACTGGATCGGGCGGAGCGAGGGCGCCGAGCTCGCCTTCGAGACGCCAGGCGGGGCGGTGATCACCGTCTTCACGACGCGGCCCGACACCGTGTTCGGCGCCACCTACATGGTGCTCGCTCCCGAGCACCCGCTCGTGGACGAGCTCACGGCGGACGAGCAGCGACCGGTCGTAAACGCGTACCGGCGCGAGGTCCAGACGAAGGACATCGTGTCTCGGAAGGTGGGCGAGAAGACGAAGACCGGCGTGTTCCTCGGCTCTTACGCCCGCAACCCCGCCACCGGCGAAGCGATCCCCGTCTGGATCGCCGACTACGTGCTGATGGAGTACGGCACCGGCGCCATCATGGCGGTGCCGGCGCACGACGAGCGCGACTTCGAGTTCGCGCAGCAGTTCAAGCTCCCGATCGTCCAGGTCGTGCGGCTCCAGGGCCAGGCACTCCCCATCGTGTCGGAGGAGGGGGTGTTGATGCACTCGGGCCAGTTCAACGGGCTCACCTGCCGCGACGGGGCGCAGCGCATCGTCCAGTGGCTCGCGGGGAAAGGGCTCGCCAAGGCGCAGGTCCAGTACCGCCTGCACGACTGGTGCATCTCGCGCCAGCGCTACTGGGGCCCGCCGATCCCCATCATCCACTGCGACCGCTGCGGCCCGGTGGGGGTGCCCGAGAAGGATCTCCCCGTCGAGCTCCCGTTCATCGAGGATTTCCGGCCCGACGACACCGGGGTGAGCCCGCTCGCACGCCACCGGGAGTGGTACTTCGTGAAGTGCCCGCAGTGCGGCGCGCTGGGGCGCCGCGAGACCGACGTCTCGGATACGTTCCTCGATTCCGCATGGTACTTCCTGCGCTATCCGTCCACCGAGTTCGACGACCGGCCGTGGGACCCGCAGCGCACGAAGACCTGGCTACCCGTGACCACGTACATCGGTGGCAACGAGCACGCCGTACTCCACCTCCTCTACTCCCGCTTCGTCACGATGGCCCTGCGGGAGCTCGGGCACCTGCACTTCGAGGAGCCGTTCCCGAAGCTGCGCGCCCACGGGTTGATCATCAAGGACGGCGCGAAGATGTCCAAGTCGCGCGGCAACGTGGTGATCCCCGACGCCTACATCCAGAAGTGGGGCGCCGACACCGTCCGCATGTACCTCATGTTCCTCGGTCCCTTCCAGGAAGGGGGGGACTTCCGGGACGAGGGGATCACGGGCATCCGCCGCTTCCTCGACAAGGTGTGGGCGCTGGCGCACGAGGCGGCGGCGGCCAAGGCGCGGCCGCTCCCGCCCGCCGTCGAGCAGAAGCTGCACCAGACCATCAAGAAGGTCACGGCAGACACCGAGAGCTTGAACTACAACACCGCGATCGCCGCGATGATGGAGTACGTCAATGAGGTGCGGAGTGCCGACTGTGGAGTGCGGAGCGCGATGGAGCCGTTGCTGGTCCTCCTGGCGCCCTACGCGCCGCATCTCGCCGAGGAGCTCTGGGGCGCGCTGGGCCATGGCGAGACCATCTTCACGGCGCCCTGGCCGGGCTACGACGATCGCATCGCGGCGGGCGGCGACGTGGAAATCGCGGTGCAGGTGAACGGCAAGCTGCGCGGCCTGATCAACGTGCCGCGCGGCACGAGCCAGGACGACGTCGTCAAGCGCGCGCTCGCGGACGCCGGCATCCGCAAGTTCGTGGACGGCAAGCCGCTTCGCAAAGTGGTGTACGTCCAGGATCGGCTGGTGAACCTGGTCGTCTGAAAACGGGAGCGGGGAGCAGGGAGCGGAACCCTCCGGTGCACCGTGAGGTACCGCTCCCCGCTCCCTGCTCCCTGCTCGCGTTTTAGAAGATCTTCGCGACGAGATCCCCGACGAGATACCCGACGGCCGCCACCCCCAGGCCCACGACGAACATGTCGATCCCGCTGCGGATCACGCCGCGGCCGGTGAAGAAGCTGCGCGCGGCCCCGACCACGAAGTGCGAGACCATCGCCACGGTAAACGCCGTCCACGCGGCCGTGCGGCCGCTGAGCGCCAGGAACGGCGCCACGGGGATGAGCGCCCCAACAGCCGTGGCCACTCCGGTGAGCCAACCCTCCTTGAACGGAGTGGCGTGCGCCTCGCCGATCTTCAGCTCCTCGCGCACTTGCTCGTCGAGCGCGCGCTGCGAGTCGCGCATCACCTCGGCCGCCATTTGGCGGGCGATGCCGGCCTCCACCCCCTTCGTCTGGTAGACGAGGGCCAGCTCCTCCTCCTCCACCTCCGGCATCAGCCGGATCTCTTCCTTCTCCATCGCGATCTCGTGCGCGTACACCTCCTGCTCGCTCTTCGCGGCCAGGTAGCCCGAGGCGCCCATGGAGAGCGCGTCCGCGATCATGCCGGCGAGCCCCGAGACCAGCACGATGTGCGGCGCCACCGCCGCGCCGAGCACGCCGGCCACCAGCCCGAAGTTCGCTGTGAGGCCGTCGTTGAAGCCGTACACCACATTGCGCAGGAAGCCCCCCGAGCCGGTGCGGTGCCACGGCTCGCTCGCGCGGCCGGCGAGATTCGCCAACGTCTCGGCGTGCGCGGCGGATTCCCGGGCGAGGGTGAGCGACACGCTGCGGGCGTCGTCGGTGCTCGATTGCCGGTGCAGCTCCATGTAGCCCTTCACCTCACGGCCCTCCTCCCGCAACAAGAGGGGCAGCAGGTAGCGGGGGCCGAAGCGGCGGCCGAGCCACGCCATGAAGCGCGCATTGAGCGAGGGCTTGGCGGCGTCGGACGGCACGGGGTGGCCGTGCTCGGCCAGCAGCTTGGCCCACAGCTCGGTGTGGCGACGCTCGATGGCCTGGAGCTTCAGGAACACGTCGTGATTGGCCTGCCGCCGCTCCACCCCGGCGAGCACGCCGTAGAGGTAGGCGGCGTCCGCTTCGTCCCGCCAGTGATGCAGCCACGCGTGGAGCGTCTTCTTGTCGACGGTCGTCATGGGCGTGAAGATATCCGCTGAAGGGACAAGTTACTAGACACCAATTGGTTACTACGCTTGGCATCGCGCTGCGACCCTTTCTCGTACGGATGCATCATAGGATTCAGGAGATGACCATCTCGCTCGCCGTCCCCGACATCCTCGTGGCCCGTGCCAGAGCCGGCGATCTGGAGGCACTCGAAGCGCTGTATCGCGCCTTCGAGACGCCCGTCTACAACCTCGCCCGGCGGATGCTGCGCCATCCCGAGGAGGCCGAGGACGTGCTCCAGGAGACGTTCCTCGAGGTGGTGAAGAGCATCCGATCGTATCGTGGGGAAGGGCCGCTGTGGGCGTGGATTCGGAAGATCGCGGCTTCCAAGGCGCTGATGCGCATCCGCCGCGAGCAAGTGCGGACGGCGGAGCTGCTGGACGAGGAGACGGCGCCGGGGAGCCCGGTGCACAAGAGCCTCCCCGCGCGGATCGATCTCGAGCGGGCGCTGGAGCAGCTGAGTGAGACATCTCGATCGGTCGTCTGGCTGCACGATGTCGAGGGCTACACGCACGAGGAGATCGCCGAGCTGATGGGCAAGACCGTAAGCTTTTCCAAGTCGCAGCTGGCACGGGCGCACGCGCGCCTGCGGCGCATGCTGGAGAAAGAAGGAGCGGCACCGTGATGCACTGCACGATGGACGATCTGCTCGCGCTGCGGGCCAACGAGGGGTCGGCCTGGGCGCGCCGGCATCTGGACGAGTGTTCGGTGTGCCAGACGGAGCTGGAGGCGCTGTACCAGCGCGTGGCCCGCCTCAAGGCGCTGCCGCCGCTCGGGCCCGCGCGCGACCGCTGGCCCGCGATCCGCGATGCGATCGTCGCCGAGCGGCGGCGTCGGCTGCGGCGTTGGAGCGGCGTCGGTCTCGCGGCCGCGGCGGCGCTCGCGGGACTGATCGTGTTCGCACCGTTCGGGCCGCGGCAGGTCGACGCCGCCGAGCTGGCGCGGGCGAAGCAGCAGTCGGCGACCCTGGAGGAAGAGCTGCAGCGCTACGGCCCCACCGGACGCGTCATGAGCGGCCGGTCGGCCGCACTGGTGGCCGAGCTGGAAGACCGCATTGCCGTCATCGACGGCGAGCTGGCCCGGGTGGGCGGGTCGGCGGCGCAGCTGCGCCACGACGAGCTCGTCACACTCTGGCAGGAGCGGGTGACCCTGATGCAGCAGCTCGTCGACGCGCACGTCACCCGCGTCTCTTATGTTGGGCTGTGAAGCCCGGAGGAATCCGTTCATGATGTTCAGGAAGTGGATCATCGCCGCCGTCGCCGTCGCACTCATCGGTCCGGCGTGGCTCACCGCTCAGCAGCCACCGCGTCCCCCCGCTCCCCCCCGCCCCCCGCGGCAACCGCGCGCCTTCGTCTTCGCTGACGACAACCGCGGCCGGATCGGAGTCGTAGTGAAGACCCAGCCCGACTCCGAGGCGGACAAGCTCGGCGCGAAGCTGGAGGGCGTCACGCCGGGGGGGCCGGCGGCGAAGGCCGGGCTCAGGGTCGGTGACATCATCACCAAGTTCAACGGCACGGCGCTCGCCGGGCTCAAGGTGGAGGACGAGGAGGAATCGGGGCCTGGCACTAAGCTCGTGCAGCTGGCCCGTAAGCTCGAGCCGGGTGACACGGTTTCGATAGAGTACCGCCGGGGGAGCGACGCCAAGAAGGCCACGCTCGTCGCTGAAGACTTGGGTTGGGCGCCGAACATCAGGGTGATGCCCGGCATGCCCGCCATGCCCGACATGCCCGACATGCAGCACTTCGAGTTCTCGTTCGGTATGCCGTGGGGCGACCTGGAGCTCGTCGGCCTGAATCCCGACCTTGGCGAGTACTTCGGTGCGAAGGAAGGCTTGCTGGTCGTGAAGGCCCCGGCCGATTCGAGCCTCCCCGTGAAGGGCGGGGACGTGATCCTGTCGATCGGCGGGCGCAAACCCAGCAGCCCGTCGCACGCGATGCGGATCCTGCGCTCCTACGAGGCGGGTGAGACGGTGTCCATCGAGCTG
>QHUR01000026.1 GCA_003221995.1 Gemmatimonadota bacterium | reverse complement strand
TTTCCGTCAAGCAGCGAGACTTCGGCATGCGGCCCTTCCGCGGCGGGCCGGGCGGGAGCGTCAAGGTGGCGGACCGCGTGACGTTCGATTTCGAGGCGGTGGCGGTGCGCGCTCCCTAGCGCCGCCGCAGATAGGCCCGCGCCGCTTCCAGGACCTGTTCCTGCACGTCGGCCGGTGTCCCCTCGAACGACGCCCCCGCCGCCTTCTGGTGTCCGCCGCCGCCGAACTGGTGCGCCAGCTCGGCCACGTCTACCGCCCCCATCGAGCGGAACGAGACCTTGATCCGGCCATTCGCGATCTGGCGGAACAGGAGCGCCAGGCGCACGCCTGCGATGGAGCGCGGGTACTCCACCAGCCCATCGAGGTCGTCCGGCGTAGCGTGGTGGCGCGCCAGGGCGTCGGGCGGCACCGTCACCCACGCGAGGCCGACGTCCGGCTCCACCACGAGCGTCTGCAGCACTTCCGCGATCAGCCGGATGCGGCCTTCCGGCGCGCTCGCGTACACGGCCTCGTAGATCTCCTCGGGGTCGACGCCGCGCTCGAGCAGCGCGCCCGCCACGCGCAGCACGCGCGGGCTCGTGTTCGCGAACCGGAACGCGCCGGTGTCCGTGAGAATCCCCACGTAGAGCGCGCGGGCGGCGTCCCGCGTGAGCTCCCAGCCGAGCGCGCCCGCGAGGTCGAACACCAGCTCGGCCGTGGCGGAGGCCTCGGGAGCGACGAGCCGCGGCCCCGCGGGGAGCGAGGCCGGGCTGACGTGGTGGTCGATACAGGCGACCGCGTGGGAGTGGGTGACGGCGCCCTGCAGGTCGCCGAGACGGCCGAGGTCCGAGATGTCGAGCACGATCACGACGTCGGCGGACTCGATCTCCTTGGCCGCACGGTCCGAGCGATCGGCGCCGGGGGGGAGCAGAAAGTCGAACCGCTCGGGGATCGGGGTGGGATTGGCGATCCCCGCCCGCAGCCCGCGCGCGCGGAGGAGGTGCCACAGCGCGACTTCGCTGCCCACCCCGTCGCCGTCGGCGTTGACGTGCGTCGTGAGGGCGACGCGCCCGCCCGGCTGCAGGATGCCCGCGATCGCCTGCGCGGCCCTGGCGCGCTCGGGGGGAATGCTGACGCCATTTGTGGTCATGACAACAACATAAGCGCGGCCGGTGCCGCGTCCCGCCTAGCGAGTTCCGCCCAGGCCTGCCAGCTCCCGCTGCAGCACGCTGTGCTTGCGGCTGTAGCCGAAGTAAATCCCGAACCCGATTACCAGCCATACGAACAGCCGGATCCACGTGTCCATGGGGAGAAAGCCCATCAGAGCAAGACAGGTCGCGATCCCCAGGATCGGCACGATGGGGACGAACGGCGTCCTGAACGGCCGGTCGAGGTCGGGGCGTTTATGCCGCAGGATCCACACGCCGAAACACACCAGCACAAAGGCGAGCAGCGTGCCGATGTTCACGAGCTGGCCGAGGATGCGGATCGGGAACAGCCCCGTGAAGAAGGCCACGCCGAAGCCCGTGTAAATCGTGGAGAGGTAGGGCGTCCGGAAGTTGGGGTGCACCTTGCCCGCCCACGCACCGAGCAGGCCGTCGCGGGACATGGAGTAGAACACGCGCGATTGCCCCAGGAGCATCACGAGAATCACGGAGGCGAGGCCCATCACGGCGCCCACGTCGATGAACGGGCGCAGCCAGTTGAGCTGGGGAATGCGCGACACCGCGAGCGCCACCGGCGCCGAGACGTTCAGCTCCTTGTAGGAGACCAGGCCGGTGAGCGTGGCCGACATCAACACGTAGAGCAGGGTGCAGACGGCGAGCGACCCGAGGATCCCGATCGGCATGTCCTTCTGGGGGTTGCGCGCCTCCTGCGCCGCGGTGGACACGGCGTCGAAGCCAATGTAGGCGAAGAAGATCAGCGACGCTCCGCGCAGCACTCCGGACCATCCGTACGTGCCCCACTCTCCGGTATTCGGGGGGATGAACGGCTTCCAATTGTCGGGATTCACGTACTGGAGGCCGAACACGATCACGGCGAGCACGATCGTGACCTTCGTGATCACGATGACGTTGTTGACCGTCGCAGACTGTTTGATGCCGACCACGAGCACGTACGACATCAACGCGACGATGAAGATGGCAGGCAGGTTGACATACGCCCCGGTCCCGAACCACCCTGCCTGCGTGCAACCCGCGACCTTGGCGGCGAATTCGCCTTGCGTGCAGAAGTCGAACGGCGCCTGGGTCAGCTTGGCGGGAACGTGGATGCCAAGGAAGTCGAGCAGGCTCAGGAAGTGCCCCGACCACCCGACGCCGACCGTCGCCGCGCCCATCGCGTACTCGAGCACCAGGTCCCAGCCGATGATCCAGGCGACAAACTCCCCCATGGTCGCGTAGGAGTAGGTGTACGCGCTCCCCGCGACCGGCACCGCGCTCGCCATCTCGGCGTAGCACAGCCCCGCGAACGCGCACGCGATTCCCGTGAGGATGAAGGAGAGCGGCACAGCCGGCCCCGCGTACAGCGCCGCCGCCTGGCCTGTGAGCACGAAGATCCCCGCCCCGATGATCGCGCCGATGCCGAGCGTGATCAGGTTCAGGACCCCGAGGTGGCGCCGCAGGGAGCGCTCGCCGACCGCATCGGCCTCGGCGCGCAGGACGGAGATGGACTTGGTAGCCCACAGGCTCATAGACGCGTCACTCCGTTCGGGTACGGGAACGTGGGCCGGGCAGGCTCCCCCGGAGACGACAGGGCCGGGCTAGACTAGGCCCCGCGGTCGGGGGTGTCAAGCGCTCAGAGGCTGTAGTTGGGGGCTTCGCGCGTGATCACGACGTCATGCGGGTGTGACTCCCGTAGGCCGGCCGAGGTGACGCGCACAAACTCGGTCTCGGTGCGCAGCGCCGCGACGTTGCACACACCGCAGTACCCCATGCCGCTGCGCAGCCCCCCCACCATCTGGAAGATCACGTCGGCCACGGGCCCCTTGTACGGCACCCGCCCCTCGATGCCCTCGGGGACGAGCTTCGAGGGCGAGACCTCGCCTTCCTGGAAGTAGCGGTCCGCGGAGCCTTCCTCCATGGCGCCGAGGCTCCCCATGCCGCGGATCACCTTGAAGCGGCGGCCCTCGAGCAGGAACGACTCGCCCGGGCTCTCCTCGGTGCCGCCGAGCAGCGAGCCCATCATCACGCTCGAGGCGCCGGCGGCGAGGGCCTTCACCACGTCGCCCGAGTACTTGATGCCGCCGTCGGCGATGACGGGGATCTCGCCCGCGGCCGCGACCGCCTCGAGGATCGCCGTGACCTGTGGCACGCCGACGCCCGTGACGACGCGCGTCGTGCAGATCGAGCCGGGGCCGACGCCCACCTTGACGGCGTCCACGCCTCGCTCGATCAGCGCCCGGGCGCCCTCCCCGGTCGCGACGTTCCCACCCACGAGCTGCGCATCGGGAAACGCCTCGCGCAGGCACCCGACCGTGTCGAGCACGCCCTGCGAGTGGCCGTGCGCCGAGTCCACCACGACGACGTCGCACCCGGCGTCGAGCAGCGCTCGGGCGCGGGACAGCGCCTCCTTGCTGTTCCCCCCCACGGCGGCGGCGACCCGCAGGCGGCCGTGCTGGTCCTTGTTGGCGTTGGGATGCTGGCGGCGCTTGAAGATGTCCTTCACGGTGATGAGGCCCTTCAGAACGCCGTGCCGGTCCACCACCGGGAGCTTCTCGATGCGGTGCGCGCCGAGGATCCGCTCCGCCTCGTCGAGCGTCGTGCCCTCGGGCGCCGTGACCAGGCGGTCCTTCGTCATGGCGTCGCGGATCGGGCGGTCCAGCTCGCGCTCGAACTGCAGGTCGCGGTTCGTGATGATCCCGATCAGCTTCCCCGCGCCGTCCACGATCGGCACGCCCGAGATCTTGAAGCGGACCATCAGTTGATGAGCCTCGCGCAGCGGGCGGTCCGGGCCCAGCGTGATGGGGTTGAGGATCATCCCCGACTCGCTGCGCTTGACGCGGTCCACCTCCGCCGCCTGGCGGTCGATGGGCATGTTCTTGTGGACCACGCCGATGCCGCCCTCGCGCGCGATCGCCATCGCCATCTCCGCCTCCGTGACGGTGTCCATCGCGGCGGAGACGAGCGGGATGTTGAGGGAGATGCCGCGGGTGAACTGGCTGCGCACGTCCACATCCCGCGGGTGCACGCTGGAATGCCGCGGGGCGAGCAGCACATCGTCGAAGGTGAGGGCGACGGCGGGACGGAAGGTTCCCATGGCGAAAGTTACGGGGAGGGGGGCGTTTCCTCAACCTTCCTGGGCTCGCCCTTCTTCTCGTCGGCCTGCTTCGCCGCTTCCTCCACCGCGGCCTTGCCCGCGGCGGCGAACCGCTCCAAGAACTTCCCCGCCTTGCCCACCGCGTCCATGGTGCCCTTGATGACGCTC
Source organism: Gemmatimonadota bacterium (assembly GCA_003221995.1). Lineage (GTDB taxonomy): Bacteria > Gemmatimonadota > Gemmatimonadetes > Gemmatimonadales > GWC2-71-9 > AG29. Next base: position 7,492 of record QHUR01000026.1, on the reverse strand, counting down.
ACCGGCACGCGGCCGGCGCGCATCGTGTCCTCCAGCGTCTCCGCTACCTTCTGGAATGGGGCGGCGCCGGCGGGTCGCTCGGCGTACTTCGACTCGAGGAACTCGACGTAGTCGAGCACCAGGTAGGCCTTGTCTTCCGGCAGCGCCTCGAGCTTGCGCAACAGCCGGTCGCGCAGCAGGTCGTTCATGACTGGGGCTCCAGCGACAGGAGGTCGAGCACCGGATTCCCGAGGAACCGGCTGCGCCCCGCCCGCACCCGGGCGGTCACCTGAACGGTGGCGAGCGGGGCGAGGCCCTCGACCAGTGCCCGCTTGCCCTCCGGGACGATGACGTAGATGAATCCGCGCTCGGGCAATGGCCCGCGGGCGAGGAAGTAGATCGCACCTTTGGGCATCTCGGGCCGCAGCTCGTCCGCCTGCTGCACGGCGATGAATTGCAGGGTCCAGCGCAGCGTCTGCCCCGCGAACCGCTGTGGCTCGGCGCGCAGCTCGGCCGCGCTCACCCCCACGAGCACACCCGGCGGCGCTGATTCGAGATCCGAGGTCTTGACCCACCCCTCGAACTGCACGCGCGCCCACTCCCCGGACTTGGACAGCACCTTGAGGGGCGTGGCGGGCGTCAGCGTGCCCGCCGGCGGGCCGTCGGGCGCGCGGTACACGACGGTGCGGCGGGCGGGCTGGGCGCGGTTCGGGTCCGTGGCAGGGCCGGCGGTGTCGGCACCGCCGCTGCGCCGCGCCGGGGGCGAGCCAGCCCGCGAGGTGTCGCTCTCCGCGGTGCGCGAGTTCGCCACCACCACGGGCTCGAGCGCCATGCGCCTCACCCAGCCCCTGCGCTCCACGTGCACCCAGGGCCCGTTCTCTCCCAGCTTCGTGAGCAGGAACCCGTCGGCCAGCTTGGCCATGATCGTCCCCCCGGGAGCGGCCCGGAGGTTCTCCTCCGGCGCACGCGTCACGGCGAGATCGAATCCCGCCCGCGGCGTCACCCCCACCGACGTGCCGAAGATCCAACCCTCCAGCGTCACGCCGATCCATTCGCCCTTGATGTCGCCGCCCGCCACGACGGCGCCGCGCGCCAGGCGCGCGAGCCGCTTGCCGGTCACTTCCTGGTAGAACCATTCGCCGTCGGTCGCGACGCGGTAGCGCGCCGCCGCCTGGACGGCCGTGTCGAGTGAGGCGGCGGGGCGAGCGTCCCGAATGACGAGCGCCGGCGCGAAGGAACAGACAACTGGTAGGGCACGCAGGGCGTGACTAAATTGCATCCCCTGCAATATGGCAAAGAGGCATGGGCCGCGCACCCCGGTCGTCCTGATCGTGCTCGACGGCTGGGGCTTCCGTCCCGGCCAGGTGGGGAACGCGATCGAGCTCGGCCGGACGCCCACCTGGCATCGCCTCTGGGCGAAGGCGCCGCGCACGCTGCTCAACGCGTCCGGACTCGCCGTGGGACTCCCCGAAGGGCAAATCGGCAACAGCGAGGTCGGGCATCTGAACCTCGGCGCCGGTCGTGTCGTGCCGCAGGACATCGTGCGCATTTCGCAGGCGATCGATTCCGGCGCCTTCTTCCACATCCCCGCGCTGGTCGAGCTGTGCGGCGAGCTGCGGCGCACCGGACATACCCTCCATCTGCTCGGCCTGATCGGCAACGGCGGCGTGCACGCGCTCGACCACCACCTCGTCGCGGCGGTCATGCTCGGGCACCTGCACGAGCTGCCCGTGGCGATCCACGCCTGGCTCGACGGCCGGGACACGACGCCCCAGTCCGGGCGCGCCTTCATGCAGGAGCTCGTCGACCTCCTCGCCCAGCACGGGGGCCGGGTCGCGATCTCCACGGTCGTGGGCCGCTACTACGCCATGGACCGCGACAAGCGCTGGGAGCGGACCAAGATCGCCTACGACGCGATGGTGCACGGGGTCGGCGAGCCCGCGCCCGACCCCGTGAGCGCGGTGCGGCAGGCCTACGAGGCGGGCGAGACGGACGAGTTCGTGAAGCCGCGGATCGTGGCGGGCACCCCACGGATCCAGGACGGGGACGGCGTCTTCTGCGTCAACTTCCGCGCCGACCGGATGCGCCAGATCGTGCGCGCGCTCGCGCTCGCAGAGTTCGACGGCTTCGACACGGGGCGGCGGCCACGGGTCCGGCTCGCGACCATGACCCAGTACGACGAGACCTTCCCGTTCCCGGTCGCGTTCGGGCCGGCGGTGCTGTCGCGCATCGTCGCCCAAGTCCTCTCGGAGTGCGGCAAGACGATGTTCCGCACCGCCGAGACGGAGAAGTACGCCCACGTCACCTACTTCTTCAATTGCGGCGTCGAGACCCCGTATCCCGGCGAAGAGCGCGTCCTCGTCGCCTCCCAGAAAGTCCCCACCTACGATTTGATGCCGGAAATGAGTGCTCCCGGCGTCACCGACGTCCTCTGCAACGCGATCGAGGCGAAGCAGCACGACTTCATCCTCTGCAATTACGCCAACGGGGACATGGTGGGGCATTCCGGGGTATTGAGCGCGGCCGTGAAGGCGGTCGAGGTCGTGGATGGCTGCCTCGCCCGCGTGCTCGGGAGCGTGGAGCGGGCGGGCGCGACGCTGCTCGTCACGGCGGACCACGGCAACTGCGAGCTGATGATCGACCCGACGACCGACGGCCCGCACACGGCCCACACCACGAACCCGGTCCCGTTTCTCATCGTGGGGGACGACGCGAAGGGGCCGTTGCGGCACGGCGGGGCGCTATGCGATGTGGGCCCGACGCTGCTGCGCATGCTCGACGTCGAGCCGCCGCCGGAGATGACGGGGAAGGACCTGAGGGAGGTGTGATGGGCGGACGGTGGTCTCGGTGCTGGATGGTGCTGGGCGGCGCGGTGCTACTGTCCGTCGGTCCGACCGTCCGACTGTCCGTCGCCCAGACAGGGCACGAGCCCGGGCAGTCTCCCTACCGCGACATCCGAGGCGGCGGCGTTGTGGTTTTCGGGGTCGGCTACCTCGGTGGCAGCCGCGGGCGCGCGGGAGTGGGGATGGCGGACGGCATCAGCTGGAACGTCCGCTACGACGCCTCGCTCGGCGGGCCGGTGAGCACCTCGCTCGGCCTCGCTTACGCACAGACCACGCGCTACCTCGTGGACCCCACGAAGGACGCGGCAACCCGTACCCAGGGCCCGGTCGACACCGACGTCATCCTCGCGGACATCGGCTTGCGGCTCGTGCTGACCGGCCGCAAGACCTGGCATGGCTTCGCCCCTTATCTCGGCGGCGGCCTCGGCCTGGCGCTGGGCGGCGGCACGCCACCCGACCCTGCCGGCTACAAGTTCCGCACCAAGATCACGCTCAACCCGCAGGCGGGGGTGCGGTGGTACCCGACGCCGCGGCTGTCGGTGCGGGCGGACTTCCAGACCGTCTACTGGAAGCTCGCTTACCCCCTCGCCTACAAGGATCCGAGTCCCGTGGACGGGACCCGGGTGCTGCCGCTCGATGCGTCCTTGACCGAGTGGACCGCGCATCCCTGGATCAGCGTCGGCGTAGGATGGACTTTTTAGGCGAAGGGTTTCGGCGCGCCCTCTCGCTGCTGCTGTCGGGCGATCGCGAGGTGTACGGGATCGCCTTCCTCACCTTCAAGGTCGCGGTGGTCGCGACCGCCATCGCGTGCGCCGCCGGGATCCCGACCGGGTTCCTCCTCGCCACGAGGCCCTTTTGGGGCCGCCGCGCCGCGCTCACCGTCGTCAACACCGCGCTCGCCTTCCCCACCGTCGTCGTCGGGCTGCTGCTCTACGGACTGCTCTCCCGCCGCGGCCCGCTCGGCGGATTCGGATGGCTCTACACCTGGCAGGCCATCGTCATCGGCGACGTGCTGCTCGCGTTCCCGATCGCGGCGGCGCTCTCGGCGGCCGCCGTGCAGGGCGTGGATCCGCGCATCCGTCGCACCGCGGAGACGCTCGGCGCGGGGCCGTGGCGCGCCGCCTGGACGGTCGCGCGCGAGGCGCGCTTCGCGCTCGCGGCCGTGATCACCGCGGCGTTCGGCCAGACGGTGGCCGAGGTGGGTGCGGCGATGATCGTGGGAGGCAACATCCGGGGGGCCACGCGCACCCTCACGACGGCCGTGGCGCTGTACGCAGCGCAAGGAGACTTCGGGCTCGCGCTCGCGCTCGGCGTCGTGCTGCTGCTCTTGGCGCTGCTCGTGAACGTCGCGCTCCAGGTCCTGCAGGGCCGGGGGGGGAGCCGTGGTTGAGCTGCGCGCGGTGCGGCACCGCTACGAGGGACGCGTGGTGCTCGACCTCGAGCGCTTCACCGTGACTGCGGGCGCCGCCGTGGCGATCGTGGGCCCGAACGGCTCGGGCAAGAGCACACTGTTGCGCCTGCTCGCGCTGCTGGAGCGGCCCAGCGAAGGCGATGTCCTGCTGGACGGCCGCGCGGTCTGGAGCGGCGCACACCGCGGCCGCCCGGCGCTGGGACTGCGCCGGCGTGTTACGCTCGTCGAGCAGCGGCCGATCCTGCTGCGCGGAACAGTACGCGAGAATCTGGAGTTCGGGCTGCGGGTTCGGGGAGTCAGACGCACAGAGGTCAACAGGGTGGTAGAGGACGTCGCGGCGCGGCTCGGCATCACGGCGCTCGTCGGGCGGCGCCGTCACGAACTCTCGGACGGCGAGGTGCAACGCGTCGCGGTGGCGCGCGCGTTGGGGCTCGAGCCCGACCTGCTGCTGCTCGACGAGCCCGTGAGCTCCGCCGACCGCGCCGCCGCCCAGACGCTGTATCGCGCGCTCGAGGAAGAGCGGCGCCGTCGGCCGCTCGCGATCTGTCTCGCCTCCCATCAGCTCGAGGACGCCTACCGCTGGGCGGACGACGTGCGGGCGCTCGCGGAGGGACGACTCTCCCCGGTCACGCCCGAGAACCTGTTCCGGGTGGAGCTGCCCCTCGAAGGAGCGAACGGGCTGAAGCAGGTGCGGGTGGGGGCGATCTTGATCGCGACCGTGACCGACCGCACCGGACCCGCTATCCTCGCCGTCCCGCCGACCGACATCTTCGTGAGCCGGGAGCCGCTTCCTTCTTCCGCCCGCAACGTATTCACCGGCCGGGTGACGCGGCTCGCGCGCCCGCGCCCGGGGGCAGTGCACGTCACCGCCGACGTGGGCGTCGAGCTGGTGGCCGTGGTGACGGAGCAAGCCACGCGCGACCTGGCACTCGCCCCCGGCAACCTCGTGGCGTTCGCCTTCAAGGCCAGCGCGGTGCGCGTGTTCTAGCGACGCTCGATCAACTATCTTTCGCGTGTCGTTGGCTTTAGCGCGACAGGAGGTTCGCATCGCTACTCAGAACGCGTCGGCGCAGCCGGAGCCGCGCCAGCCCGGATCGCGCCGCGGCCGGATGCAGGCCGACTCCGCGGCGGTCGAGGAGGTGCCGGTCTGGCTCGAGGTGAACGGCGAGCCGACCGTCACGTGGATGTGCACGCCCGACCAGCTCGAGGAGCTGGCGACGGGGTGGTTGCACGGCGAGGGCTACATCGAGACGATGGCCGACCTGATCCGGTTGCGGCCTTGCGCGACGGACCTGGGGTTCTGGGCCGATGTGAAGCCGGAGCGCGTAGTCTTCGTCAAGCGGGAGAACAAGAAGCGCGTCCTCGCCTCGGGGTGCGGAGCGGTGTCGACGTTCCTCGCCGATCCGCCGGCGCTGAAGCACGCGCCGGCGCGAGGCGAGGCCCCCGCCCCCGACCGGATGCGTGTGCTCTTCAAGGACGTGTTCACCCGGGGCGATCGCTACAATGAGACGGGCGGGATCCACGCGGCCGCGCTCACGGACGGCGAGCGGCTGCTGTTTCACGCCGAGGATATCGGGCGCCACAACGCGGTGGACAAGGTCGTCGGTGCGGCGGTGATCGCGCGCCAGCCGATCGTCGGCCGCGGCCTGCTCGTGACGGGCCGCATCTCCGCGGAGCTCGCCTACAAGGCGGCCCGCGCCGGGCTCGCCTGGGTGGCCACGCCCAGCGTCCCCTCCACGCTCGCGCTCACGATCGCGCGGCGCTCCGGGATCATCCTCGTGGGCCGGGCCGTCAGCGGCGCTCCGCACGTGCACCGTCCCGAAGCATGAGCCCGGAGGCGCTCCGGGCGCTGCTCCGCGAAGCGCACACCATTGCGGTGGTCGGCCTGTCGCCCAAGGCGCAGCGGCCGAGCCACGTCGTGGCCCGCTATCTGCGAGATGCCGGCTACCGCATCGTCCCCGTGAACCCCGGGCACGCCACACTCCTGGGCGAGCGCTGCTATCCCACCCTGACGGCCGCGGCCCGCGATCACGCGATCGACGTCGTGGACGTGTTCCGCCGCAGCGAGTTCGCGGGCGCCGTGGTGGACGAGGCGATCCCGCTCCGGCCCCGCCTCATCTGGCTGCAGGTGGGCGTAGTGGACGAGGCGGCCTGCGATCGGGCCGCAGCGGCCGAGATCCCCTGCGTCATGGACCGGTGTCTGATGGTGGAGCACCGCCTGGTCCAGGTGTGACGGGCGTGCGCGGCGCCGTGCTCGCCGGCGGCGGCGCCCGTCGCTACGGCGGCCTCCCCAAGGGCCTGGTCGAGCTCGGCGGCCGGCGCATCCTCGATCGCGTCGTCGACGCAGTCCGGGCGGTGACCGAGACGCCCCCCTTGGTCGTCGCCAACGCGCCGGAGGGATCGTCCTGGCGGCCCGATCTGCGCACCATCCCCGACGTCCGGCCCGGCTGCGGCAGCCTGGGGGGCATCTACACGGCGCTGGTCGCGGGCGAGGGCCCGGTGTTGTGCGTGGCGTGGGACATGCCCTTCCTCACGGAGGACTTCCTGCGGGCGTTGGTGGCCGGGGCGTCGGGCTACGACGCCTATCTCCCGGAGAGCGGCCCTAAAGGACTCCCTACCGGTCGCGGCCGCCGCGGCGTGGAGCCGCTGTGCGCCGTGTACGGACCCGGCTGCGCACCCGCGATCGAGCGCCGGCTGGCGCGGGGCGAGCTCGAGGCCATCGGCTTCCACCCCGACGTGAAGGTCGGTACACTACCCGTCGACCGCGTGCGCGCGTTCGGCGACCCGGACGTGCTGTTCTTCAACGTCAATCGGCCCGAGGACCTGGCGCGGGCGGAGGACCTGTGGCGGCGACGCGCATGATCTCGATCGTCGGCAAAAAGGACGCGGGCAAGACGTCGCTGGTGGTGGCGCTCGCGGCCGAGCTGGCGCGTCAGGGCAAGCTGCGCGTGATGACGATCAAGCACGGCACGCACGCGGCCGACGTGGATCAACGCGGCAAGGACACGTGGCGGCACTACCACGAGGGCAAGGCGGAGCGCGTCGTGATGGAAGCGCCGGGCCAGCGGCTGATCTGGGAGCGGCGCGAGCGGGAGTCCGACCCGATCTCCCTGGCGCGGCGCTACCTCGACGGCGCCGACCTGGTCCTGGTGGAGGGATTCGCCGCCCAGCCGCTCCCGAAGATCGAGACCTACCGGCTCGCCTGCGGCCAGGACCCGCTGTACGACCCAGCGCGCCCCGACGCGGAGCTCTGGGTGGC
>QHUR01000193.1 GCA_003221995.1 Gemmatimonadota bacterium | reverse complement strand
GTCGCTTGCGCCGCCGTGTGACTTCATGGCGCGCCCCAAGGCGAGGAGCTCGGAGGGCGCGGCGGCGGGCACGGCGGCGAGCGCGACTCCCACGGCCGCCGCCGCCTCGTCCGAGTCCGGAGCGCGCGCCATGAGGTCGTAGAGCGCGGCGCGGCCGCGGGCCGTATCCCCCGCCGCGAGCGCGAGCCGCGCCTCGTCGAGCGATTTCCCCGCCTGGGCGAGCGCGCTCAGGGCCGCGGCCGTGTCCCCCGCGCCGATCAGCGCCTGGGCGCGCGCGGCGGGGACCGCGCGCGCGGCGGGCCACGGCACATCGGCGAGCAGCCGGCCCGCGAGCGCGGTGTCGCGAACCACCCGCGCCAGCCGGACGCGGAGCCATGCGTCGATCGAGGGTATTCCGGCGGCGCGCGCGGCGGCGAACGCCGCGGCGGCGCTGTCCCGCTCATCCGCCGCTTCCCACGCGGCCCCGGCGCGCACCGCGAGCAGCGCCGCCCGCCGACCCCGGGCGTGCGCCCGCGCGGCGCCGTAATGCGCGGCCGCCTGGGGAAAAGCGCCGAGCCGGAACTCCGCTTCAGCCAGCACCGCCAGCGCCTCCCCGTCGCCGTAGTCGTCGAGCCACGGCTGTCCCGCGAGCAGGCTCTTCGCACGGTCGTAGCGGCGCGCGTGCAGTTCGGCCTTCGCGCCCTCGACCACGAATGTGGCGTTCGGTCTCGACTCGCGCGCCGCGGCGGCGAGCAGGCTCTCCGCCGCATGCCACGGGCGGCCCGCCGCGCGCAGGGACTCCGCCCGCTCGCCCACCGTGTGCACCTCCTGGGCTCCGGCCAGCCTGGGAGCTGCGGCCAGGAGGAGGCACCAGGCGGAAGCCCGGCCCATTACGACCGCCGCACTCGAGCGAGCACCCGCTGAAATTCCGCTCGCGACAGCGGCGTCAGACGGAAGCGGCCGAAACCGGCCTGATCCTGGAAGAAGAGCGTGATGCGGAGCGTGTTGTACGTCCAGCGGATCGCGCGGGCGCCGGTACGCGCGACGTCCGTGCTGAAATCGTAGATCTCGTCCGGGTCGCCCAGGGAGATGGACACTTCCCCCCGATCGGTCAGCCAGCCGGGCTCCCCGGCCTCCTGGAACCGCTCGTTCGCCACCTGGACGCGCCGGAAGTACTCGTCGAGCGCCTCGTTCTCCGGCGTGATGGGGACGGGGTCCGTCGCCTTGAAGAATTCGCGCCACACCACGGGTCGCTGCTCAGGGGTCGCCTGGCGCAGCTTGCTGACCCAGTCCTGGCGTTCGAAGTAGCGCAGCAGGCTCACCATCGAATCGAAGTTCGTGAGGGCCCATTGATCCGAGAAGCTCACGAGGATTGGCAGGCGGGCCTCGAGCGGGGGGCTCGCGACGGTGCGGAGGACGAGCTGACCCTCGCCGACCGGTACGTCGCTCGGCCGCACCACGATACGCGCCACGGCGAGCTGGGCGTCGCCGGCGAAGGTGATCGTGTCGCGCCACACGTCCGCGCCATTCTTGTCCAGCACCCGCACGGCGGCGCGGGCGGCTGCCGGGAGGCCGTACCCTTCCACGTAGAAGCGCGCCGAGTCGGCGCCGTACGATAGCGTCCCGCGGGGATTCACAAGGAGCTTCGGCAGTGCGGCGAGGGTCGTGCGCCCCGCGCCCGCGTAGATCGGGATCGGAGCGGCGAGGCCGCGCCCGCCCAACCGCGGGACCGTGTCCACGGCCTCCGTCCGCGACAGCGCCGTGCCGCTGCGATCGCGGACCAGCACGCTGAGGTGATAGACGCCCGGCGGCACACCGACGAACTGCTGGAAGATCACGCTTTCGTCCGCGCGCAACGTCTCCTGAAACGACCGCACCCGCACCGTCTCATCGCTCGCGACCTGGCGCAACGGCGCGGTGTCCGTGCGGAACGTCACCTCGACGTGGTACTGGGCGACGAACTCGCCGCCGTCGCGCCGGAAGCTCAAGGCGTGGTTGGCGAGCGACAGCCCGAAGACGACGAGGGTGGAGTCCGGGGAGGGATCGGCCAGGTAGCGCGCCGAGGCGATGAACGGCAAGGGCGGGCCTGCCACGAGCAGGCCCATCGAGCGGTACAGGCCCACCGGGTCGAACAGCCTCGGAACCGTGCTGCCAGTTTGGGGGGACGGCGGCACCCCGCCCCGCGGCGAGGGTCCACACGCGGCGACCCCGCACCCGAGCAGCGCGGTCGCGATGGCGGCGAGTCGTCTCACTTGCTGAACCTCAAATCCGGGCGTTAGTTTCGCGCGTCCCCATGGCCAGCGAGACCCTGGCCGGCCGCACCATCGCCGGCTATCGCCTCCTCGAGCGCGTCGGCGAGGGAGGCACGGCGGATGTCTACCGCGCCGAGCACCCCGAGCGCGGTGCCTGTGCGTTCAAGGTATTACGCTCGCGGCTCGCGAGCGACCCCACTGCCGTGAAGCGCTTCCTGCGCGAAGCGGGGTACGGCTCGCGCGTCGAGCACCCCGGGGTGGTCCGCACCTACGACTACGGCGAGGCCGATGGGCTGTACTACCTCGCCCTCGAGTGGGCCGAGGGGCAGTCGCTCGCGGACTTGCTACACCGCAGCGGACCACTCGCTCCCGCCGCGGTCGCGGGCTTCGTCGGCCAGCTCGCGGCGGCACTCGACGCGGCCCACCGCGCGGGGATCATACATCGTGACCTCAAGCCCGAGAACATCATGTACCACCGCGAAACCGAGAGCGTGAAGCTGCTCGACTTCGGGATCGCGCGGGACGCGGACCTGCCACCGGAGGAGCGGCTCACCCGGACGGGCTTCTTCGTGGGGACGCTGCAGTACGTGGCACCCGAAGCACTGTCGGGTGAGCTGGTGGACGGGCGCGCCGACATCTACAGCCTCGCCACGATCACCTACTACCTGCTCACCGGACAGCACCCGCACTCGGGGCGCAGCCCACGGGAGCTGTTCCAGCAGCTCCTCACCCAGCCCCCCAAGCCGCTCACCAAGGCCGCCCCCGGCCGCACCTTCCCCGCCGCCCTCGAAGCCGCGGTGATGCGCGGGCTCGCCCGCTCCCCAGCCGAGCGCCAGCCGACGGTGCTGGCGTTCGCCGCCGAGGTCCAGGCGGCGGTCGCGGCGCAGCCGCCGCCGGCACGCCGCGGACTCCTCGACGCGCTCAGAAGGGTCGTCAGCCGTGATTCGTAGTAGTAAGGGCAACTACTAATGTTGACGAAGAGTGTCTTCCCGCAGCAGCGCCTGTGCCAGTTGCTCCGCGAGCGCTCCGTCGAGCGCGGGGACTTCGTCCTCGCCTCGGGAAGGCGGTCCTCGTTTTACATCGACGCCCGTCGCACGACCATGTCGGGAGAGGGGCTCGCCCTCGTGGGTCCCCTGGCGCTGGAGCGGTTCGCGGCACGTGGGTGGGAGCCCCGCTTCGTGGGAGGGCTGACGCTCGGCGCCGACCCCGTCGCCTTCGCCATCGCCGCCGCCGCACACGCCGGTGGCCACACGCTCGACGCCTTCACGGTGCGCAAGCAGCCCAAGACTCACGGGGCGGCGCGGCGCATCGAGGGGTGCTTCGCTGCGGGCGCTGCCGTCGTCGTTGTCGAAGACGTCATCACCACGGGCGGATCCGCCGCAGAGGCGATCCGGGCGGTCGAGAGCGCAGGCGGCCGCGTGCTGGGGGTGCTCGCCGTCGTGGATCGGGAAGAGGGGGGCCGCACCACCCTGGACAGCGCGGGATACGCCGTCGAGGTGCTGGTCCGCGCCACGGAGCTCGGCCTCACGTGACCGACGCCGCCGCCCCGGCCCGCGGCTCTCTCGCCTTCCGGCTCCGCGGCTGGAAGGACGAAGCCCAAGGGGTGGAGCAGCGCCTCAAGGACCTCGAGACCTTCGCGCGCAGCCTGCGACGGCGCTGGTGGATGGTGGGGGGTGGGTTCGACATGGGGCTGCTCGGTTGGGCTTACGGGGTCGTCAGGACCCGCCCGGCAACCATGGTACTCGTGGCCGGGGGAGCGGCCGTCCTCAATGCGCTCGTCGGCATGATCAACGAGCGCGGCTGGTACCGCTGGTGGTTCATCTACGCCCTGGCGCTCTTGGACCTGCTACTCGTCGCGGTGGTGATCGTGTGGTTCGGGCCCGGGGGGTTCGTGGCGGCGTTTCTGATCGCCGTGCTGCCCTATGCTTTCGACCAAGGTCGCACGGTTGGCAACTTTCTCGTCCTGATGACGGCCCCCGCGTATCTGCTCGCCGTCGAGCTGCATCACGCGTGGTACGGCGGAGCGCCGGCGTTGTCGCCCGGGCCCGCGCTCGAGACGACCCTGTTCGCGCTCATCGCGATGGCGCTGAAAGAGATTCCGGCGACCCTGATTCAGCGCATCCGCGGCGCGCGCTCGGTGATGGGGGAAGCGGAGCAGGGGTTCCTGGCGGTACGGGCCCCGGCCGGAGAGTCCGACGAGCTGGGCTTCCTCGAGAAGAGCTTCAACCGGATGCTCGAGGAGATCGGAGCGACGATCTCGACCGTGCAGCGCGAAGCGGACGAAGTGGCGGCGTTCGCGGAGCAGCTCGCCGCGTCGGCCGAGCAGCTGCACGCGACGTCCGAGTCGGTCACGCACACCGCGCAGCGCCTCGCGACCGATCTCGCGAGCCAGCGCGCGCTCGCAGACGGGGCCCGGGGCGAGAGCGCGAAGGCGGCGGACCAGGCCGAGTCCTTGCGCGTGCGGGCCGAGCTGATGCAAGCGGACGCGGGGCGGCTCATCGCCGCCGCCGAGCGCGGCCGCGATCGCGTGGCGCGCGCCAGTCAGACGCTGCGCGCGGTGGGCGAGGAGGTGCGCGCCACGGCCGCGACCGTCGCCAGTCTCTCGGGGATGTCGGAGCGGATCGGCGTGTTCGCGCAGACGATCGCCCGCATCGCCCGCCAGACCCACCTGCTCGCGCTCAATGCCGCGATCGAGGCCGCCCGCGCGGAGGAGCACGGTGAGGGGTTCGCCGTCGTGGCGGACGAGGTGCGCGCGCTCGCCGGGGAGGCGGGGCGGTCGGCGCGGGAGGTTGCCGAGCTCGTCTCCGATCTGCGGGCCGGGATCGAAGCGGCGGCGCGGGCGATGCAGTCAGGGGAGGCGAAGGTGCGGGACATCGGCGCGGTTGCCGCCGAGGCGGACGGTGCCCTGCAGGAGCTGCACCAGGGGATCAAGCTGATGGGCGATCTCGTCAACGCGACGGCGGACGTGTCGCGCAGCCAGGCGCAGCGCCTCGCGGAGCTGGCGCAGTCGTTGCAGCAGGTAGCCGCGATCTCGAGCGGGTCTGCGGAGAGCGCGGACGGCGCCGCCAACGCCACGCAGGCCCAGATCACGTCGATGGGAGACCTGACGGCGACCTCCCAGCAGCTGGCGCAGCTCGCCGAGCGACTGCGGACGAGCATCGCGCGCTTCTCGGTGCTGCAGCGCGAGCACGACGCGACGGAGCATCCCGTGGCGCGTGCCGCCGCGGACTAGATCACCCCGCCCAGGAGGCGCGAGCGGCGTGGGTGCCTTGGTCCCACATCCCCGCATTGAAGGGGTGAAACGCGCGCAGGGCCTCCCGGTACGGGGTGACGAGCAGATCGACGTAGCGCTCCAGCGACACGTCGAAGGGAAAGCGGCGCCGGAACTCGCCGGCGGTGA
>QHUR01000191.1 GCA_003221995.1 Gemmatimonadota bacterium | reverse complement strand
CGGCTTCCTCGTGGAGGGGGGCCCGGATGGGTTTCTCGCGGCGGAGCCCGATCTTCCCGCGCTCGCGCGCGAGCTCGGCATCGCCGACCGGCTGGTGGATCAGCTGGCGCGGGGCGCGGCGGTGTGGACGGGAAGCCGATTCGAGCCACTCGCCGAGGGGAGTGCGGCGGCGCTGCTCGGGATCGAGGTTCGCGGGGAGGACCTAGGCGCGGGATTTCGCAGCTTCGCCGGCGGGATGGCCGTGGTCGTGGAGGCCCTCGTCGCGCGGCTCGGCCCCGCGATGCGGGCTGCCGCCGGAGTCTCGGCGATCAGTCCGTCGGCACGGGGCTACCGCCTGACGCTCCCCGGGGGTTCGGCCGTGGATGCCGACGGCGTGATCCTCGCGCTGCCGGTGTTTGCCGCCGCCCGGCTGCTGGCCGCCCTCGGCTTGTCGCCCGCGCGCGCACTGGGGGAGGTGGTCTACCAGCCAAGCGTGACCGTATCGCTCGCGTATCGCAGCGACCAGCTAGGGAAGCCGCTCGAGGGGACCGGATTCGTGGCGGCCGCGGCCGCGCCGGGCGCGGTCCGGGCCTGCACGTACGCCTCGGCCAAGTACCCGGGGCGCGCGCCGGCCGGGCACATGCTGCTGCGCGCGTTCCTCGCGCCGTCCGATGGCGAGCCGGGGGCGCTGGCGCATGCCGAGCTCGCGCCGCTGCTCCGGATCACCGGGGCACCGCTCTGGACGCGCGCGTTTCACTGGCCGCACGGCTTGCCCCGCTACGAGGCCCACCACGCTGCGCGCGTCGCCCAGGTGCGGGAGCGCCTCGCGCGCCTCGCTCCCATCGCGATTGCCGGGGCGGGGTGCGACGGGGCGGGCGTGTCGGCGTGCGTGCGGTCGGGGAGAGAGGCGGCGCGACTGATACTGCGCAGAATGGGCGGACGGGCGGACTGACGAAACGGGATGTGTGGCCGAGCCGCGAGTTTACTCGCGCGTTCCCAGCAGCCGCTTCGCCTCTTCGAGGATCCGCCCCACAGTCAGGCCGAGCTCCTGATAGATTCGCTGGTAGGGCGCGGACGCCCCGAATCGCTCGATCCCCAACACCACGCCCTTGTCGCCCACCCAGCGGTACCACGACTGGGGTGCCGCGGCCTCGACGGCGATGCGCAGCGGCACGGACGGCGGGAGCACGGCGTCCCGGTAGTGCTCGGGCTGCTTGGCGAAGAACTCGAGACACGGCATCGAGACAGCTCTTGGCTTTTGGCCGTTGGTCTTCAGCTGCTCGTAGGCAGCGAGAATCAGCTCTACCTCGGAACCCGTCGCCATCAGAATGATGTCCGGCTTTCCGCCCGGCGCGTCGGCCAGCACGTAGCCACCGAGGCGCAGCCCGTTCGCTGGTGCGTACTTCGTGCGGTCGATCACTGACGCCTTCTGGCGCGTCAGCACGAGCGCGACGGGGCCGCCGCGGTGCAGCATCGTGGCGCGCCAGGCCTCGACCACCTCCGTCGCGTCGGCGGGACGGATCACGGTCAGGTTGGGGATCGCGCGCAGGCTCGCCAGGTGCTCGATCGGCTGGTGCGTGGGGCCGTCCTCACCGAGGCCGATCGAGTCGTGCGTGAAGACGTAGATCGGCCTCATTTGCGTGAGCGCGGCGAGCCGAATCGCCGGCCGCATGTAATCGGAGAAGATCAGGAACGTGCCGCCGTACGGGATGAACCCCCTGTGCAGCGCGATCCCGGTCAGGACCGCACCCATGGCGTGCTCACGCACGCCGAAGTGGAAGTTGCGCTCGCTGTAGCGCCCGGCGGCGAAGTCGCCGGAGCCCTTCAGCTGCGTGTTGTTCGAGCCCGTGAGGTCCGCCGAGCCGCCGATCAGCTCCGGCAATTGCGGCGCGATGGCGTTCAGCGCCCTGCCCGAGGCGGCGCGCGTCGCGAGTGCGCCGTCCTGGGGCGTGAACACCGGAAGATCGGCGTCCCATCCGTCCGGGAGGCGTCCCGCGAGCCGCCGCTCGAGCTCCGCCGCGAGATCGCCGTGGGCTTTGCGGTAGGCGTCCCACCGCTTGCGCCACTCGGCCTCGAGTCGCGCGCCGCGCTCTCGGGCTCGACGCCAGTGCGCGAGCGCCTCCGCGGGCACATGGAACGGCTCGAGCGAGGGCCACCCCAGGTTCTGTTTGGTGCGCTTGACCTCGTCGGCGCCGAGCGGAGCACCGTGAGCCTCGGCCGTGTCTTGCTTGCCCGGGCTGCCGAAGGCGATGTGCGTGCGCACGATGACGAGCGACGGCCGATCGGTAGTGCGGCGCGCGGCGGCGAGCGCGGCGTCGAGCGCTGCCAGATCGTTCCCGTCCGAGACCCGTTGCACGTGCCAGCCGTAGGCCTCGAAGCGCTTGGCGGTGTCGTCCGAGAAAGCGAGGCTCGTGTCGCCGTCGATCGTGATGTGGTTGTCGTCGTAGATCCCGATCAGCTTGCCGAGCTTCAGGTGCCCGGCGAGTGAGCACGCCTCGTGGGAGAGGCCTTCCATCAGGTCGCCGTCCGACGCGACGAAGTAGGTGCAGTGGTCGACGACCGCGTGCCCCGGGCGGTTGAACAGCGCGGCGAGCTGCGCCTCGGCGATCGCCATCCCCACCGCGTTGCCGACGCCCTGCCCCAGGGGTCCCGTCGTGGCCTCGACCCCCGGGGTCACGCCGTGCTCGGAATGCCCCGGCGTCCGGCTCCCCCACTGCCGGAACTGCTTGAGGTCGTCGAGCGTCAGGTCGTAACCCGCGAGATAGAGCGCGCTGTACAGCAGCACGCACGCGTGACCGCAGGAGAGCACGAACCGGTCGCGGTCCGGCCAGTCGGGGTTCGCGGGGTTGCAGCGCAGATGCTTCTGCCACAACACCCAGGCGAGGGGCGCGAGCGCCATCGCCGTCCCGGCGTGGCCCGAGTCCGCCTGCTGCACCGCGTCCATGGCGAGGGCGCGGACGGTGTTGATGCAGAGCTGCTCGAGATCGGTGTGGCGGGCCGGGGGGGCGGGGGCCTCGCTCCTGCGCCCGGTCACAGCAGCCCCGACTTGGCCGCCTGCCACAGATGCACCAGGCGGTCGAAGCCGTTGACGAGGATGTCCACCTGCTGCGGGCTCGCGCTCGCCTGCGCGGCCGTCTTCAGCTCCTCGCAGATCCGCGGCATCTCCTTGCGGCCCTGCTTGGCGCTTTCCACGGCGATCTGGTCGAGCAGGTCGAGGATCTTCTGCCGCATGGCCTCGTCCTTGGGGACCTGCCACAGGTAGTCGGCGGCCTCCTTTCCCTCGGTGCACAGCTTGCCGAGTGTGTCCAGGAGCGGCGGCTGGGGGCGTCGGCGTTGCTCGGTCATGGGGAAAATCTAATGCGCAGCGCGAAGTTCGGAGTGCGGAGTGGGCGCAACGGATTAGATTGCGGGTCCTATGAGCAAGGTCGAGCCGCGCCGCGACGAGCGCGCCCCCGCCCCGGCGCCGAGCGCCACGGACGCCCCGGGGCCGGCGCCGCGGCAGCGTCTGCGGGAAGAGCTGATCGGGTGGGCCAAGTCGCTCGCGGCGGCGGTGCTGATCTGGATCGTGCTCCGCTCCTATCTGATCGAGGCGTTCCGCATTCCGTCGGCGAGCATGGAGAACACGCTGCTCGTGGGGGACTTCCTGTTCGTGGACAAGGCGGCCTACGGCGGCGAGCTCGAGATCCCGCTCACCGGCGTCCGGCTGCTGCCGGTGCGGGGCTACAGCGAGCCACGACGCGACGGCATCGTCGTGTTCCGATCGGTCGAGGACTCGACGCCCAATCTCAACATCGTGAAGCGCGTCATCGGCGCCCCGGGGGACACGCTGCGCATGGCGCGCGACACGGTGTACCGGAACGGGCAGCGCCTCGACGAGCCGTACGCGCTGCATCTCGTCGGGCTCATGGTGCGCGAGGACGAGTTCCGGCTGCGGCAGATCCGGGCGTGGCAGCTGCCGAGCTACGTCGGCCGCGATCCGGCGTCCTACCGTCCCACGACGCACGATTGGGGGCCGATCGTCGTCCCCGCGGCGCACTACTTCGTGATGGGCGACAACCGCGACGAATCCTACGACAGCCGCTTCTGGGGCTTCCTGCCGCGCAACCACATCGTGGGACGGCCGCTGTTCATCTACATGAGCATCGCCCGCGACCCGCTGCGTATCCGCTGGAATCGACTGTTGCGACGGCCGTCGTAAGGCCCCCCCGGCGCTTGACGGGCCTCCGCCGGGCGATTAAAACCCCTTCGCTGGCGGAGACCCTTGCTTCGGGTTATCTCATCGCAGTTCGACCTTCAACGGAGGTGGGTATGAGGCACTGGGCTGGATGGTACGCGGCTCGAGCGGCGGTCACGCTGGTCGCGGCGACGGCGTGCTCGCCGGGG
>QHUR01000046.1 GCA_003221995.1 Gemmatimonadota bacterium | reverse complement strand
CCTCACCTACATGTTCCTGCACGCGGGGCTCCTGCACCTCGCGTTCAACCTGCTCGCGCTGTTCGTATTCGGTCCGCCGGTCGAGGAGCGCATGGGCAGCCGGGCGTTCCTCGGCTACTACCTGTTGTGCGGGTTGGGCGGCGCTGCACTGTCCTTCGCCCTGATGCTGCTGCGCCCGGTGGACCACATCGTCGGCGCCTCGGCCGGGGTCTATGGCGTGATGCTCGCCTTCGCGTGGTTCTGGCCCAATCAGCCGATCTACGTGTTCCCCTTCCCCGAGCCGGTCCCCATCAAATGGTTGGTGACCTTCGCGGTGGCGGTTTCCCTCGTCCTGGGCCTGTTGCCGGGCAGCAACGGCGTGGCGCACCTCGCGCACCTGGGAGGCTTCGCCACCGGCTTCCTGTGCCTCAAGGCCGCCGACTGGCGGGTGGCGCGCGCGGAGCGTCACGTGCGGCGCGCCGCCGAGCCAAGGATGCTGGTGCAATCGGCCCGAGTCGCCCGCGGGAGCGACGCGGCGGCGAAGCCGCGGCGCCCCGAGCGCGACGCCACGCAGGCGGAAATCGACCGTGTGCTCGACAAGATCTCCGCCAAGGGGATCGAGAGCCTGACGCCGGCCGAGCGCCGCTTCCTCACCGAGTTCTCCCGCAAGATGCGCGACAGGCCCTGAGCGGCTGAGTGGCCGTGCGCGCGTTGTCAAGCCGGCGCGCGTCGCGAGCGAGATCACGATTCGGTGGCTCACGCTTGTCAGGGCGGCGGCGGCTTCCCAAATTGGGGCCGACCCCGCGCGCCATGCTCGTCAATCTCGTGCCGGAGTTCCTCGCGGTCCGTGCCGCGCCCGATCCCCTGGCGGCCTATCACGAGTATCTCGAGCGCCACCAGCCGGTGCTCACCAGCTACTGGCACAACTACGTGCTCGACCCTGCGTCGCCGCATGCCGAGCAGGTGGTGCTCGCGGCGCTCCACGCCGACCGCACGGACCTGCAGCGGCTGCTCGAGGACGTCGACGTCGTGGCGATCGCCGAGGAGGCGATGCAGCGGGCGCTCGACCTCGCGGACGCCGACTGCCCGGTGGACCTCTACGTCATGGTGGGCGTGGGCGCCGCGAACGCGGGCGAGCTCGTCGTGGGGGGGCGGGGCGTGGCGTTCATCTGCCTCGAGCACTTCACCGGGCGCGCGAACCCGCAGACGTACGGGATGGGGCTGGCACCCCACCTGCTGCCCCTCTGGATCGCGCACGAGGTGGCGCACGCGATCCGCTATACGTCGCCCACCAGCCGGGCCGAACTCCGCCGCCTCGTGGCCTTGGGGGGTGGCCGCTACGACTACTGGGAGACGGGCAGCCGGGCTACGCTGCGCGAGCTGCTCGTCAACGAAGGGTGCGCCGTAGCGGCGGCCCAGGCGGTCGCGCCGGGCTTCGAGCCGTGGGAGTACTTCGGCTACACGCGACGCCAGTACCGGCGCATCCGGGAGCTCGACGCGTTCCTGCGCCGGGTGGCCGCTCCGCTCCTCGACGAGACGGGGCTGGGCCTGCGGCTGCGCTTCCTCTCGGGAGGGCTCAGCCCGGCGGCCCGGCTCGTCGGCGGCAAGGTGCTGCCGGAGCGGTCGGGCTACTACCACGGCCTGCGGCTGGTCGAGAGCTATCTGGCCGAGCAGGGCTTGCCGTCCACGCTGCGCGCCAGCGCGCAGGAGTTCCGCCGGGCGGAGGAACGCGCCCTGGGGATCCAGAGCGCGTGAGCCCCAAGCCCCAGGTCGAGCGCCGCCGCAACCGGCCGCTGCGCGAGGCATTGGACGAATTGCTCGAGCACACGCGGGATATCGCGCGGCGCGCCAAGGAGATGACGCCCCAGGAGCTGGAATACTCGCAGCAACGGCTCGAGTGGCTCGCGGACGAGGTGTGGCGGGTGGCAATGGGCAGCGAGCCGCCCGCGTAGGGTTGCATATCGCGCTGCGCGCGGGCTTGACACCCGGCACCACGGCGGGCAGGTTAGCACCCCATCGATACGGTTTCCGTACGAGCTACCCGCGTTCGCGGGACCGCGTGGTTCGCGGGTCTCCACACGCCACGCCGCTCCGACACCGCATTGGTAAACAGCCAGCAGTCGCTACCGTGTACCACGCTCGGATCCGGAGGGAGTTATGGCAGCTGATTTCTTCATTGGCGAATCGTTGGTAGGTGAAGGAAACGAGGTCGCCCACGTCGACCTCATCATCGGCTCGAAGTCGGGCCACGCGGGCCAGGCCTTCGTCAGCTCGCTGTCGAAGAACACCGACGGCTTCACCAGCCTGCTGGCCGTCGTCACGCCCAACCTGCCGGCGAAGCCGGACACCTTGCTGTTCAACAAGGTGACCATCAAGAACGCTACGCAGGCCGTGCAGATGTTCGGCCCGGCGCAGGCGGCGGTCGCCCGCGCGGTCGTGGACAGCGTGGCCTCCGGCGTGATCCCGCGGGACCGGGTGGACGACTACTGCATCCTCGTGGGCGTGTTCATCCACTGGCAGGCGAAGGACGACAAGAAGATTTACAAGTACAACTATCAGGCCACAAAGGAGTCGATCGAGCGGGCCCTCAAGGGGCAGCCGCGCGTCGACGCCGTCATCAACGGCGCCAAGACCGCCACGCACCCGTTCGCGGGCGGCGCCGACAAGATGTAACGCCCCCGGCGTCAGTGGCGGCACGGTCGAGGGGCGGTGCTCCCGCCCCTCGACTGCTTTCGTCCCCGTTTCTCGGATCACCGCGGAGCGCGAAACCCGATGCGAAAGCTGCTGCTGCAACTCGACAGCTCACGGCTGCCGAGCGCGTTCGATCAGGTGGTGGCCTACGACGCGGGCGCGGACGAGATCATGAGCTACGGCGGCGTGACCGAGTCAGATATCCGCGACTTGATCTACGGCTGCCTCTTCACGCGCGGGCCGAAGGATCTCAAGAACACCGCGGTATGGATCGGGGGCACCAACATGACGGCCGGCGAGCAGCTGCTCGCGATGGCGGTGGACGCGATGTTCGGGCCGTTCCGGGTGTCGCTCATGCTGGACTCGAACGGGTCGAACACGACCGCGGTGGCCGCCGTCGTCAAGATCGAGCAGGCACTCGGCAGCCCGACGGACAAGAAGGTCGTGGTCCTCGCCGGTACCGGCCCGGTCGGCCAGCGCGCCGCCGGCCTCCTCGCCAAGGATGGCGCCCGCGTGACGATCACGTCCCGCAAGCCCGAGCAGGGAGACAAGGCGCGCCAATTCATCAACGCGCGCTTCAACGTCCAGGTGGAGAGCGCGACCCTGGCGGACCCGTCGCAGCTGCCCCGTGCCCTGGACGGCGCCGCCGTGCTGCTCAACGCGGGCGCGGCCGGCATCCAGATGGCCCCGCGGGCCGCGTGGACGGGGGTGAAGACCCTCAAGATCGCGGTGGACTTGAACGCGGTCCCACCCCTGGGGATCGAAGGCGTGGACGTCAACGACGCGGGCATCATGAAGGACGGCGTCGCGGTGTTCGGGGCATTCGGCGTCGGGAACTTCAAGACCAAGCTCCACAAGGCGTGTATCGCGCGTCTGTTCACGCGCAACGATCTGGTCCTCGACGCGGAGGCGATCGCGGAGGTAGCGCGAGAGCTGGTCGCGAAGCAGCCCTGAGCGACGATGCCCCGCGTCATCGGGATCGATCCGGGGACGGTGAGCATCGATCTCTGCGGGCTGGAGGACGGGACCGTGTTCCTGGACCGCTCGTTCCCCACCGCCGCAGCGCTCGCCGACCCCGGCGCGTTCGTCGCCCTCCTCACGGACGCGGGCCCCCTCGACCTGATCGCCGGCCCCTCCGGCTACGGGCTCCCGCTCGTGCGCGCCCGGGAGGCGACCGAGGAGGACCTGCGCCTCGCCTTCCTCGCGGCCGAAGGGGAAGCGGGCGGGATCGGCGGCCTGCGTGCGCTCGCGCGGGCGCTCGCCAGGTCCGGCCTGCCCGTGGTGCTCACGCCCGGCGTCATCCACCTCACGAGCGTTCCGGAGCACCGCAAGGTCAACCGCGTGGACATGGGAACGGCCGACAAGGTGTGTGTCGCGGCGCTCGCCATCGCCGAGCAGGCCGAGCGCACCACCCGCCCGCCCGACCAGGTGTCGCTCGTGCTGCTCGAGCTGGGCGGGGCGTTCACCGCGGTGATCGCGGTGGCAGGCGGTAAGATCGTGGACGGGGCGGGCGGGTCGGCCGGGCCGCTCGGGTTCCGCGCGGCGGGCGCGCTGGACGGCGAAGTGGCCTACCTCGCAGGCGTCGTGTCCAAGGCGCTGCTGTTCACGGGCGGCGCCGCGAGCGTCGCCGGCTGGGACACCGCCGCGGTCGTCGCACCCGAGCGCTTCGCCCGGCCCGCCGCGCCGCGGGAGCGGGTCGCCTGGGACGCCTTCATCGAGAGCGCCGTCAAGTTCGCAACCGCGATCGCGCTCTCCGTCCCCTCGCCCCGGGAGTTCGTACTCTCGGGACGACTCGCCCAGGTCGAGGCGGTGCAGCAGGCGATCCGCCAGCGGCTCGGTGTGGTCGCGCCGACGCACTCGCTCGACGGCTTCGCCAGCGTGGCGAAACAAGGCGCCCAGGGGGCGGCACTCGTCGCGGACGGGCTCGCGGGGGGCCGGCACCGCGCGCTCGTCGAGGCGATGGCGATCCGCGCGGCCCGCGGCACGGCGCTCGATCATCTCTACGTGGTGCCCCGCGAGGCGGCCCGCCGGCGGCTGGGGCTGGGCTGATGCCGCGCGTGCTCATCGCCGGCGTCTCGACTCGCGGCTTCGCCGAGTCGGCGGCGCGCGCCGGGTACGAGGTCGTCGCCGTGGACGGCTACGGCGACCTGGATCTCGTCGCCCGCGCGGCCGTGGTACGCGTCGCCCGGGTGCGGGGGGGGGGGCGGTTCAGCACGCGAGCCGCGGTCGCCGCCGCGCGGGCGCTCGAGTGCGACGCGGTGGTGTACGAGGCGAGCTTCGAGAACCACCCCCGCGCCGTGCGCGCCCTGGCCGGACCGCGCCCCCTCTGGGGCAACGACCCGGCGGCGCTGGCGCGGGCCCGCGATCCACGGCGGCTCGCGCGGGTCGCGACGGCGGCGGGGCTGCCGGTGCCGCGACTCCGCTTCGCGCCCCCGCCGGCGGGCGCGGCGTGGCTCGTGAAGCCGCTCCGCTCGGGTGGCGGCGCTGGGGTCGTCCCGTGGCGCCGCGGCGCCCGGCTGCCGCGCGGCTGCTACCTGCAACAGCGCATCGCGGGGGTCACGGGGTCGATCGTGTTCGCCGCGGACGGCCGGCGCGCCGTGCCACTGGGCCTGTCGCGCATTCTCGCCGGCGAGCGCCGCTTCGGCGCCGACGGGTTCCGCTACTGCGGCAGCATGCTCGGCGCCGCCGGCGACCCCCAGTTCCCGGACGACGCGCGCTTGCTCGAGCGGGCGGCGCGGCTGGCGCAGGCCGTCACGGCCGCCTGGGGCCTCGTGGGGGTGAACGGCGTGGACTTCGTGGCGCGGCGCGGCGTGCCGTTCGCCATCGAGGTGAATCCCCGCTATACCGCCGCCATGGAGCTGGTGGAGCGCGCGTACGCGCTGTCCATCTTCGAGATCCACGCGCGCGCCTGCGCGGGCGCGCTGCCCGCGTTCGATCTCGCGAGCGCGCGGCGCCGAGCGCCGGGAGCGGTCGGCAAGGCGATCTTGTACGCGCGCCGCCCCTCGGCCATGGGCGAAGCGCGCGCCTGGCTCGCGGACCCGGACGTGCGCGACGTGTCGCCGCCTGGGACGCGCTTCGCGCCCCGCGATCCCGTATGCACGGTGTTCGCACGAGGGGCGGACGCGGCCGCATGCGACGCGGCACTCGTGCGCCGGGCGGCCGCCCTGTACCGGGACATCGAGCGCAGCGAGGCGCGGATCGCGTGACCAAGCGGGTCGTCGAGCACGCGACTTGCCTGGGCTGCGGCTGCGCCTGCGATGACATCACGGTCGTCGTAGATGGCGACCGCATCGTCGAAGCGCGGAACAGCTGCGCGCTCGGGCGCGCCTGGTTCGCCGACGGGAGCGTGCCGCGGGAGACCCGCGCGGGCGGGAAGCCGGTCGCGCCAGATGTCGCGCTCGGCGACGCAGCGAAGCTCCTCGCCCGCGCGGAGCGCCCCCTCGTCTACCTCGCGCCGGACATCTCTTGCGAGACGCAGCGCGCCGCCGTCGCGATCGCCGATCGGCTGGGCGCGCTGCTCGACAGCCCCACGGGGGAGATCGCGGCCGGCATCCTCGCCTCCCAGCGGCGGGGGCGCGCCGGAGCGACGCTGGGCGAGATCCGCCAGCGGGCGGACCTCGTGGTGTTTTGGGGAGTCGACCCAGCGGACCGCTACCCCCGCTATGCCAGTCGCTATGCGGTCGACCCCGCGGGGCTCCAGGCGCCGGACGGACGCAAGAGCCGCCGCGTCGTCGCGGTGGACGTCGGGCCCTCCCGCGGCGCCGCTGATGCCGACGAGCGGGTGGCGATCGCGCCCGAGCACGAGGTCGACGCGCTGGCGCTGATGCGGGCCGTGGTTTTGGGACGCGCAATCGGGGAGGACGCGGTCGCCCGAGTGGCCACCGGGCTCGCCACACGGATGCTGCACGCGCGCTACGTCGCTCTGGTGCACGACGCCGAGCCGTCGCCGCACGGCTCCCCTCTCCATGCCGACCGGACCGAGGCGCTGATCGCACTCGCGCAGGCGCTGAACGGGCCGGCGCGGTGCGCGCTGTCGTCGCTGCGCGCGGGCGGGAACCGGTCCGGCGCGGATGCCGTCGCGACCTGGCAAACGGGATTCCCGTTCGCCGTGGACTTCGCGGGCGGCTACCCGCGCTACCGCCCCCACGCCGGCGCCGCCGTTCTGCTCGCGCGGAGGGAGATCGACGTCGCCCTCCTGGTCGGCTCGCCCGCAGGCGTCCCCCAAGCCGTCGCGGCGGCGCTGGGACAGGTCACGACGATCGCGATCGGCCCGCGCGCGAGCGCCGCCCCGTTCCGACCCACGGTGGCGATCGATACCGGGGTCGCGGGGATCCACGAGGGTGGCACCGCGTTCCGCATGGACGACCTCGCGCTGCCGCTCCGGCCGGCGCTCTCAGGCCCCGCCGTCGCGGCGGACGTCGTGCGGGCACTCGCGGCGCGTCTCATGAAGGGGCGGTCATGAGCAAGACGCGGCTCCGAATCGCGGGCGGCGTGGTGTACGACCCGGCGAACGACGGGGGGGCGGACGGCGGGATCCGCGACGTGTGCATCGAGGACGGTCGCATCGTGGCCGAGCTGCCGCGCGATGCGCCCAAGCTCGACGCCCGCGGCATGGTGGTCATGGCGGGTGGCGTGGACATCCATTCGCACATCGCAGGGTCGAGCGTCAACCAGGGCCGACGCCTGCTCCCGGAGGAGCACGCGGCAGACCCGGCGCCCGCGCCTCCGCTCGCGGATCCCGACGCGATACCCCGCTCGGGCACCGGCGGCACGATCCCGACGACGTTCACGACGGGATACCGCTACGCGGCGCTCGGCTACACGACCGCGATGGAAGCCGCAGTCGCCCCGCTCGCCGCGCGCCAGGCGCACGCCGAGCTCGACGACACGCCGATCATCGATGCCGGCCTGTTCACGCTGCTCGGCAACGACGACTACCTGTTGCGCCAGATCGCGGCAGGCGAGGCCGCCCGCGCCCGGGACTACGCGGCGTGGGTGCTCTCCGCCGCGGGCGGATACGCGATCAAGATCGTCAACCCGGGCGGGGTGGAGCGCTGGAAGGCGGGCGGCCGCAACGTCACGGGGCTGGACGACGCGGTCGGCTCGGGGGCCGTGACGCCGCGCCGCATCCTCGAGACGCTGGCCGACGCGGCGAACGCGCTCGAGCTGCCGCACCCGGTGCACATCCACTGCAACAACCTGGGCCAGGCGGGCAACGCCACGACGACGCTCGAGACGATGCGCGCGCTCGCGGGGCGGCGCGCCCACTTCACCCACCTCCAGTTCCACAGCTACGGCGGCGAGCGCGGCAAGAGCTGGAAGTCGGCCGCCAAGGAGGTCATCGAGCACGTCAACGCTCACCCGGAGGTGAGCGTGGACGTGGGCCAGGTGATGTTCGGCCCGGCGACGACGCTCACGGCCGACGCGCCGGTCGAATACCTGTTGCACGCCAGCTCGGGGAGACGGTGGGTCAACGTGGACGTCGAGCTCGAAACCGGGTGCGGCATCGTCCCCTACTCGTACAAGGAGCAGGCCGCGGTGGCGTCGCTGCAATGGGCCGTCGGGCTCGAGCTGTTCCTGCTCGCGAAGGATCCCTGGCGGGTCGTGCTCTCGACCGACCACCCCAACGGCGGATCATTTCTCTCCTACCCGGAGCTGATCCGCCTCTTGATGGACCGGAGCCATCGGGACGAGTGCCTGAAGCGGGTGAACCAAAAGCTCGTCGCGGGAAGCGCGCTCGCCGACGGGCTGGCGCGGGAATATACGCTCTCCGAGATCGCGACCGTCACGCGGGCGGCGCCCGCCCGCCTGCTCGGGCTGAAGCACAAGGGCCACCTGGGGGTCGGCGCCGACGCGGACGTGACGGTCTACGCGAACGACGCCGACCGCGCGAAGATGTTCTCCACGCCGCGCCATGTGATCAAGGGTGGCGTCCTGGTGGTAGAGGAGGGGCAGCTGCGACGCGCGCCGACGGGGCGGCGGCTCCGGGTGCAGCCCGGGTACGACCGGGCGGTGACGCGTGACCTGAAGCGCTGGTTCGACGGCTACGCCTGCGTGTCGTTCGAGAACTATCCGGCCGCGGAGCTCGGGGAATGATCATCAACGGGGTCACGATCGAGGACACCTTCGCCGAGGCGTTCACGATGCGCGTCGCCCGGATCGTCATCACGGGGAAGACCGCGCGGTGGGCCCGGGAGGCGGCGCTCAAGCTGACGGGGTTCGCCACTTCCGTCATCGGCTGCAAGTGCGAAGCGGGGATCGAGCGCGAGCTCACGGCATCCGAGACGCCCGACGGGCGCCCCGGGGTGAGCGTGCTGTTCCTCACGATGGACAAGGAGAGCCTCCCTCAGCAGCTGATCGTCCGCCTGGGGCAGACCGTCCTCACCTGCCCCACGACGGCCTGCTTCGACGGCCTCCCGGCCGCGCCCGACCGGCTCGCCGTCGGCAAGGCTCTGCGGGTGTTCGGCGACGGCTTCCAGGGGAGCAAGGTGATCGGCGGGCGGCGCTACTGGCGGGTGCCGGTCATGGAGGGGGAGTTCCTAATCGAGGAGACCTTCGGGATGCAGAAGGGCGTGGGCGGCGGCAACTTCCTGATCCTCGCCGAGCACCCGGACGCCGCCCTCGCCGCGGCCGAGGCGGCCGTCCTCGCGATGACCAACTTGCCGGGAGTCATCCTCCCGTTCCCGGGCGGCGTGGTGCGGAGCGGGAGCAAGGTAGGCTCCAAGCGCTACAAGAACATGCTCGCGACGACGAACGAGGCCTTCAGCCCGACGCTGCGCGCGATCGCGCCGTCGGCGCTGCCCGAGGGCGTGAACAGCGTGCTCGAGATCGTGCTCGACGGAACGGACGCGCCGTCCATCGAGGCGGCGATGCGGGTCGGCATTCGCGCGGCCTGCCTGGGCGGCGTCCGGTCGATTTCTGCGGGCAACTACGGCGGCAAGCTCGGGCCGCACCACTTCCCACTGCGGAAGATCATGAGTGGGGTCACGGCATGAGATGCGCGAGTGAACTCGCGACTCGGCGCCTGCCCGTAAACGGGCATGACGCCGCTTCAGCGGCAGGGCCGAGCCGCGGCTTCAGCCGCGACTTATGAGCGACGTGGTCGTGCTGTCGCTGCGTACCGCGCCGGTCGGGGCGCTCGAGCTCGCGGGGGTGACGCCCGACCGCCTCGCCCAGCTTCCCCAACGCGAGATCGCGGCGCTCCCCGTCCGGCACGCCGGGCGCGCCGCGGCGCTGGGCGACTTCTTCACCGTCAAGGGAGAGCGCGCCGCCCGGGTGCGCCTGGAAGGGGACCTGCGGCTCGCCGAGGGCATGGGGGCGGGGATGATGGGCGGGGAGCTCGTTGTCGAGGGCCACGCGGGCCGCGACGTGGGCGTCGCCATGACGGGCGGCGCGATCGAGGTCCGCGGCGACGTCGGCGACAACACGGGCGGCGCGCGCCCCGGGGCCGCACGTGGCATGGTGGGGGGCGAGATCGTGATTCGCGGGAACGCGGGCGAAGACGCAGGGGCCGGGATGCGTCGCGGGCTCGTTGTGGTGACAGGAAACGCGGGACGGGGGACGGGCCGCGGCATGATCGCGGGAACGGCGGTGGTGTTCGGACAGACGGGGCCCGACGCCGGCCGCTGGACGAAGCGCGGCTCGATCGTCGCGTGTGGCCCGGTCGCCCGCCCGGCCACGTTCCGCTACGCCTGCACCTACCGGCCGCCGCACGTGCGGCTGCTGCTCTTGTACTTGCGGGAGCGACGGGGGCTCGACGTCGCGGACCGCTGGATCACGGGGCGCTACGACCGCTATTCCGGCGACCTGGCCGAGCTCGGGAAGGGAGAGATGCTGCAATGGGCGGGGGAGTGAGCGGCGACGGACACGGCTTGAACGAGCGGGCCTGGCAGATCGCCGACCAGATGGTGGCGAACGCCGCCGCGTTGCGGGTCGCCGCGCGCATGCTTGCAAACGGGGCGCGCGTGATCGACGCAGGTATCGATCAGCCGGGCGGCTACGGCGCCGGCCTCGCGCTGGCCCGGATCTGCATGGGCGGGCTCGGCGACGTGGAGTACGTCCCGGTGCCGATCGCGGACGAGGCCTGGCCGGGCGTGCGCGTGTGGACCGACCATCCCGCGGTGAGCTGCATGGCCGCGCAGTACGCCGGGTGGGCGATCCAGGTGGAGAAGTACTTCGCGATGGGCTCGGGCCCGCTGCGCGCCCACGCGCGTGTCGAGAAGGAGCTGTTCCAGAAGCTCGGCTACCGCGAGCGCGCACGCCGCGGCGTGCTCGTGCTCGAGACCAGGACGCCGCCCACGGAGGCGGTGGCGGCGTGGGTCGGCCAGAAGGCGGGCCTCGAGCCGTCGCAGCTCACGTTCGTCGTCGCCCCCACGGCGAGCCTCGCGGGCGGCGTGCAAATCGCGGCGCGGATCCTCGAGACGGGGCTGCACAAGATGGACACGCTGGGCTTCGATCTCCGGAAGATCGTGAGCGGCATCGGCACGGCGCCGCTCCCGCCCGTCGCCAAGAACGACCTGCGGGCGATCGGGCGCACCAACGACTGCATCCTGTACGGCGGCGCGGCGCGCTACACCGTCACCGCCGACGACAGCGAGCTCGCCGAGCTCGTGCCCAGGATCCCCGCGTCCGCCTCGAAAGACTATGGCACGCCGTTCTACGACATCTTCAAACGGTACGACGGTGATTTCTACAAGATCGATCCGCTGCTCTTCAGTCCCGCCGAGGTGTGGCTCACGAGCGCGGGGAGCGGCAAGACGTATCACGCCGGTCGCGCGAACTCCGACGTGTTGCGCGCGTCGCTCGTCGAGAGCTGAGACGCGCGCCCTCAGGCACCCTCTCCTCACTCAAGGAGCGATTCTCATGCACCGTGCATTGCTCAGCGTCGCCGCCCTCGCCGCCCCCGCCGCCCTCGGCGCGCTCGCCCTCCTGGCCGCGTGCGCCCGGCCCCAGCCCGCCGCCCCCGGCGTACAGTGGGCCGTGATCGTGCTGTACAACCAGCCGAAGGACACGGCCGCGTTCGAGAAGTATTACGCCGAGAAGCACGTGCCGCTGTTCGCGGCCCACGCTCAGGAGATCGGGGTCACCCGCGCCGAGCTGGTCAAGTTCGCCCCCGGCACCGACGGCAAGCCGGCGGCGATCTACCGCGAAGCCGATCTCCGGTGGGACACGAAGGAGGCCATGGAGAAGGGCCTGGCCACGCCGGGATTCAAGGCCGTGTCGGGGGACCTCCCGACGTTCGCCACGGGCGGCTTCACGGTGCTGACGGGGGTCAAGACCAACTGACGGCCGTGCGCATCGCGATCCTGGCGGCGCGGCAGGGGTGGCACACGGAGGAGCTCTGTCGCGCCCTCGCCGAGCGGGGCCACGAGGGGCGGGTGCTGCCCTACGAGGCGCTGGTCGCGCGCCTGGGCGGAGCGGGTCCCGCCCTCTCGGCCGCCGGGGAAGACCTCGGCGCCTGCGCCGCCGTACTGGCGCGCATCATCCCTGCGGGCTCGCTCGAGCAGGTCATCTTCCGGGTGGACGCGCTGCACGCGCTCGAGGAGCGTGGCATCCCAGTGATCAACTCGCCGCGCGCGATCGAGCGGACGGTGGACAAGCTGTGGACCAGCGCGCTGCTCGAGCGCGCGGGGCTCCCGGTGCCGGAGACCGTGGTGTGCGACGACCCGGACGAAGCGCTGGCGGCGTTCCGCG
>QHUR01000045.1 GCA_003221995.1 Gemmatimonadota bacterium | reverse complement strand
TCGCACCGACATCTACGACGAGCCGCGCGACGCGGCCGGGATCGTGACCGTCGCCGACCGCCGCGGCCGCCGCCACGGCCAGGCCCTCTACTCTCCCAAGTCGGAGATCCGGCTGCGGCTCCTGACGCGCGGCGGCGAGCCCATCGACGCCGCCTGGTGGGAGGACCGCATCCGCACGGCCGCCGCCCTCCGGTCGGGCATCGACGCCACCGCTTATCGCGTGGTGCACGCCGAGGGCGACGGGCTGCCGTCGCTCACGGTGGACCGCTATGGCCCCTACGTCGTGGCCCAGCTCCTCTCCGCCGGGCTGGAGCGGGTCCGCGACGACGTGGTCGCGGGGATCCGGGCCGCCCTCCAGCCGGACGGCATCCTGCTCCGCAACGACGCCGCGATCCGCCGCCACGAGGGTCTTCCCCTCGAGGTCGTCACGGCCGACGGCGTCGTCCCCGACACCATCGAGGTCGCCGAGCACGGGGTCCGCTATCTGGCGGCGCCGCGCACGGGTCAGAAGACCGGCGCCTTCCTCGACCAGCGTGAGAACCGCGTGCTCGTCGCCGGGGCGGCGCATGCGGGAGGCCGCGCGCTCGACGCCTTCGCCTACCACGGCTCGTTCGCGCTGCACCTGGCGCGCCGGGTGGCCGAGGTGGTCGCCGTGGACTCGAGCGCCGAGGCGCTGGAACGCGGGCGCGCCAACGCCGCGCTCAACGGCGTCGCGAACATCACCTGGCGGGAGGCCAACGCCTTCGACCTGCTGCGCGAGCTCGAGCGGCGGGAGGAGACGTTCGACACCGTGGTGCTCGACCCGCCGGCGTTCGCGAAGACGAAGCAGAGCGTCGCCAAGGCGCTGGGCGGCTACAAGGAGATCAACCTGCGGGCCATGCGGCTGCTCGCGCCGGGCGGGATCCTCTTCACCTGCAGCTGCTCCTACCACGTACGGCGCGAGCACTTCGCGGCGATGCTCGCGGCCGCGGCGGAAGACAGCGGGCGCCGCCTGCAGCTCCTCACATGGACGGGAGCCGGCAGGGATCACCCCGAGCTCTTGAACGTGCCGGAGACGGGATACCTGAAGGGGGCGCTGCTGCGGGCGGCCGACTGAGCCGCACCGTTGACTTACGAGTCTGCCTTTGCAACCTTGCACCCCATGCCGCTGCCCCGGCCCGAGGCACGCGACCGCCACATCCGCGTCCGCCGAGTCCTAACCGGAGTCCTCATCGCCAATCTCGCCGTCCTGGGGAGCAAGCTGTTCGTGGGCATTCTCTCCGGCTCACTCGCGATCCTGGGTGGAGCGCTCGACTCGGCGGTGGACGTGCTGAACAACGCGCTCGGCGTCGTCCTGGTCCGCGTGGCCGGCCAGGCGCCCGACGAGGAGCATCCCTACGGCCACGGCAAGTTCGAGACCCTCGGGGCGCTCGCCATCGTCGTGTTCCTCGCGATCAGCTGCTTCGAGCTCGCGCGGGGCGCCGTGAACCACCTCCTGAGCGGGGGGCACCCGGTGCTCGTGACCGATCTTCAGCTCGCGATTCTCGTGCTCACGCTCGGGGTGAATGTGTGCATCGCCTGGTACGAGAGGCGGCGGGGGGGCGAGCTGAGGAGCGAGCTGCTGCTGGCGGACGCCGCGCACACGCGCACGGACGTGTACGTGACGACCGGCGTGCTGACGGGCGTGCTGCTCGCGCGGCACGGGTGGTGGTGGGCCGACCCGGCCGTGGCGATCGCTGTGGCCCTGTTGATCCTGTGGGCGGCGTACCGGATTCTCTCCCGCGCCGTGCCGGTGCTGGTCGACCAGCGCGCCCTCCCCCCCACCGCGATCCAGGAGACGGCTCAAGGGGTGGTGGGCGTGAGGAGCGCCTACGGAATCCGCTCGCGGGGCGCGGCCCCGGTGCGCTACGCCGAGGTCACGATCGCCGTGGACCGGAACGCGAACGTCCAGGAGGCGCACGCCATCGCGGACGCGGTCGAGGAGCGCCTCAAGCGCGACCTGCAGCTCGCGGAAGTCACGGTGCACGTCGAGCCATGCTGACGCCCCTCTCCGCCAGCGGCTCGCCCGCGCCCGCCCCCACCCCGCGCCGCCCGCCCCGCTCCCTCAAGCAGGAGTACCAGGAATTCATCCTGCAGCGCATCGAGGAATACAAGAACGCACTCACGCGCGAGGAGCTGCTGGAGATCGGGGACGAGGCCGTGCGCGAGCTGGAGGAGAACGCCGCCGGGCAGTACCTGCTCACCGAGGTACTGCTGCTCGAGCACGTGGACCGGATCATCGCCCGTCGGCTGCGGCTACCGTCGTTTCCCCGCTGGCGGCAAAAGCACCGGGCGCTGCGCGCCGCGCAACGCGAGCCGACCCACTGGGGCCTGGACGCCGACGGGCCCCTCGTCGCCTACGCCCGCCGCCTCGAGCCCGGCGACCTGGCGGTGGTCGTGGGGACGGGGGCGCTCCCCGCCGCGCTGTTCATCGCCGCCTACGAGGCCGAAGTGTTCCTCGTGGACCAGGAGCTCCACGCCGTCGAGGCGGCGGAGAGTCGCGCCATCACGGAGCAGCTCGCCGGGCGCTTCCAGGCGCTCGTGATCAACTTCGGGCGCTGGTTCCCGGACGTCGCACCCAGCCTCGTGGTGATCGACCCCGCCGCGCTGGCCGCCGCGCGGCCCAAGGACCGCCACGCCCTGCTTTACGACCTCCAGGCGCGCACGCGGGCGGGCGGCGTCCACATCGTGCTGCCCAGGCCCGCGACCCGGGAGGTGATACCGCTGGCGCCGGAGTCGCTCGAGGCGCACTACACGGGATGGCAGCTCACCCGGCGCCGCCGCACCCGCCGCGGCGCGGGATTCGTGGCGGTGAAGCCCCCGCGTCCGCTCGACACGGCGGCGAACGTGTCAGACTAGCCACTCCTCGCTCACCCCGCCCCGTAACCAGTTGTAAGACGCCAAGTTGTAAGAACGCGCTCGTGGCGGGAAGCTTGCACTGCCGCCTTACGGCTCACAACTGGGAACTGTGCATGACAACGCTCCCCCTCCCCCTGGTTCTCGACGACGAACCCCTCGGGGTCATTCTGCGCGCGGGCCGAAAGATTCTGCGCCCTGCGAAGATCTGGGCCTACTGCTGGTTCACGGATGAAGGCGAGGGGGGCGACCACACGCACCGCCATCTCCCCGAACACACCGACTGAAGCAACGAGGGCCGGCAAAGCGCCGGCCCTCGTTCGTTCCCACCTCAAGCCCCAACGTCAGGCTGTAAGCTCGCCACGCGACCGCGGCATCACTGATCGCAGCGGGCACCGTCCCAGATGCCCGTATTGGTCCCGAAAGTGAAGGCGCCGGCGAGCCGGCTAACGGTGCTGTTCGCCTGGCCGGTCGCGAGGGACGGGACGGTGATCCCGATGGCGATGACGTACTGAGAGGTACCGTCCGGTATCAGGTTCCAGGCTGGCGAGACCGTGAGCGTGTTGGCGGTGTTGGAGGCCACCGTGCGCGTCTGGCCCGCGCCGGCTCCCGCGTTGATGCTGACGGCGCGTCCCGCCCATTGGTTGGTCGTCCACGCGCTGGCCCCCTTTTTGTCAAGGTCCTCGAGCGTCGTGCTCTTCTGCATGATGACGTATCCGGTCGAGGCATCCTCCGGGATCGTGGTCCACGCTGGCGAGACGGTGAGCGTGTTGGCGTCGTTGTCCACCACCGTGCGCGTCTGGCCCGCGCCGAACCCCGCGTTGGTCCTGACGAGGCGCCCCAACCATTGGTGGAGTGTCCACGCTGAGGTCCCCAATTTGGTGGTGTCCTGGAGCGTGGTGCTCGTCTGGCCCGGGCCGGCGGCGCTCGAGTTGGCGACGCCGGCGTCGCCGCTGCCGGTGCCGTTGTCGCCAGCGGCGAGCGTCCCATCCAGCGCGAATACCGTCCCGCCGGCCGCCGTCGCCGCGCCGAAGAGCGTCGAGCCGCTCAGCGTCACGTTGAAGATCCCGTTGCCCTGTGCGTTCGTGCTGGTGAAAGGCCCGCAGAAGGCCATCGGGTTGCTCGTAGCCCTCTCGGTAAGGAACGTCCCGCTCGAGCTCGTCGGTCCGGTGAACGTGCCCTCCAGACGGGAGCTGCCATCGTATGCGCCGTCGAAGGTGTACCCACCCCCGCTGGCCGAGACGGCCCTGGACGAACTGTTGTAGGTGCCCGTGAGCGCGATCGTGGC
Source organism: Gemmatimonadota bacterium (assembly GCA_003221995.1). Lineage (GTDB taxonomy): Bacteria > Gemmatimonadota > Gemmatimonadetes > Gemmatimonadales > GWC2-71-9 > AG29. Next base: position 8,640 of record QHUR01000045.1, on the reverse strand, counting down.
GGTGGCTCCGACGCCGATCACGTACTGGGACGAGCCGTCCGGCTTCGTGCCCCAAGCCGACGAGACGGTGAGCGTGTTGGCGGTGTTGGAGGACACCGTTTTACTCTGGCCCGCGCCGGTTCCGGCCTTGATTGTGACGACGCGGGTCTTCCATTGGTCGGTCGTCCACGTCTTGGTGATGTCCTGAAGCTTGGTGCTCGCCTGCGTGATGCGGTACTCGGACGTGGCGTCCGGCATCGTGGTCCACGCCGGCGAGACGGTGAGCGTGTTGGCGGTGTTGGTCGACACCGTGCTCGTCTGGCCCGCGCCGGCTCCGGCAGCGATCCTGACGGGGCGTCCCGCCCATTGGTCGACGGTCCACGTTTTGGTGATGTCCTGCAGCGTGGTGGCCGTCTGCGTGATGACGTACTCGGACGTGCCGTCCGGGATCGGGTCCCAAGCGGGCGAGACCGTGAGCGTGTCGGTGGTGTTGGACACCACCGTGCGCGTCTGGCCCGCGCCCGTTCCGGCGTTGATAACGACGGGGCGTCCCGCCCATTGGTTTGCCGTCCACGCTTTGGTGTTGTCCGCGAGCGCGGTGCTCGACGCCGTGATGATGTACTTGGACGTGCCGTCCGGCGTCGTGATCCACGCGGGCGACACGGTGAGCGTGTTCGTGGTGTTGGAGGACACCGTGCGCGTCTGGCCAGCGCCCGTTCCGGCCGTGATCCTCACGACGAGTCCCGCCCATTGGTTGGCCGTCCACGCTTTGGGCCCCGTCTTGGTCGTGTCCTGGAGCGTGGTGCTCGTCTGCCCGATGACGTACTGGGACGTGCCGTCCGGCGTCGTCGTCCACGCTGGGGGCGAGATGGTGAGGGTGGTGGTGGTGTTGGAGGACACCGTGCGCGACTGGCCTGCCCCGGTTCCGGCCGTGATCGTGACGAGGCGTCCCGCCCAGAGGTTGCTCGTCCACACTTTGGTCGTGTCCTGGAGCGTGGTGCTCGTCTGTGCGATGACGTACTGGGACGTGCCGTCCGGCGTCGTGGTCCACGCTGGCGAGACGGTCAGTCTGGTGGAGTCGCTAGCGGTCACCGTGCTTGCCTGGCCCGCGCCGGTTCCGGCGTTGATCGTGACGAGGCGTCCCACCCACAGGTTGATCGGCCACTCTTTGGTGATGTCCTGGAGCGTGGTGCTCGTCTGCCTGATGGCGTACTTGGACGTGCCATCCGGGATCGTGGTCCACGCGGGCGAGACAGTGAGCGTGTTCTTGGTGTTGGAGGACACGGTGCTCGTCTGGCCCACGCCGGTTCCGGCCGTGATCGTGACGGGGCGTCCCGTCCATATGTTGATATGCCACGATTTGGTCGTGTCCTGGAGCGTGGTGCTCGTCTGCAGGATGACGTACTTGGACGTGCCGTCCGGCGTCGTGGTCCAAGCCGGCGAGACTGTGAGCGTGTTCTTGGTGTTGGACGACACGGTGCGCGTCTGGCCCGCGCCCGTTCCAGCCGTGATGCTGTCGGGGCGTCCCGCCCATAGGTTGGTCGACCACGACTTGGTGGTGTCCTGGAGCGTGGTGCTCGTCTGCAGGATGACGTACTTGGACGTGGCGTCCGGCGTCGTGGTCCAAGCTGGCGAGACGGTGAGGGTGGTGGCGGTGTTGGACGACACCGTGCTCGTCTGACCCACGCCGGTTCCAGCCGTGATGCTGACGGGGCGACCCGCCCAGAGGTTGGTCGACCACAACTTGCTGGCATCCACGAGCGTGGTGCTCGTCCCGCCGCTAGCAGTGCCGGACTCGTTGGTGGCGGTGCCGGACTCGTTGGTGGCGGTGCCGGCCTCGTTGCTGCCGGTGCCGGCGTCGCCGGTGCCCGTGCCGCCGTCGCCCGTGGCCTTGCCTTTGTCGCCGATGGTGGCGACGCCCTCGTCGCCGATCGTGGCGGTGCCGTCTTCGCCGGTGCCGGTGCCGGCTTCAGAGCCCGGCGCGATGACCTTGAACGTTGCCGCAACGCGTGTTTCGTCGACCGTCAACACGAGCGACCCGGCCAAGCTGGCGTTGGCGCCGTTTACGTTGCCGACGAAGACGAGGGTGTTGGCGCCACCCGGGCCGGTCTGGTTCTCGTTGTTGCACGCGGCCAGCGCCAGCGTGGCCAGCGCGATAACGCCGCAGGCGATCTGCACGCCGCGACGCGTCGTCTGGTCCTCACGAAGTAGTTGCATGACGGCTCCTGTTGACGGTAGCATCTTCGATGCGAACAGGTTCCTCGACACCTTGCGGTGCGGGCGTGAAAAAGTGCACCGCTTCAGATGGCACCGCTAGGGGGGGCTCGCGCCCTGCGGGGCGCGTCCGAGCGAGCCTCTTGCGAGGGGCTGGGCCTGGCAGTTTCGCTTCTGACGCTACCTGCAACCACATGGCGGACCGGTGCTTGCCCTGCTCCGCTTCGGGTTGCCGAGGGGCACCACAGCGTCTAATCTTCTCGCCATGGCCACGCTCACCATCGACGGACGCAGCGTCACCGCCGACCCCGATCGCACGATCCTCGAGGCGGCGCGCGCCGCCGGGATCCCGGACATCCCGACGCTCTGCTGGTACCCGAAGCTGCCCATCGTCGGCAACTGCCGGATCTGCCTGGTGTCGGTGGAAGGGCAACCCAAGCTCGTCCCCGCGTGCGCCACGAAGGTGGCGGACGGGATGGTGGTCCACACCGAGTCGCACGCCGCCGTCGAGAACCGCAAGGGAGTGTTGCGCTTGCTGCTAGAGCGCTACCCGGCGGACCACCTCCGGAACGGCGGCCGGGTGAGCCCCCGCAACGAGTTCGAGCAGTACGTGGTGCGCTACGGCGTCGTGCCGACCGCAGTGGCCGAGCGCGACCTGGCGCTGCGCCACGGCGACGAGCGCCCCGGTGATCCGATGATCCGGCACGACATGAGCACCTGCATCCTCTGCACCCGCTGCGTGCGCGCCTGCGAGGACATCCAGGTGGTCGGGGTGCTGGACGTGGGGCTGCGGGGCGAGCACACGGAGATCATCGTCGGAGCGGACGGCGACCCCGACAGGGCGGGGTGTACCTGGTGCGGTGAGTGCGTCCGGGTGTGCCCCACGGGCGCGATCTTCGAGGTGATGCCGCGGGAGCGCTTCACACCGGAGCAGATCCGGCATCCCGCGAAGGTGGTTCGCTCCGTGTGCCCGTACTGCGGCGTGGGCTGCCAGGTGGACCTGCACGTCGCCGACGGCAAGGTGGCCCGCGTGACCTCCCCGGACATCGAGCTCAACACTCCGAACCAGGGCTCGACCTGCGTGAAGGGGCGGTTCGGCTACGACTTCCCCCAGCACCGCGACCGGCTCACGAAGCCGCTGATCCGCCGGGGCTGGGTGAAGCAGCGCGATCGCTGGGTCTGGAAGGGCCCCGCAGGCCAGGAGCGGCGGGGCGGACCGTGGCGGACGATCGAGGGCGAGGGGCAGACCGGGAAGCCCGCCGGGCCCCCGCGCGCCGTCGGCAAGTCGGTGCGCGGGCTGCCGCTGCTCGAGCGGCTCGACCTCGACCTCCGCGACCGGGGCGCCACGCCGCCCTCCTGGTACGAGCCGTTCCGCGAGGCCACCTGGGACGAGGCCTTGGAGCTCGTCACACAGGAGCTCCTGCGCATCAAGCGGGAGCGCGGCGGCGACGCGCTGGCGTGTTTCTCCTCGGCCAAGTGCTCCAATGAAGAGAACTACGTGATGATGCGCATGTTCCGGGCGGCGCTCGGGACGAACAACATCGACCACTGCACGCGGCTGTGCCACTCGACGTCGGTGGCCGCGATGCAGCGGGCACTCAACACGTCCGCTGCCTCGGGCTCGATGCGGGAGATCGAGGAGGCGTGTGACGTCATCTTCATCGCGGGCGCGAATACGACCGAATCGCACCCCGTCTTCGGTGCGGCGATCAAGCGCGCCCACGAGCGGGGCGCCACGCTCATCGTCGCGGACCCGCGCAAGACCGAGCTCGCAGCGCGCGCCGACCTCCACCTGCAGATGCAGCCCGGCACGGACGTGGCCTTGTTCAACGCGATGCTGAACCACATCCTCGCCCAGGGCCTGGAGGCGAAGCAGTTCATCGCGGCCCGCACGCGCGAGTTCGGCAAGCTGCGGGAGTCGGTGCAGGCGATGACCCCGGAGGTCGCGGGGAAGATCACGGGAGTAGCGGCGGAGAAGATCAAGCGGGCCGCGGAGATCTACGCCCGGGGACCGAACACGAGCACCCTGTGGGCGATGGGGCTGACGCAGCACGCCAACGGCACCGATCTCGTCGCCGCGCTCCTCAACCTGATGCTCAGCTGCGGCATGATCGGCCGCTGGGGCGCGGCGATGCTGCCGATCCGCGGCCAGAACAACGTCCAGGGTGCCTCCGACGTGGGCGCGATCCCGTTCGTCTACACCGACTACCGCACGGTCAAGGACCCCGGGATCCGCGCCGAGTACGCGCGCGCCTGGGGCGTCGCCCCCGAGTCCCTCTCTCTGAAAGAGGGGCTGATGGTGACGGAGATCGTAAAGCAGGAGAGCGGGGTCCGCGGGATGTACATCATGGGCGAGAACCCCATCATCTCCGATCCGGACATCGCGCACGCCGAACACTGGTTCCGGGAGCTGGAGTTCCTCGCGGTGCAGGATCTCTTCCTCACCGAGACCGCCCGCTACGCCGACGTCGTGCTCCCGGGCTCGAGCTTCGCCGAGAAGACCGGGACGTTCGTGAACACCGAGCGGCGCATCCAGCTCGGCCACAAGGCGGTGGAGCCGCCGGGCGAGGCACGGGGCGACCTCCAGATCCTGATCGAGCTGTCCAACAGACTCGGGTTGAGAACCGCACACCGTACGGCGGAAGACGTAATGGTTGAGATCGTAGGGGTAACACCGTCGTGGCGCGGCGTGACGTACGACCGGCTGGAAGGCGCGGGCCTCCAGTACCCGGTTCCCACGGCCGAGTCGCCCGGCACGGCCTTCCTGTTCGACAACCGGTTCCCGACGGCGGACGGCAAGGCGATCTTCGTGCCGGTCGAATACGCCCCGCCGGTGGAGCTGCCGGACGAGGCGTATCCGTTCGTCATGAACACCGGGCGCCAGCTCTACCACTGGCACACCGGCACGATGACGCGGCGGGCCACGGGGCTGGACCAGCGCGAGCCCACGCCGATCATGGAGATCCACCCGGCCGACGCCGCGGCGCTGGGCCTCGCCGACGGCGATCCCGCTCGCGTGACGTCGCGGCGCAACAGTCTCGTGATCTCGTGCCGTATCTCCGAGCGGGTGGCGCCCGGCCAGGTCTTCGTTCCCTTCCACTTCCGCGAGGCCGCGGCGAATCTCCTCACCAACCCGGTGCTCGATCCCTACGCGAAGATGGCGGAGCTGAAGTGCTGCGCGGTGCGGATCGAGCCGGTGGAGAGCCCCGCGGTGGTGCCGGCGGACTGAGCGTCTAACCGGGCTTCGCTTTCGCCTCTAGATTCCCCCGCCTATGGAGCTCGGTCTCGCCGGCCGCGTGGCGCTGGTGTGCGGCAGCACGAAGGGCCTGGGCCGCGCCGTAGCGAAGGCCCTGGCGCAGGAGGGGGCGCGCGTCGCCGTCAACGGGCGGCATCAGGACTCCGTCGAGCGCGTGGCCCAGCAGCTCGAGGCCGAGACGAGCCGCACGGTCGTGCCCCTGGTGGCGGATGTGGGGACTCCCGCCGAGGCGGAGGGAATGGTGGAGCGGGTCGCCCGCGAGCTGGGCCGGCTCGACATCCTGTTCTGCAACGCCAGCGGCCCGCCCGCCGCGCCGTTCAGTCACCTGACGGGCGACGCGTTCCAGCGCGCCGTGGAGCTCAACCTGCTATCCACCGTGCATCTCGCCCGGGCGGCCGTGCCGGTGATGCGCAAGGTCCAGTGGGGGCGCATCATCTGCCTCGCCTCGGTAGCCGCGAAGCAGCCCGTGCCCGGCCTGATCCTCTCCACGACCGCGCGCGCCGGCGTGCTCGGCTTCGCCAAGGCGCTCGCCGACGAGGTGGCGCCGGAGGGGATCACCGTCAACGTGGTGTGCCCCGGGTTCATCGCCACCGAACGGATCGAGGATCTCACCGAGACCCGGGCGAAGCGGGAGCACCGCAGCTCCCAGGAAGTGATGCGCGAGATGGTTGCGGACATTCCGATGGGACGCATGGGCCGCACCGACGAGCTCGCCGCGGCCGTCGTGTTCCTCGCCTCTGAACGCGCCAGCTATATCACGGGCGCCGTGGTCCAGGTGGACGGGGGCTTCACCCGCTCCATCTTCTGACCCCTCTCTCTTCCGCTTCCCCGATCCCGCCATGCACGCCATCGTGAAGGACCGTCCGGCCCCCGGCCTCAAGGTCGCGACGGTCCCCAAGCCGTCGGCGGGGCCGGGCGAGGTGCTCATCGCCGTGCGCCACGCGGGGGTGTGCGGCACCGACCTGCACATCGCCGAGTGGGACGCCTGGGCGCAGGGCCGCCTCAAGCCCCCACTCGTCATCGGCCACGAGTTCGCGGGCGAGATCGTGGCGGTCGGTGAGGGGGTCGGCGAGCTCAAGGCCGGCCAACTAGTGACGGCCGAGGGGCATATCGTGTGCGGGCACTGCCTGCAATGCCGCACGGGCAACGCCCACATCTGCCGTAACACCCGGATCATCGGTGTGGACCGGGACGGCGCCTTCGCCGAGTACATCGTCATGCCCGCCACCAACGTGCTGCCGCTCGACGGCATCCCGACCGCGGTCGGGGCCGTGATGGACCCCATGGGGAATGCCTTTCACGCCGTGCTCTCGGCGGAGATCCCCGGCAGCACGGTGTTCGTCGTGGGCTGCGGCCCGATCGGCTGCTTCGCCGTGGGGATCGCCCGGGCGGCAGGGGCCGCCAAAGTGATCGCTTCGGACGTCAACCCCACCCGGCTGGCGCTCGCCGCCAAGATGGGCGCCCACCGCACCCTCAACGCCGGCCGCGACGACGTGGTACGCGCCGTGCTCGAAGAGACCGGGGGCGAGGGGGCGGACGTGGTGTGCGAGATGTCGGGCGTGCCCACGGCCCTGCATCAGGCGTTCGCCGCCGTGCGCCGGGGAGGGCGCGTCCAGCTGCTCGGCATCCCCACGGGCGAGATCCCGGTAGACTTCGCGAGCGAGATCATCTTCAAGGGGATCACGGTGTCCGGCGTGATCGGACGCAAGATGTACGAGACGTGGCACCAGATGCGCCGCTACCTGACGGCGGGCTTGCTCGACCCCCGCCCCGTCATCACCCACCGGTTCCCGCTCGCCAAGATCGACGACGCGCTCGCCGCCATCCGCTCCGGCGACGCGGGCAAGATCATCCTGGAGATCGCATGAGTTTCGCCGCACGACTCGCCAGCGAGCTCGACCAGTTCAGGCGGGACGGCGTCTACAAGCGCCTCAACTACCTCGCCTCCCCCCAGGCCGCGCGCGTGCGCATGGAGGGACGCGGCGAGGTGGTCATCCTCTCGTCGAATAACTACCTGGGACTGTGCAGCACCCCCGCGGTCGTGGAGGCCGGCCAGCGCGCGCTGGATCAGTACGGCGCGGGCACCGGATCGGTGCGGTTCATCTGCGGGACGTTCACGATCCACCGCGAGCTCGAAGCGGCGCTGGCCCGGTTCGTCGGCTGTGAGTCGGCACTCACATACGGCAGCTGCTGGAACGCGAACGAGGGCCTCTGCCCCACGCTGCTCGGCGAGCAGGACATCGTCATCTCCGACCAGCTGAATCACGCCTCCATCATCGACTCGATCCGGCTCGCCAAGACCATCACGAAATGCCAGACCGCGGTCTACCGGCACTCGGACATGGCGGACCTCGAAGAGCGACTCAAGGCGGCGAAGGACCGCCGGCTGAGGCTGATCTTCTCGGACGGCATCTTCTCGATGGAAGGCGACATTGCGAAGCTGCCAGACATCGCGGCGTTGGCGCGGAAGTACGACGCCGTGGTGGCGATCGACGACTCGCACGCCACCGGTGTGTTGGGGCAGACGGGCCGGGGGACGGCCGAGCATTTCGGGATGGTGGGCGAGGTGGATATCATCACGTCGACCCTCGGTAAGGCGCTGGGCGGGGCGGCGGGCGGGTTCACCGCCGGGCCCGCAGCCCTCACCGACTACCTCACCCAGCGCTCCCGCCCCCAGCTCTTCAGCAACGCGCTCCCGCCCACCGTCGCGTCCGCCACGTCGAGCAGCACCCCGAGCTGGTCCGGCGGCTGCACGAAAACGCGCGCTATTTCCGCACGCAGCTGACGGCACTGGGCTTCAAACCGCTCGAGGGGGAGACTCCCATCGTGCCCGTCATCCTGGGGGAGACGGCCCATGCGATCGAGATGAGCGAGCTGCTGCTCGGGGAAGGGGTTTTTGTGACCGGGTTCGGGTACCCGGTCGTTCCGCAGGGCCAGGCGCGGGTGCGCTGCCAGTTGTCCGCCAGCCACACCCGTGAGGATCTCGAATTCGCGCTCCAGGCGTTCCGGCGGGTGGGAACCAAGCTCGGCCTTATCTAGGCACGCACGGCTTCGGTTTAGTTTCGGGTTTTGTAGCGGAGTCGGCTGCCTGGCACCTCAAGTACTTTCAAGACTCCGTGGCTTAACCTTATGGCAAGTATGGACTTTTTGCGACCAACTCCTATTTTGGGGGTCGCTTGTCGGGCGTAGCC
>QHUR01000044.1 GCA_003221995.1 Gemmatimonadota bacterium | reverse complement strand
TGTGCACCGCCAGCGTGTGGCCCACGAAGTCGGGCGTGATGGTGCTGCGCCGCGACCAGGTCTTGAAGACCTTCTTCTCGTTCTTCTCGTTCAGGGCCGTGATCTTCACGAGGAGCGACGGCTCCACGTAGGGGCCCTTCTTGACGCTGCGTCCCATGGTTTCTCCAATTACTGCGTTGCCTTCCCCCTCTTGCGTCCCCGAACAATCAGTTTCGTCGACGGCTTCTTCTTGTGTCGCGTCTTGCGGCCCTCCGGCTTGCCCCAGGGATTGGTGGGCGGGCGGCCACCCGAGCTCTTCCCCTCGCCGCCGCCCAGCGGGTGGTCCACCGGATTCATCGCCACGCCGCGCACCCGCGGCATGCGGCCGAGCCAGCGGCTCTTGCCCGCCTTCCCGATCGACAGCAGCTCGTGTTCCGCGTTCCCGACCTCGCCGACCGTGGCGAGGCACTCGCCGCGCACCATGCGCATCTCGGTCGAGCGCAGCCGCAGGGTGACGTAGTTCCCCTCTTTCGCCACGACCTGCGCCCCCGTCCCCGCGGCGCGACACAACTGCCCGCCGCGCCCGATCTTGAGCTCCACGTTGTGCACCGTCGTCCCCAGCGGGATCTCGAACAGCGGCATCGCGTTGCCGATGCGGATATCCGACCCGGGACCCGACACGACCGCATCGCCCACGTTGAGCCCCTTGGGGTGCAGCACGTAGCGCTTTTCTCCGTCGGCGTACGTGAGCAGCGCGATGCGGCAGGTGCGGTTCGGGTCGTACTCGACGGCCGTCACGCGCGCCGGAATGCCGAACTTGTCCCGCCGGAAGTCGATCCGGCGGTAGCGCCGCTTGTGCCCGCCGCCGCGCCAGCGCGCCGTGATGTGTCCCTTGTTGTTGCGCCCGCCCGTCTTCTTGAGCGGCTCGACCAGCGCCCGCTCCGGCTCGGGCTTCGTGACTTCGGCGAAGTCCGAGACCGAGCGAAAGCGCGTCGCCGAGGTGACCGGTTTGAACTGTCGGATGCCCATATCAGCCCTCGAACACCTGGATCGCGTCGCCTTCTTTCAGCGTCACGATCGCCTTCTTCCAGGACGGCCGCCGGCCGGCGTAGCGGCCCAGGCTGCGCCGCTTGGCGCGCACCACCATGGTGCGCACGTCGGTGACCGTCACCTTGAACAGCGCCTCGATCGCCGCGCGGATCTGGGGCTTCGTGGCCTCGCGGTGCACGCGAAACGCGTACTCCTTGCGGGCGGCATAGGCCGCCGAGGACTTCTCGGTGACCACCGGGCTGACGATTGTGTCGTGCAGCTCAGGCATCGAGCACCTCCGGCGGCTCGTCCGCAGCGGCGAGCGCGGGCAGCTCGACCACCACCGCGTCGGACCAGAGGATCTCGTAGGCCGTCGCGTCCGCGAACCGCATGACGTGCACGCCGGGGATGTTGCGGCCCGAGAGGTACACGTTGTGGGCGTGCGCCTGACCCGCGGTCAAGAGCAGCACCTTGCGGTCGGCGACCCCGAGCTTGGCGAGCAGCTCGACCAGCGTCTTCGTCTTCGGCTTCTCGAAGGCGAGCGGGTCCACAACGACGAGCGCCCCCGCGCGCGCCCGCGCGTTGAGCGCGGACTTCTTCGCGAGCTGCCGCACCTTCTTGGGGATGCCGAGCCGGTAGTCGCGCGGGTGCGGCCCGAACACGATGCCGCCGTGCCGCCAATGGGGCGCGCGGATCGAGCCCTGGCGCGCCCGCCCGGTCCCCTTCTGGCGCCACGGCTTCTGGTTGCCGCCCGACACTTCGGCACGCGTCTTGGTGTCGTGGGTCCCCTGCCGCTGGTTCGCGAGATAGGTGACCACGGCGCGGTGCAGCGTGTGCGTGTTCACGGTGCCGTCGAACAGCTCGCCCGGCAGCCGCACCGCCTTCTTCTTCGCGCCGGCGGCGGAGTAGTGGGGCGCCTCAATCATGGCGACTGCGCCCTCCCTGCTTGCGGATCGTGAGCAGCCCGTTCATCGGACCCGGCACCGCGCCGCGCACGAACAGGAGATTCCGCTCGGCGTCTACCTTCACGACCCGCAGGCCCAGCTCGGTGAAGCGCCGCGCGCCCATATGGCCCGGCATGCGCTTTCCCTTGATGATGCGCGAGGGGTCGGTGCCCGGGGCGATCGAGCCGGGCTTGCGGTGGCGCGTGTTGCCGTGCGTCTCCGGCCCACCCCCGAAGTGATGGCGGTGCACCACGCCCTGGAAGCCGCGCCCCTTTGTCACCCCCGTGACCTTCACCCGCTCGCCCGCCTGGAAGATGGCGACGGTGACCGCCTCGCCCGGCTTGGGCGGCTCCGCCCCCGCCCCGGCTACGGAGAAGCTCTGGAGCACGCGGGGCGCGACCTCGAGGCCCGCCCGCTTCACGTGGCCCAGCAGTGCGCGCGCGGTGCGCTTGAGCTTCCTCGCCCCGAAGCCGAGCTCGATCCGGTTCCCGGCGACCTGCACCACGGGACAGGGGCCCGCCTCGATCACCGTTACCGGCACCGCCGCGCCCTCCGCGTCGAAGACGCGCGTCATCCCGAGCTTCCTGCCGATCAGTCCGGTCATCCCTACTCCACCTTGATTTCGACGTCGACGCCCGCCGGCAGATCGAGCTTCGTCAGCGCATCGACCGTCTGGGAGCGCGTGTCCATGATGTCGATCAGCCGCTTGTGGGTCTTCAGCTCGAACTGCTCGCGGCTCTTCTTGTCGATGTGCGGGCTGCGGAGCACCGTCCACAGCTGCCGCTTCGTGGGCAGCGGGATGGGCCCCGACACCTGCGCGCCCGTCTTCTCCGCGGTGCGGACGATGTCCGCCGCGGCCTGGTCGATGAGCGCGTGGTCGAATGCCTTGAGACGGATGCGAATTTTGCCTGCCATCGGTGCCTCGGTTCTTACTTCAGAATCTTCGTGACCACCCCCGCACCCACCGTGCGGCCGCCCTCGCGGATCGCGAAGCGCAGCTGCTCCTCCATCGCGATCGGCGTGATCAGCTCGATCGTCATCTTCGTGTTGTCCCCGGGCATCACCATCTCCACCCCCGCCGGCAGCTCCACCGCCCCCGTCACGTCCGTCGTCCGGAGGTAGAACTGCGGCCGGTACCCCTTGAAGAAGGGCGTGTGCCGCCCCCCCTCCTCCTTCGTCAGCACGTACACCTCGCTCTCAAACTGCGTGTGCGGCGTGATCGACTTCGACTTCGCCAACACCATCCCCCGCTCCACCTCGTGCTTCTCCACGCCGCGCAGCAACAACCCCACGTTGTCCCCCGCCTGCCCCTCGTCCAGGAGCTTGCGGAACATCTCCACCCCCGTCACCACCGTCTTCTTGTCCGTCCCGAACCCCACCATCTCCACTTCCTCCCCCACCTTCACCTTCCCCCGCTCGATCCGCCCCGTCGCCACCGTGCCCCGGCCCGTGATCGAGAACACGTCCTCCACCGGCATCAGGAACGGCTTGTCCACCTCCCGCTTCGGCACCGGGATGCTCTTATCGAGCGCCGCCAACAGCTCCTCCACCTTCGCCACCCACTGCTTCTCCCCCGCGATCGCCTTCAGGGCCGAGCCCCGGATCACCGGAATGTCGTCCCCCGGATACTCGTACTTCGAGAGCAGCTCCCGCACCTCCAGCTCCACCAGGTCCAACAGCTCCGCATCGTCCACCAGATCGCACTTGTTGAGAAAGACCACGATCGCCGGCACGTTCACCTGCCGCGCCAGGAGGATGTGCTCCCGCGTCTGCGGCATCGGCCCGTCCACCGCGCTCACCACGAGGATCGCCCCGTCCATCTGGGCCGCCCCCGTGATCATGTTCTTCACGTAGTCCGCGTGTCCCGGGCAGTCCACGTGCGCGTAGTGACGCTCCACCGTCGCGTACTCCACGTGGCTCGTGGCGATCGTCAGGATCTTGGTCGCGTCGCGCCTGCCTTGTGACTCCGACGCCTTCGCTACCTGATCGTATGTCACATAGGTCGCGAGCCCCTTCTCCGCCGCCACCTTCGTCATCGCCGCCGTCAACGTCGTCTTCCCGTGGTCCACGTGCCCAATCGTTCCCACGTTCACGTGCGGCTTCGTACGCTCGAATTTCGCTTTCGCCATGATCTCCTCGTTGAGATGTCAGACGTCAGACATCAGACGTCAGCTGACGTCTGACCTCTGATGTCTGATGTCTAGCCTTTGACTTTACTCACAATCTCCTCCGCCTTCGATTTCGGCACTTCCTGATAATGGCTGAACTGCATGCTGTAGATGGCGCGCCCCTGGCTCATCGAGCGCAGCGTGGTGGAGTAGCCGAACATCTCGGATAGCGGCACGCTCGCGGCGATCACGTGCGCGTCGGCGCGCTGCGTCATCCCGCCGATCTTGCCGCGGCGGCTCGAGAGGTCGCCCATCACCTCGCCCATGTAGTCTGCCGGCGTGACGACCTCGACGTCCATGACCGGCTCGAGCAGCACGGGACTCGCCTGCCGGGCGGCCTCCTTCACGGCCATCGAGCCCGCGATCTTGAACGCCATCTCGCTCGAGTCCACGTCGTGGTAGGAGCCGTCCACGAGCTCCACCTTCACGTCGACCATAGGGTACCCCGCGAGCACGCCGCCCTCCAGGGCCTCCTTCACGCCCTGCTCCACCGGGCCGATGTACTCCTTGGGAATCGAGCCGCCCACGATCTTGTCCTCGAAGATGAACCCGGAGCCCGGCTCCCCCGGCTCGAGGTGGATGACGACGTGGCCGTACTGACCGCGGCCGCCCGTCTGGCGAATGAATTTGCCCTCCACGTACTCCACCCGCTTGCGCACCGTCTCGCGGTAGGCCACCTGCGGCCGGCCGACGTTGGCGTCGACCTTGAACTCCCGCTTCATGCGATCGACGATGATCTCGAGGTGCAGCTCGCCCATCCCGCTGATGATCGTCTGCGCGGTCTCGGCGTCGGTGTGCACGCGGAAGGTGGGGTCTTCTTCGGAGAGCTTCTGGAGGGCGATGGACAGCTTGTCCTGGTCGGCCTTGGTCTTGGGCTCGATGGCGACCGAGATCACGGGCTCGGGGAACCGCATCGCCTCGAGGATGATCGGATGGTTCGCGTCACACAGCGTGTCGCCCGTCTTCGTGTCCTTGAGCCCGATGGCCGCGGCGATGTCGCCCGCGCGCACCTCTTCGAGCTCCTCGCGCTTGTTGGCGTGCATCTGCAGCAGGCGCCCGATGCGCTCCCTGCGATCCTTGGTGCTGTTGTACACGTACGAGCCGGCGTTCAGCACCCCCGAATAGACGCGGAAGAAGGTCAGCTTCCCGACGTAGGGGTCGGTCATGATCTTGAACGCCAGGGCGGCGAAGGGCTCGTCGTCCGCCGCCCGGCGGGTCGCGTGCGTCGCGTCGTGGTGCGGCAGGTGGCCCTGGATCGCCGGGATGTCGACCGGCGAGGGCAGCAGATCCACTACCGCGTCGAGCAGCGCCTGCACGCCCTTGTTCTTGAAGGCGGCGCCGCACAGCACGGGCACGACGTGTCCGGCGACCGTCGCCTTGCGCAGCACGGTGCGGATCTCGTCCTCGGTGAGCGCGTGCTCCTCGAGGTACTTGTGGAGGATGGCGTCGTCGTGCTCGACGACCGCCTCGAGCATCTGGTGACGCAGCTCGGCCACCCTCGCCCGCAGCGCGGCCGGGACCGGCCCCTCGACGTACTTCTTCCCGAGCGACTCGTCGTCGTACACGACCTCCACCTGACGAACCAGGTCCACGATCCCGGTGAACAGCTCGCCCGCGCCGAGGGGGAGCTGGATCGGGACCGCCTTCGCCCCGAGCCGCTCGCGCACCATCTTGAGGCACCGGTCGAAGTCCGCGCCCACACGGTCCATCTTGTTGACGAAGATGATGCGCGGCACGCGGTAGCGGTCCGCCTGGCGCCATACCGTTTCGGTCTGGGGCTCGACGCCGCCCACGGCGTCGAGCAGGGTGACGGCGCCGTCGAGCACCCGCAGCGAGCGCTCCACCTCCACCGTGAAGTCCACGTGCCCGGGAGTGTCGATGATGTTGATGCGGTACTGCTCGTCCCGGCGCGGCCAGAAGCAGGTGGTGGCGGCGGAGGTGATCGTGATTCCCCGCTCCTGCTCCTGCTCCATCCAGTCCATCGTGGCCGTCCCCTCGTGCACCTCGCCCAGCTTGTAGGTGCGGCCCGTGTAGTAGAGGATCCGCTCGGTAGTCGTCGTCTTCCCGGCATCGATGTGGGCCATGATGCCGATGTTCCGAATGTGGTCGAGCGGGGTCGTCCGTGGCATTGCATTCCTCGCTACAGCAAAAACGCGGGGCGACCAGGCGCCCGCCGTTGGGCCGGTCTCGCTCCGCTAGGCCCCGCGGCACCGCCGCGGGGTTAACCCACTCCTACCAGCGGTAGTGGGCGAACGCCCGGTTGGCCTCCGCCATCCGGTGCGTGTCTTCCTTCTTCTTGATCGTTTCGCCCTCGCCCTTCGAGGCGAGGATCACCTCGGCGGCCAGGCGCTCCGCCATCGTCTTCTCGCGCCGCGCGCGGCTGAACACGATCAGCCACCGCATCCCGAGCGCGGTGCGGCGCTCGGGCCGCACCTCCACCGGCACCTGGTAGGTCGCGCCGCCCACGCGGCGGGACTTCACCTCGAGCGCCGGCTTCACGTTCGACAGCGCCTGCTTGAAGACGTTCACCCCCGGCTGCCCGGTGCGCTGCTCGATCAGGTCCATCGCCTGATAGAAGATCCGCTCCGACAGCGACTTCTTCCCTTGCCGCATCAGGTTCGTGATGAACTTCGACACGGTCTGGCTGTCGTAGCGCGGATCGGCAGGCACCGGCCGCCGGATCGCCTTCTTGCGCCGGCTCACGTCGCGGCCGCCTTGGGCCGCTTGGCGCCGTACTTCGAGCGCGACTGCTTGCGCTCGTTCACGCCCGCGGCGTCGAGCGTGCCGCGGATAATGTGATAGCGGACCCCGGGCAGGTCCTTCACGCGGCCGCCGCGAATCATCACGATCGAGTGCTCCTGGAGGTTATGCCCCTCGCCCGGGATGTAGGCCGTCACCTCAAACCCGTTGGTCAGCCGGACGCGAGCGACCTTGCGCAACGCCGAGTTCGGCTTCTTGGGCGTCGTGGTGTAGACGCGGGTGCAGACGCCGCGCTTCTGCGGGTTGCCGCGCAACGCGGGCGCCTTCTCCTTCTTTTCCACGTCCCGGCGGCCGAGCCGGACGAGCTGATTGATGGTCGGCATACGCTCCAGGCAAAAGTCGCCAAATAGACTTCCAAGATAGACGGCCGCTTGCACTTAGGTCAACCCCCGACCGTCGCTTCTCCTAGCTCATCTGGGCCGTGTCGGTCGACGCTGGGCGGAAGCCTTTGTCGGCGGCGACCGCCAGCCAGACGAACAGCGCCAGTACGAGGCCCTGCGTGATCGCAAAGGGCGGCTCGGACTGGGTCGGCGCGGCAACCCTCAATGCTGGAAGCCTCAGGAACAGCTGCGCGACCAGCACAAACACGTTGAGGTACGTGGCGAGCACGACGCCGACCACGTAGATCCGGCGCCACGCTCCGGCGAAGTGTTTGACGTAGTGCGCGACGATCACGACCGGCAGGACCACCAGCGACACGATCCCGACGGCGTGGGACGGCAGGAACTTCACGAAGGGAAAGCCGAATCCGGTCGCACTCGTCAGGATAGTGGTGACCAGAAACACGACGGCCCAGCCGTCGAGCCGCTTGCCGGCGACGAGCCCCCCCGCGACGACGAGGCCCGCGACGATTCCGATCAGACTCAACGCCACGTGAATCAGGGTGAACGTCGTGATGCCGAAGATCATGGGGCGTCCTTGGCTGAAGCGACCCTAATCTACGCGGCGCCCGTGCTCACGGCGACCCAGAGGATGGAGAGGTTAAGGGGCGCCGACGTACGGATAGATCTCATCCGCAATCCAATAGCACGCGAAGACCAGCGCCAGGAGTGTGCCGCACAGCCACAGGACGAAGCGCCGCTGGCGCCACGCCGTCCCGAATGCGTCCTGCAAGGGCAGATCGACAAGGTACGCGGCGCTGTAGCACAGATTCGCCAGAAGGGCCAGGACCATGAGCTGTAGGAGATGTTGCAGGGATAGCGCCGGGCGGAAGTGAGGCCAGGTGAAGACGACCCAGGCGGCCGCCTCGACGCTGAGCGCCACGTTGTACCAGACGCGGCGCGGCTCCCAGTAACGCAGTGCGTCCCGTAGGCTGTCACCTGGCATGGTCACACTCCCGCGCCCTCGCGATATCCGCTGCTCAGCGCAACGGTCCGCTACGGCGTGGACTCTGGTTGGGGGCCTCCTCGGATACCCGATCGTAGTAGGCGCCTCGCGCCGGCACCGCGAACAAGGTCTGGGCCTGCTGGAGGAGGCCGACGGGAATCCGGGACACGGACGCTTGATGCGCTTCCACGCTGTCCCATACCTCGATGATCGCCAGACGAGTCGGATCATCGCGCTGGACCAGGAGCTCGCACGAACGACAACCCGGGGCGTCAATGATGCGGGCAATGACCGAGCGGAGAAACTCGCGCAGCGCCGCGGCTTTGTCCGGCGTGGCCTGGAACTCGTTTATCCGGGTGATCGCCATGAGCGGGTGGAGTGCCACGACGCTACTTCGGACCCTCGCGCTGCGGGCCCACTCGGCGCCCCTCCGGTCCCTGCGCCAGCACCCGTTCGGCGAAGTCAAGGCGCTCCTGCGTCTCGCTCAGCTCCTGCCGCAGCTTGCTCACCTCGGCTTCCAGCGCTTCGAGCGCTTCGAGCCCAGCCGGGAGCTCGCTCCCGCCGGGACGCTGCCGCAGGCGCTGGGCCCATAACCCGAACGCCAGCGCGAGCGCCGCGTGAATCGTGGCATGCCCCGGCTCGGCTTGCCCGGCCGCGAAGCCGGCTCCGACCAGGTTGATGACGCTCAGGACGACGGCGATCGGGTACCAAATCGCGGGCTTGAAGGTCAAGAGAGGTCCTTTCGGAAGCAGCGAACCCGTCCGACCTCAATAAAGCCGACAGCTTGGTGAGCGGCCGCGCTCGCGTCGTTCGTCAGCTCGGCGTCGGAAGCGAACTCCACACACCCCTGTGACCGTCCCCACGCCTCGGCGGCTGCGATCAACGCGCGCCCCACCCCTCGGTCACGGGCATCGGGCACGACGTACCAGCCTTCCAGGTAGGCGACGCGGTCGGTGTGGCAGCCCTCAGCGTAGGCCCGGATGGAGAGCTCGGCGAAACCAATCAGCTCACCGGCCCCGTCCGCGACGACGAGAACGGCGAGCGGCTCAGGTGCGCGTCCCTCGAGGAACTCCCTGATCTCGGCGGCGTGTGCCGTCTCGGCGTGATGGGGCCACAACGCGCGCCTCAAACGGAGCCAGGCGGGAGCGTCACGTGGTGTGACAGCGCGGACCATCATGATGGGCTGTGCCGCTCTTCCCGTGCCTTGCTGAGCAAACGCTCTGTGAAATCGAGTCGTTCCTGTGTTTCTGCCAGCTCCTGTTGGAGGCCCTGGACACCACGTTCGAGTGCCACGAGCCGCGCAGTGACGTCGGCCGATGGTGATTCCGGACGAGTGGCACGCAGACGAGCGATCCTGACCGCCGCGAAGGCAATGATCGCCACCACCGGTATGAGTGGGGTGAGGTCCAAGTGGGCCTTCCTCGTTTAGGCCTGAGACTCGCGTGCGCGGTCTACTCGCCCGGGTGCCACTCGAACGAGTCCCGCGCGCTGTACAAGATCTCTCCGCTCGCCGTACGAACCGTCACCACCGCAGACAGGACTGCCGTATCGAGGCTGTGGGTCGCCAGTCGCGTCAGGAACTTACCGTCAATTGTAACCGTGCCCGCCTGGTGGTCACAGCGGAGATGCACCGTATCGACCCTGATCAGGGCCTCAAAGCAGCCCGCCGACTGCTCGATCCCCGCGGTCGTCTGGGCGAAGGTGACAAGAGCCTCCGGATGGAGGCTGAAACCGGTGAATTGGAAACGATTCACCGTGAAGCGATAGCCTGGGACATAGTACCCTTCGGCGTCGGCTTGCAGGGCCGGCTTGCGCGGCTCCTCGACCGGCGGTGGCGGAGCCTGTTCAGGATTCGTGGACGGGGGCGTCCGCAGTAGCAGAACGAAAAAGCCAACCGCGAGGCCAAACGCGACGAGGAGGAGGAGACGAGTGCGGCGCGCGAGCATGTGCTAATTCCTCTGAAGCGGGTGCGCACGAAAGAACGCCCACATCTGACTCGTGGCGTCGACGCTGCGGCTCGTGGGCCCGACCATCCATTCCGGCAGCGGCTTGCCACCAGGCCAGGAATGGCCTCCACCTCGGATCGTATAGAGCACCACGGCCGCGTGGTCGGCACAGTGCGTGTACTCGCGACGGGTGACATCCATCGCGACCACGGAATCGACGGGGTTCAATCCGCAGCGGTTTCTGCGAGCCCAATTCGCCGTCCAGGTCGGGACGTTCGGAAACAGGTCGCCCGGGGGAACCGGCGACCGACCGCCGCTGTACGGAGCAATTGGATCAGCGGTCCCATGAAACGCAATCATCGGGACCGGTCGCCGGTCCGTACACCAGCTCCACGGCAGTGATTGCGCCGCCGCCACCATCCCGACCGCCGCGATGCGATCGGACAGCGTGCAGGAGAGCGCAAACGCCATCCCTCCGCCATTGGAGACCCCGTTGGCATAGATCCTCGTCGGGTCGATGTTGTAGGCCGCCTCCAATGTGTCGATCAACGCCGAGATGAATCGGACATCCCGCATGAGACCGGCGCTCCGTTCCACGTGCCAGATCTTGGGCACATCGCTTCCCGATGGGTAGACGACAATGAACCCTTGGGTCTCGGCCAGCCGGTTCCAGCGGCTCAGGTTCATTTGCTGGGCCGGCCATTCCGCCGCGCCGTGCATGCTGATGACGAGCGGCGTCGGTTTGGCGCGGTCGTAGCGCGGTGGGACATAGAGCAGGTACGAGCGCGGCCGGCCCGAGGAGACGATTGCGCCGTTGGTCCGATCGAGAGCGTAGATCCACACTGCAGCAATCAGGACCAACACCACAGGCAGACCGATGAGGACCACCACCGCGCCGATGACGATCTTCCTGGTCTTCATCGCTGTCCTTGAACGTGCGGCGGCGCCTACGAGCGCAAGACGCTGCGCAACTGAAACAGGAACCCATCCGGATCCGCGGGACTGAGCAGGAGACTGTACCCGGCAGTTGTGGGAATGTAGACCGCTCGCGTGCGGTCGGTGAGATAGAGCAATGCCTTCTCTCCGTTGCGAAGACGGAACCACCCAGACTGATAGCCCGGCAGTGCCGTTCCGATGCGGCGCCACTTCGGCCGCAGTTGCTCCTCCCGCCCCAGATCGACGCGGCGGGCCAGGCCTACACGGAGCTCCGACTTGGGCACCAGGCGTCCGTATAGATCCCCCTCCAGACGGAGGCCGTCGGCTCGGATTTCAAAGCGCGACGCGTGGGCACCTCGCAAGGAGGTGGCGAGGAGCGCCATGACGCCGAGGAGGATGACAATGACAGGAATCAGAAACCAGAGGTAGCGGCTCTCGGCAGGTGCGATCGGGAACACGTTCATCAGGACCTCCAGGGGGGCCTTCGAGTGCCGCCTAGGGCGTGATCAGCCGCTCAAGACCGTCCTTGTTTATCAGCCTGAGCTTGCTGTCCCCACCCTCCGCTATTACTTGGATATATGTCGGGTCAGACTCGCCGCCAATCAGCAGCCCCGATCCCCGTTTGGATGCTCCAAGCTTCACGTTAGGCCGTCCCTCAGGACTCATCAAGCGCAATAACACGGTTTCAGGATACGGCTTACCATTCCATATGACCTTGGGATCCTCCGGGAGCACTGACAGGCTCGCGCGAACCATGCCGCGATCATCAACGATTTCGAGCGCGCGTCCGCGGATCACGGCCGGCACGTCGACCGTGGCCGCCACACCGGAATGAGGGTGGACCAGCTGGTACCCGAGCAGCCCTAGATTGACGACAGTGAGGACGATCAGAAGCCTCTGGGTTTCCATAGTCTTCCTCTTGTCAAAGCCGACCTGATGCCGCCGTTTCGACACGTCGACTCAACTCGATCATCGGTGTGCAAATATTGCAGCCGTAATCTCATACACGAAGCTCTCGTGACCGTTCGCATCCGGTCTCGATCCAACACGAACGCCACCGATCTTCTCAATCGCCCGCTGTGAACGGCGGTTGTGTATACCGACAACGAACACCACGCGGTCTACGAACCTGAACGCATGCTCAAGCATGAGACGCTTCATCTCGGCGTTATAACGACCTCCCCAGTGGGACCTGGCGAGGAACGTCCAGCCGATCTCCACCTGGCTGGTACCCGAGTCGTATGCGTGAAACCGTGACGATCCGATGACGCGGCCACTCTCTTTGTCCAGTGCGATCAAGGCACCGCCAGAGTCTAGCGCTTCGTCGAAGAACGTCCGAAATACGGCCGGTTGATAGCGATTGGATGCCGGATGTTGCTCCCAGATCAGCGGGTCCGCTGCCACAGTGAAGAGCTCATCAAAGTCCTCACGCCGAAGCGGCCTGAGTTCGAGGAGCTTGCCCCTGAGGGTGGGTTGACAATCGAACGGCATCCGGCGGCTAGGCGCGCCGCGAAAAGCGAGCCAACACGGCCGCCACGGCAAGTGCGACAATAAACGCCGGAAGAGCCGTGATGACCGGCCAGGCAACAAGTGCGAGGAGCGGCAAGTGTTGGTCGCGTGTTGCGGCGAACAGCGAATGAATGTTCGCGGCGACGGCGAGTCCGAAAGCCCCGAGAGCGACCGCCCCGGCCGCATGCAGCGCCGTGGGACGGGGCGAACTGCCCAGT
>QHUR01000043.1 GCA_003221995.1 Gemmatimonadota bacterium | reverse complement strand
GTGAGCACCGGGTTGTCGGGCGTGCCGCCGAAGAAGTGCTGGGCGGGCGGGCCGCCGAACGGAATGATCTGCGCGTCGCTCGTGCCGCGGAGCGAGCTGGACACGATCGGGAGCACCACGCCGATGTCCACGCGATCGAGCAGCCCGAAGCTCACGAAGAACGACGTGACGGTCATGTCGATGTCGAGCGCCAGGCGCAGCGCGATCACGTCGTTCTCGTGGGTGGGGACGCCGTAGGGGTCGCAGCTCGCGCCGACGAGCGCGTCGCAGTTCGGGCCCGTGACGTTCTCGTGCGTGAAGGTCATCTGGATATCGTTCAGGCTCACGCCCCGCAACGACTCGAAGTGCTGGCGGCTCACGTTCGCGCCGACGAAGACGCGGCCGCGGCCCAGTGTCTGGGCGCGCTCGGCGAACACCGGCCCAGGCGAGACCGAGGTCCTGACCGGCGCGCCGCCCTCGAAGTGGAACGTGGACCCGCCGCTCGTCGCGCTCACCGGTATGTTCGCGACGTTCTGGCTGATCGCCGTGCCGATGAACGAAATGAGCGTGCCGTTATCGGATACGGCGGAGGGGACGAAGTGGTCGGCGTGCAGCGCGGTCGCCTGGTCGGAGGCCGTGCCGCTGAGGAAGAGCGGGTCCTGGCCCGCCCCAAAGATGAAGAGGTCGGAGATCTTGTCGCGGAGCCCCTGCGCGTCGAGCGAGGTAGCGGCCAGCGTCAGTGCTACGAGACTCCACAGGTAGTGCCGCATAGGCCCTCCGAGCCCGAATGGAGAACTGGGGCTCGAAAAGACGCTGTGCGGCCGCGCGCGTCAACCGGCGTCGGCGGACGCCGTTGACCCTGGGGTCCCCGAGGTTAACTTCCAGCCTCGAGATGAGCCGGCCCGAACGGACCAGCATCCTGGACGCCCGCGCTTTGTCGCGGGCGCTTCAGCGTATGGCGGTCGCCGTGATCGAGCTGGCTCACGGGACCGACGATCTCGTGCTCATCGGCATCCAGCGGCGCGGCGTCGAGCTGGCCGAGCGGATCGCCAAGCTGATCGAGCAGCAAGAGGGCGTGCTCGTGCCCCGCGGCGCCCTCGACATCACCCTCTATCGCGATGATCTCCAGACCGTGGGACCGAAGCCCGTGATCGGGGAGACCCGACTCCCGGGCGACCTCACGGGCAAGCACGCCGTCATCGTGGACGACGTCCTCTACACGGGCCGCACCGTGCGCGCGGCGCTCGACGAGCTCGCCGACTTCGGCCGGCCCAAGCGCATCTCGCTGTGCGTGCTGGTGGACCGCGGCGGCCGGGAACTGCCGATCCAAGCGGACGTCGTCGGCAAGGTGGTCAAGACGGGGCCGGGGGACGTGGTCGAGGTGCAGGTCGCGGAGCTGGACGGGCGGGACCAGGTGGACGTGGTGCGCGGGGCGAGGCAATGACGGCCGCGCTGGGCAAGGATCTGATCGGCCTCGAGCGCCTCTCGCCCGACCAGATCCGCCTCATCCTCG
Source organism: Gemmatimonadota bacterium (assembly GCA_003221995.1). GTDB lineage: Bacteria > Gemmatimonadota > Gemmatimonadetes > Gemmatimonadales > GWC2-71-9 > AG29. Next base: position 35,151 of record QHUR01000043.1, on the reverse strand, counting down.
ACACCGCGGAGCCGTTCAAGGAAGTGTCGGAGCGCCCCATCAAGAAGGTCCCCGCGCTGCGCGGCAAGACGATCGTCAATCTCTTCTTCGAAGCCTCCACCCGCACCCGCATCTCCTTCGAATTCGCCGAAAAGCGCCTCTCCGCGGACACCGTGAACGTGGCCGCCACGGGAAGCGCGGTGCAGAAGGGGGAGACGCTCGTCGATACGGCCAAGAACCTCGAGGCGATGCGCATCGACATGGTGGTGATCCGCCACGCCTCCTCTGGCGCGGCGCAGTTCCTGGGCGACCGCATCCGCTCCAACGTCGTGAACGCCGGGGACGGCAAGCACGAGCACCCCACCCAGGCCCTCCTCGACCTGCTCACGATCCGCGACAAGCTGGGGCGGATCGAGGGCGTGAAGGTGTGCCTCGTCGGCGACATCCTGCACTCGCGCGTCGCGCGCTCCAACATCTGGGGCCTCACGAAGCTCGGCGCCCAGGTCGCCGTGTGCGGCCCCCACTCGTTGATGCCGCGCGGCATCGAGGAGCTGGGCGTCACCGTGCTGCGCCGGGTCGAGGAGGCGATCGAGTGGGCGGACGTCCTCAACGTGCTCCGTCTGCAGCTCGAGCGGATGGAGGCGGGGTTCATCCCCTCGCTGCGCGAGTATTACCGCGTGTTCGGCGTGACCGTCGAACGGCTCGCCAAGGCGCCACGCGCGCTCACGGTCATGCACCCCGGGCCGATGAACCGCGGCGTGGAGATCGACTCCCGCGTGGCCGACGGGCCGCACAGCGTGATCCTGGACCAGGTGACGAACGGCGTGGCCGTGCGGATGGCCGTGCTGTATCTGCTCGCCGGAGGCAAACCCGAGCTCGCGGACGCGGCGAAGGGGCCGGCAGCGGGAGGGACCGACTGATGGCGGCACCACTGCTGCTCCAGGGCGGCCGCGTGGTGGACCCGAGCCGCGACCTGGACGAGACCGCGGACGTGTTGATCCAGGACGGCCGCATCGCCGCCGTGGGCCCGGGGCTCGGCGCACCCGCCGGAGCGACGGTGCGCGACGTGCGCGGCACCGTCGTCGCGCCGGGACTCGTGGATGTCCACGTGCACCTGCGGGAGCCGGGCAACGAGGACGAAGAGACCATCGCGACGGGCGCGCGCGCGGCCGCGGCGGGCGGGTTCACGGCCGTGTGCGCCATGCCCAACACCGACCCCGTCACCGACAACCAGGCCGCCGTCGGCTTCATCGTGCGGCAATCGCTGCGCGCCGGCTTCGCCCGCGTCTACCCGATCGGCGCGATCTCGGTGGGCCAGCGCGGGCAACAGCTCGCGGAGTTCGGGGAGATGGTGGGGGCGGGGGCGGTCGCCGTCTCGGACGACGGCAAGCCCGTCGTCTCGAGCCACCTGATGCGCACCGCGCTCGAGTACGCCCGCACCTTCGACATCCCGGTCGCCGACCACTGCGAGGAGCCATCGCTCTCTGCGGGGGGCGTGATGCACGAGGGCCTGGTCGCGACGAGGCTTGGCCTGAAGGGAATCCCCGCCGCGGCGGAGGAGATCATGGTCGCGCGCGACATCCTGCTCGCCGAGCTCACCGGCGGGCGCGTGCATCTCTGCCATCTGTCCACCCGGGGGTCGGTCGAGCTGATGCGCCGCGCCAAGGAGCGCGGCCTGCGCGTGACGGCGGAGGTCACGCCGCACCACCTCAGCCTCACCGAGACGGCGTGCGAACGGTACGACACGCACGCGAAGATGAACCCGCCGCTGCGCGAGGCGGCGGACGTCGCGGCGCTCCGCCAGGCCCTGCAGGACGGCGTGATCGATTGCGTCGCCTCGGACCACGCCCCGCACGCCTACGACGAGAAGGAAGCGGCGTTCGACGACGCCCCCTTCGGGATCGTGGGACTCGAGACCGCGTTCGGTGTGGCGTACACGGAGCTGGTGCAGGGCGGGGCGCTGACGCTGCCCCAGCTGATCCTCCGCATGAGCACGGTGCCGGCGCAGGTGTTCGGGCTGGCCGGCGGCACGCTCCGGCCGGGCGCTCCCGCCGACGTCGTGGCGCTCGACGTCACCGCGGGCTGGTCCGTCGACGCCGCCCGCTTCCACTCGAAGAGCCGCAACACGCCGTTCGCCGGGCGATCGCTCACGGGACGCGCGGCGCTGACGCTCGTGGCTGGGAAGATCGTGCACGACGCCCGAGCCGCGGCCGAGGGGTGACCGCGCGGCGGCACAACTTGCCATCAGCATTGAACTTAGACCGGTATGCCTTACATTTCTAATCCACCACGTATGTTCCAGGACGCAGATGCCTAAGGGATCCTCGAAGAGCACCGCCCAGATCCAGCGCCTGCTCGAGGAGCGCCGCCAGTACGAAGCCTGGCTCGCCCGCCTCAGCGCGGCAGCGGGTGCGACCCCCGACCAGGTGCGAGGGCGGGTGCGCGCCGACTACGAGGCGCGCCTCGAGGCGGTCATCGAGGAGCTGAAGGTGCACGCCGCGAGCGCGCGCCAGGCGATCGAGCAGAAGCAGCACCATCGCGCCGAGCTGCAGCGCAAGGAAGCGAGCGTCGCCGAAAAGCTGACCGAGACCGAGCTGCGACACGCGGTCGGCGAATACGACGAGGCGCAGTGGAGCCAGGTCCACAAGGATATCCTGGCCGAGCTGGTGGCGGTGCGTGAAGAGCTGCAGGCGATCGACGCGGACATCGGGAAGCTGCAGGAGCTCGACGCGCTGGTCCGCGACAAGCAGCCCCCCCCTCCCAAGGGCGCTGCCCCGCCCCAGCGCAAGACCCCGCAGGACGAGATGGCCTTCATCAAGTCCGTGACCGAGGACGACAAGGGAGCGGGGCCATCGCCCACGCGCGCGAGCGGCGCGCAGTTTCAGCCGGTTATGCCCACCGAGACGCCCCGCGCCCCGAGCTCCGTGCGCGCCGCCACCCCCGCTCCCGCGCCCATCTTGCCGCAAGCCGGCGAGGGGGACGGGGACGAGGAGGCGGCGAAGACGCTGAAGTGCAAGGACTGCGGGACGATGAATCTGCCCACGGAGTGGTACTGCGAGAATTGCGGCGCCGAACTGGCGGCAATGTAAAACCAAAGAGGCGTCGAGGAGAAACGTCCGTCTTAGGTCGACGCCTTTGCCTTAACGAACTTCGCCAACCGACTCTTGTGCCGCGCCGCGTTGTTGCGGTGGATCAGCCCCTTGCGCGCGGCGCGGTCGAGCAGCCGAACCGCGACGGCATAGGCCTGCGTGGCGGCAGCGGCTGATGCGGCCTGCCGCACGTGCTTCAGCGCGGTGCGCAGGGCCGAGCGCTGCGCCCGGTTGTGCGTGAAGCGGGCACGCGCTTGGCGCATGGCTTTCTTGGCGGACTTGATGCGCGGCACTCTCGGCCTCCTGGTTCGGCGCAGAAGATAGAGGGTAAGTTGAGGCCGGTCAAGGCGCTACGCTGTTGACCGCGGCCCGGCGCCTGCGTTATCTTGGGGCCGGTCCCGACCCCCGAGCCCCGCCATCTCGTTCAACATCCTCGTGTGGGCCCCTGTGTTGCTGTTCTCGATGGTGGCCCACGAATACGCGCACGCCGAGGCCGCCTACCGCCAGGGCGATAACACGGCCTACATGCTCGGGCGGCTCACCTTGAATCCCGTCAAGCACATCGATCCCTTCATGACCGTGCTGCTGCCGCTGATGCTGTGGTTCGCCTCCAACGGCACCTACACGTTCGGCGGGGCGAAGCCGGTGCCGGTGAACCCCCGCAACTACCGCAACTTCGTGCGCGGCGACGTGATCGTGTCGCTGGCGGGGATCGCGGTCAACCTGGCGCTGTTCGTCGCGTGCGTTGGCCTGTTCGCGCTGGTCGGGATGCTGGCGCACGCGCTCCCCGGGCTCGCGGTGTCGCTCGGCATCCTGCAACGGATGACGTTCTACGGGATGTGGCTCAATCTCGTGCTCGCCTTCTTCAACCTCATCCCCATCCCGCCGCTCGACGGCAGTCACGTTTTCTACCACCTGCTTCCCCCGGGCGCGGGGCTCAAGTATCGGCAGCTGTACCTGTTCGGGTTCCTGCCCATCCTCGTCGTTTCCTGGCTCGCTCCCGGCGTGATCGCCGTGTTTCTGTGGCCGGCGCACCGCCTGCTGGATCTCGGGATCGCGGTCGTGGGCGGATTCGCCATCCCGGGGGCGATGTGACGACGGTGCCCCCCCCCGTGGCGCCCGAACGGGCCGGCTTCGTGGTCGAGCTGGACCAGTTCTCCGGGCCGCTCGACCTGCTGCTGCACCTCATCCGCGAGGATGAGGTCGACATCACCGACCTCCCGATCGCGAAGATCGCCGACCAGTTCCTCGCCGTGATCGACGAGCTGGGGCTGAATCAGGCGGCGGATTATCTCGAGATGGCGGCGCGGCTCTTGCGCATCAAGGCGCAGCTGTTGCTGCCGCGTCGCGCGGGGGACGACGAGTGGGAGGATCCGCGGGCGGAACTGGTGCGGCGCCTGCTCGAATACCAGCAGATTCGGGAGCTGGTCGACTGGATGCAGCAAGCGGCGGCGCGCCGTGCCGAACAGTTCGGGCGCGGCTTCGCCCCCGAGCCGGCGGCGGCACCGCCCGCGCCGCTCGTGATCGAGCTGAACGAGCTGCTCGCCGCGGCCGAGCGCGTGATCGCCCTGATCCCGGAGCCGATGCTGCACCGCGTGGTGCCGCGCCCGCTCGACGTGGAAGGCGCGACTGCGAAGATCGAGGCGCTGCTGGCCGGGCGCGAGCAGCTCGCGTGGCGGGATGTCGTGGGAGCCCGCGCGACGGTCGTGGACGTGCTCTCCGCCTTCATCGCGCTGCTCGAGCTCGCCAAGCGCGGCGCGCTCAAGGTCCACCAGGACGGGGCGTTCGGCCCCATCGTGATCCGCCGTGAGCCCGCTCGCGAAGCTGCTTGAGGCGGCCCTGTTCGCCGCGTCACGCCCGCTCACCGTGGACGAGCTGTGCTCGCTCGACCCGCAGGCGGGTGAGGGCACGGTCCGGGCGGCGCTGAGCGAGGTGCGGGAGACGTACGCGACGGGAGGCCACGGCGTGGAACTGGTCGAGATCGCGCAGGGCTGGCAGTTCCTGTCGCGGCGCGAGTACGCCGAAGCGATCGACCGCGCGCAGTTCACGTTGCGCCCGCGCCGCCTCTCCCCGGCGGCGCTCGAGACGCTCGCCATCATCGCCTACCGCCAGCCGGTGGGCCGGCTCGAGGTGGACGAGATCCGGGGCGTCGATTCGGGCGCCGTGATCGACAAGCTGGTCGAGCGCGGTCTCGTGGAGGTCGTGACGCGCGGCGAGGGACTGGGCCGCCCGCTGTTGTACGGCACCACGCCGCAATTCCTGGAGGTCCTGGGACTGCGGGAGCTGGACGAGCTGCCGCGGCTCGAAGAGCTGTCGGTCGCGCTCCGTCCTCCCGCGCCCGCCGAGCCCGAATGACGGCAATGCGCCTGCAGCGCGCCCTGGCGCGCGCAGGCGTCACGTCGCGGCGCAAGGCGGAGGACCTGATCCGCGCCGGCCGCGTGCGCGTCGACGGCGCCGTGGCCGAGCTGGGCTCGAGCGTCGATCCGGTGCGCCAGCGCATCACCCTGGACGGGCGGGCGGTCCGCATCGCGCCGCTGACGTGGCTCGCCCTCAACAAGCCGATCGGCTTCGTCGTCACCCGCGCCGACCCGGAGGGCCGGCGCACGGTTTTCGACCTCCTCCCGAAGGTGCCCGGCCTCACGTACGTTGGACGGTTGGACGTGATGACGTCCGGTCTGCTGCTGCTCACGACCGACGGGGCGGCGGCGCACCGGCTGATGCATCCGCGGTTCGCCGTGCCCCGCACGTATTGGCTGCGCGCGCACGGCCTGTCGGCGCCTGCGGTCGAGCGGGCGCTCGGCGGCGCGGTGGTGATCGACGGCCGGCCGGTGCGCATCGTCCGGTGGCGCGTGCGCGCGGTCGCGCGCGGCGTGGAACTGGAGCTGACGCTGGCCGAGGGCCGGCAGCGCATCGTGCGCCGCCTGGCGGAGGCGCTGGGCCTGAAAGTCGAGTGGCTGCACCGCGTCGCGTACGGTCCGGTGCGGCTGGGCCGGCTCGGCGAGGGGTCGCACCGGCGCCTGACGCCGCGCGAGGTAGCGGCCATCGAGCGACTCAATGGAACTGCGTGATCGCACGGTGATGATCCTCGGGGGCAGCGGGCTCGTCGGGCAGGCGGTGGCCCGGCGGGTGCTGGCGGCATCCCCCCGGCGCGTCGTGCTCGTGGCGCTGTTCGAGGAGGAGGTGCAGGCCGCGGCCGCGTCGCTCGAGCCCCACCGCGGCCGCGCGGCCATCGCCGTGGAGTGGGGCGACGTGTTCCTCCCTGCCGCCCTCGCGAAACTGGGGCGCGGCACCGTGGTGGCGAGCGCCGAGCATCGTGCCGTGCTGCTGCACGACCTGCTGAGCGAGCTGACGGAAGACGCGCTGGGCCGCAGCTTCCTGGCCCAGCTCCTGATGAAGTACCGGCCCGACGCCGTGGTGGACAGCATCAATACCGCCACGGCGTTCGCGTATCAGGACGTGGTGCAAGCGGCACGCGAGCTGCTCGAGCGGGCGGCGCAGGAGACGGCCGACCGAGCCGCGGTCGAGCAGCTCACGCTCGCGATCGAATTGCCGCGGCTCATCCGGCACATGCAGATCCTGGCCGAGGGCCTGCGGCGGGCCGAGACCAAGGTCTACGTGAAGATCGGCACGAGTGGCACCGGGGGGATGGGGTTCAACATCCCCTACACGCACTCGGAGCAGCGCCCGAGCCGCCCCCTGCTCATGAAGTCCGCGGTGGCAGGGGCGCACTCGCTGCTGCTGTTCCTGCTCGGACGCACGCCGGGTGCCCCCGCTACGATCGAGATCAAGCCCACGGCGACCATCGCCTGGCGCGAGATCCGCTTCGGGCCCGTGCGCCGGAAGGGCAAGCCGATTCCGCTCGTGGACTGTCCCGAGCCCGTTTCCCTCGCGCGGGCCTTCGGCCCGGACGCCCGCCCCTGGCGCGAGCTCGGCAGGCCGCTCGAGGGCGTTTTCATCGATGTGGGCGAGAATGGCCTCTTCGCGCGGGACGAGTTCGAGACCGTGACCGCGCTCGGCCAGATGGAGTTCATCACGCCGGAGGAGGTGGCCGACTACGCGGTGATGGAGATCGAGGGGAGGCCCACCGGTCGTGACATCGTCGCGGCGCTCGACGCCGCGACGGCGGGCCCCACATACCGCGCCGGTATCCTGCGGAGCCACGCCATCGAGCGGCTGCGGGCGCTCGAGGAGCACAGCAAGACGCGCGCGGTGGCCTACGAGATGCTCGGCCCGCCGCGCCTCACCAAGCTTTTGTTCGAGGCGTTCCTGTGCTCGCGGCTGCGCCCCACAGTACGGGCGCTGGCGGAGGCGCAGGCCAAGGGGCTCGCGGCGGAGGCCCACGCGCTGGTGCAGCAGGATGGCGCGCTGCGGAGTCATATATTGTCCGTGGGCATCCCCATCCTGGCGCCGGACGGCGAGCGCCTGTACCGCGGCAGCCTGGTGGTCGTGCCGGGCGAGCCGCCCGATCCGCTGAGCGCGGCGCCGCGCGGCTGGGTGGACCTGCGGCCCGAGCAGTTCGGGATCTGGATCAAGCGGGCGAAGGAGATGATGCTGCAGGCGGAGCGGCGCCGCCTCCTCGCCACGGACTCGGGCAGCGATTACGACTGGACGGGCATCGGCCCGGACGAGGCGATCGCGCCCTCCCGCTTCGCTACCTGGGTGTTCCACTACGAGGACCGCGGGGAGCGGATCAAGCGGTAACGCCCGCGCCATGGATACTGCCGGACTCGAACGCGCGCTCGGGGCCATCGCCACCACCTTCCGGCTCGCCCGGCTGTATCCGCCGACGCATCCGGCGGTGGTGGAGTCGATGCGTCAGGTCACGGCCGCGTTGCCGGCGCTCGCCGAGCTCGGGGCGCAGGAGTGGAAGGTCGGCGCCACGGGACTGCAGTGGGAGGGTGGGCACCTCCTGGCCGGCGACGCGCACGTGGCCGAGCTCGCCGGCCTGTTGTACGGACGGGGCGTTCGCGGCGTGCGCGTGGACCCCGGGCTCAGCGGCGACCACGTGCTGGCACTGTTCGGCGTCGCACTCGGCATGCTCCCCCCGGACGACCCGCGCCTCGGGTCGTTTACGCTGACCGTGGGGGGGCGCAGGTCCGAGCGGTCCGCCCCGGACCGGGGCAGTGTGGGGGCTGGGCCCGTCGAACCGAACGCCGAGCGCCGAACGCCGGTGGCCCCGAAGTTGGATGAGCTCCCGGCGGACGTGGAGACGAAACGCGCGGTCGCGGCGCTGTCGCCCGGTGTGTCGCCGGAGCAGCAGCGGGCGGCCGTGGACAAGCTGATCGAGCTTGCCCCCACGCTCGTGGCGCAGCGCGACGTGGTGAGCGTGGCGGAAGCGATCGCGGGACTCGACCGGCTGCTCGCGATGACCCAGGAGCCCGCGCTGCTCGAGGCGATCGACCGGGTGGCCTCGGCGCTCACCGACCCGGCGATGGTGCAGCGTATGGTGGCGCGGCTGGGGGAGCCGCGCGTGCCCCCGGACGAGCGCGAGTCGTTGGTCGCCGCCGTGGGGGCGCTCGCCGCCGTGTCGGTTCCGCTCGTGATCGACGCCTTCCTCGCCACGCCGGTCGACCTGCGGGCCCCCTACCGGGCGGCCATGCGCCGGGCGGGCGACCGGGCGATGGAGCCGCTGCAGGGCCGCCTGGCGGACCGGAACCCGGAGATCGCGGCGGTGGCGGCCGAGTTCATGGGGCTCACCGGGGGCCACCAGGCGGTGGCGCTGCTGTTGCCCCTGCTGCGGCATCGTTCTGAGTTCGTGCGCGAGGCGGCGTTGGTGGGGCTGGCAGAAGCCGGGGGGCGGGAGATCTCGCGGCCGGCGATGCCCTCCCTGAAGGACGAGAGCGTGCTCGTCCGTGCGGCGGCGGCGCGGGCCATCGGGGTGGGCGGCGAGGCCGCCTCGACCACGGTCCTGGTGAGACGGTTGGAGCAGGAGGAGGACGAAGGGGTACAGGCAGAACTCCTGCGCGCCATCGGGCGGCTCGGGGCGCGGGAGGCGCTCAAGATCCTGGCGCGCTTCGCCGACCCGGGGGCTGCCCAACAGCGGCGCAGCCCGCTGGTGCGGGCGGCGGCGATCGAAGCTATCGCCCACCTGGGCCTGCCTGAAGCGCGCGGTCTGTTGGAACTCTACAGTCGAGACAAGGAGCCGGCGGTGCGGAAAGCGGCCGAGTTGGCGTTGCGATGACCACACGGGCGGCGAAGACGAGCGACGCTGCCCTCTCCCAGGCCATCACGGGGGAAGTGGCGAAGCGCGTGGTGGGCCAGGAGGTGATGGTGGAGCGGCTGCTGATCGGCCTGCTCACGGGCGGCCACGTCCTGCTCGAAGGCGTCCCCGGTCTGGCCAAGACCCTGGCGGTGCGCACGGTGGCCGAATGCCTGCGGATCGCCTTCTCTCGGATCCAGTTCACCCCAGACCTGCTCCCCGCGGACGTGATCGGCACCATGGTGTTCGATCAGCGGTCGCAGGAGTTCTACCCGCGGAAGGGTCCCCTCTTCGCGAACCTGGTGCTGGCCGACGAGATCAACCGCGCGCCCGCCAAGGTGCAGTCCGCGTTGCTCGAGGCGATGCAGGAGAAGCAAGTCACCATCGGGGGCGAGACGTTCTACCTGGGGGAGCCGTTCCTCGTGCTCGCGACCCAGAACCCGATCGAGCAGGAGGGGACGTATCCCCTGCCCGAGGCGCAGCTCGACCGTTTCATGCTCAAGGTGCGCGTCGGCTATCCGACGCGCGACGCCGAGAAGGAGATTGTCGCGCGGATGGCGTCGGGCCGGCCGATCGAGGTGCAGCGCGTGGCGGAGGCGGACGACATCCTGGCGGCGCGCAGCGGCATCGCCGAGCTGTTCATGGATCAGAAGGTGGTGGATTACATCGTGGACGTGGTGCGGGGCACGCGCGAGCCCCAGAGTCTCGGCCTGCCGGAGCTGAAGCCGCTGATCGCGTTTGGGGCGAGCCCGCGGGCGTCGATCTACCTGGCGCAGGCGGCGCGGGCGCACGCGTTCCTGCGGGGCCGCGCCTACGTGGTACCCGAGGACGTGAAGGCCATGGCGTTCGACGTGCTGCGGCACCGCGTGCTGCTCACCTTCGAGGCGGAGGCCGAGGACATGGACTCGGACCGCGTGATCGGGAAGATCCTGGAGGCCGTGGGCGTGCCGTGACGTACGAAGGCGAGGATCGTCGGCGCGCCGAGGCGTCCCCGCTGCGCGCGCGCCGGCGGCTCGTGACCCCCGAGGTGTTGCGGCAGGTCAAGGGGATCGAGCTGCGGACGCGGACCCTGGTCAACTCCCTCTTCACAGGCGACTACCGGTCGGTGTTCCGCGGACAGGGCATCGAGTTCGCCGAGGTGCGCGCCTACCAGGAGGGCGACGACTTCCGGGCGATCGACTGGAACGTGTCGGCGCGCATGGGCCACCCCTTCGTGAAGACCTATCACGAGGAGCGCGAGATCACGCTGCTCCTGCTGGTGGACCAATCCGGCTCGTGCCAGTTCGGGCGTCCCCACACCAAGGCGGGCCTCGCGGTCGAGGTCGCGGCCGTGCTCGCGCTCGCGGCCGCGCGCCACAACGACCGCGTGGGTGCGCTGATGTTCGCCGACAAGGTGGAGTTCGTGGTGCGACCCGCGAAGGGACGGCCGCACGCGTTGCGCGTCATCCGCGACCTCGTCGCGTTCACCCCGCGGGGCCTGGGGACCAACCTCGCCGAGGCCCTGCGCTACGCCGCGAAGCTGCTGCGCCACCGGGCGATCGTCGTCGTGCTCTCCGACTTCCGCGCGGACGGCTGGGAGGAGCCGCTGGCACAGCTCGCCGCCCGGCACGAGATCGTGGCGATTACGGTGGACGATCCGCGGGAGCTGGAGCTGCCGGACGTGGGTTGGGTGGACTTCGAGGACGCGGAGACGGGGCAGCGCGTCCTGCTCGATACCAGCCACACCCCCGCGCGCGGCCGCGTGCGCGCGGCGGCCGTGCGGCAGCTGCAGGAACGCACCCGGCGGCTGGTGCAGGCGGGTGTGGACCGGGCCGCGCTGCGCACCGACGTGCCCTACGCCGGGCCGCTGCGCCGCGCCTTCCACGAGCGCGCCCGTCGCCTCAAGCGATGAATCGCCGTCACACGGCGTTTGCATTTCTTGGCCTCTTGGCGTCTTGGCGACTGGCAACGGGGCAGGGTGGTGCGGGGTGGGTAGCCGCTCCCGATGGCGCCACGGTCGGCGACACGGTGTGGCTCGAGCGTACCGTGGTCGCGTTGCCGGGCTGGCGCGTGCGCGCAGGCAAGCTCGAAGCAGCCGAGCGGGTGGAGCCGCTCGGCGACCCCGTGGTGCGACGCGGTCCCTCCCCCGACGGCTGGGTCGTGCGCTATCCGGTCGCTGCCTGGGCGCCCGGGGCCCACACCGTGAGCGTGCCACCCATCTGGCGCCTGGGCCCCGATGGACGCGCCGACTCGCTGCCCGGCGGCACCGCCGCCTTCGTGATCGGCAGCGTCATCCCCGACACTGTGCGGCAGCCGGAGCCGAAGGCGGCGATCGCCCCGATCCGCTCCGAGCGGCGCACCCCGCTGGCGGCGGCCTTCGCCGCCGTCTTGTCTGCGGGCCTCCTCGCGGCCGGGGTCCGCTGGCGTCGACGTCGGCCACGGCCGCCGCCGCTGCCGCCTCACGTTCCAGTGGAACCTGAGGTGCCCGACGCCCGCTGGCTCGCGGCCGGGGAGCCCAAGGCGGTCGCGGCGCGGGCGGTGCTTCAGCTGCGCGTCGCCATCGCGCACACGGTCCCCGGGGCGAACCTCGCGCTCAGCACGACCGAGTGCCTGGCGGTCGTGGAGCGGGCGCGCCCCGACGCCCCGCTGCGCGAGCTGCGCGCCGTAGTAGAGCAGCTCGACCGCGTGGAGTTCGCGTCGGCGCACGGCACGGACGTGGCGGCGTTGGCCGTGCGGGCGCGCGCGCTGGCCCGGGAGTTCCTCCCGTGAGCTTCGCCCGGCCGCTCGTGCTGCTGCTCCTCTTGGCCCTGCCGGCCTGGTGGTGGCTGCGCGCGCGGCGTCTGGGGCGGCTGCGGGGCGTGCGCATGAGCGACGTCCGGCCGGCGGCGGGCACGGCTGAGCGGCTCTGGATCGCGCGGCTTCCGCTCCAGCTGCGCAACGTGTGCCTCGGTGCCTGGATCGTGGCGGCGGCGGGTCCGCGGCTCGGCTCCGCCAGGATCGAGGCGCGCAGCGAGGGCATCTCGATCGTGCTGTGCGTAGACCTGTCGAGTAGCATGCTCGCCGAGGACTTCGCGCCCGCCAACCGCATCGACGTGGCCAAGGCGACGGCGATCGACTTCGTGCGGGCGCGCCGGTCCGACCGCATCGGCCTGGTCGCGTTCGCGGCGCAGGCGCTCACCCAGGTGCCGCTCACCACGGACTACGCCGTGCTGGAAGCGGCCCTGCAGGGTCTCCGCATCGGGATGCTGGAAGATGGCACCGCGATCGGCACGGCGATCGCGACCGCCGCGAACCGGCTGCGGCGCGCGCCGGGGAAGAGCAAGGTGATCGTGCTGCTCACCGACGGCGTGAACAACCGCGGCACGGTGGATCCGCGAACCGCGGGCCAGGCGGCCGGGGCGTTCGGGATCAGGATCTACGCGATCGGCGTCGGCACGCAGGGCGAAGCGCCGGTGCCGACGGGGCAGGGGCCCGGGGGCGCCCTGCGCTACCAGAGCATGCCGGTCGAGATCGACGAGGCGCTGTTGACGGACGTGGCGCGGGGCACGGGCGGTCGCTACTTCCGCGCGACGGACAGCGAGTCGCTGCGCCACATCTTTGCGGAGATCAACCGCCTCGAGAAATCGACGGTGGAGCAGGTGGTGTACCGCCGCTTCGAGGAAGCTTATCGCTGGCCGCTCGCGCTCGGGCTGATCGGGCTGGCGCTCGAGATCGTGCTCTCGGGAACGTTCGCCGTGCGGGTGCCCTGATGAGCTTCGACGCCCCGTTCGTGCTCGCCCTCGCGCCGCTCGTGGCCGGTGCCGCATGGTTCGGGGCGGCGTGGGCGCGGCGGGTGCGGGTGCGGCGCGCCGCCCAGTGGTCGGCGGAGGCGACGCGGACGGCGCTCGGCGCGGGCCGTTTCGGTCCGACCGCGCTCTCGCTGGCGGTGTTCCTGGGCGTCGCAGCCCTCGCGGGCCCGCGCTGGGGCGAGGAGAAGATCGTGGCCGAGACGCGCGGTCTGTCGCTGGTGCTCGCGGTGGACATCTCGCGCTCGATGCTCGCCGAGGACGTGCGCCCCAGCCGGCTGGCGCGCGCGCTGCGGGAGGCGCGCCGCCTGGTGCAGGACCTCGACGGCGACCGCCTCGGACTCGTGGCGTTCGCGGGCTCGAGCTACATCCTGTCGCCGCTCTCGGTCGACGGATCGGCCCTGGGGCTGTATCTCGACGCGCTCGACCCGGACGTCGCCTCCGAGGGCGGGACCGCCCTGGCGGAGCCTCTGGCGCAGGGCGGCGAGCTGCTGCGGGCGAGCTCGGAGCTCGCCGACCGCGTGCTGGTCGTTTTCACCGACGGGGAGGCGCACGACTCCGTGGCCCGCAGTATCCGCCAGGCGCAGCGCCTCAACGCCCTCGGGATCCACCTGATCCTGGTGGCGGAGGGGGGACGGGCGCCGGCGCGCATTCCGCTGCGCGACGAGCACGGCACGTTGCTGGGTCACCAGAAGGACGAGGCCGGGAACGTGATCGAAACCTGGCGGCGGGACGACGTGCTGGGCGCGGTCGCCGACGCGTCTCAGGGCACGATCGTCGGCGCCGAGCTCCCCGACCAGGCGGGCGCGGTGCGCGATCTGGTCGCGTCCTACAAGCGGGCGCGGGCGAGTGAGACGCACACGCAGCGCGGGCGACCGCGCTCCTGGATCCCGCTCGTCCTCGGCGTGGCGCTGCTGTTCGGGCAGGCCATGAACCGGCGGACCGCGTCGCTCATCGGACTCGCCCTGTTCGTCGGAGTGCCGCTCGCCGCCCCGGCGCAGGAGGCCCGCCGCCCCCGTACGGCGGCGGAGCGGGCCTGGGACCGGGGCGACGTCGTGGGGGCCCACGCCGCGTACCGCGCCGAGCTCGCGGCGCGGCAGCGGGATGACACGGCGTGGTACAACGCCGGCACGGCGGCGCTCGCGGCGAACGATTTCGAGAGCGCGCGGGCGAACCTGGGCCACGCCGCCGCTTCGCTCGATCCGGGGATCCGGTTCCGCGCGCTCTACAATCTCGGCCTCGTCGCCCTGCGCGAGTCCGCGGCGGACAGCAGCAACCGGGACGCGCACCTCGGGGACGCGGAGCGCGCTTACCGGGAGGCCTTGCTGCTCCATCCGCGTCAGCTGGCGGCGAAATGGAACCTGGAGCTCGCGGTGCGCCGTCGCGGTGGGGGCGGGGCGAGCAGGAATGTGCCGCCGGCGGGCGGCGGCGGTGGTGGGGCACCGCCGAGCGAAGTCGAGGCAGGAGGTGGGGGAGGGTCCGCCGGGGAAGGGCAGCAGGGCGGCGGTGGTGGTGGCTTGACCCAGGCCCAGGCCGATCAGATCCTGCGTTCGATCGGCCAGGAGGAGCTCACCACCCGCAGGAGTCGCACGGGCCGCGTGCGGCGGGCCGAGGAACCGGGCGTGAAGGACTGGTGACGGCGTCCCTGGTGGTGCTGCTCGCGCTGCAGGTGGGCACCCCGCCGCTCGACGTCACGGCGCGCGTGGACCGCGGTCGGATCGTGCTCGGCGACGAGATCGGGCTCACCGTGCGGGCGCGCGCCCGCACGGCGGAACCGGTCAGCCTGGAGCTGCCGCCCCTTACCGGCTTCCTGGTCCTGAGCACCCACGAGCTCACCGACGTCAGCGTCGGGGGCGCGGGCGCGCCGGTCCGCACGACCGTGCGGGAGCTGCAACTGCGCGCGACTAAAGTCGGAACGCTCGTGATCGGCTCCGTGCACGCGCGGCAGGGCCGGGTCCGCGTCGCGACCGACCCGATCGTGGTGACGGTCGACAGTGGGGCTGCGGGGGGGCCGCCCGCGCTCACACCCCTGGCGCACGCCCTGGTCGACGCGGCGCCGCCCCCCGAGCGCACCGACCGAGTCGCGCTCACGCTCGTCGTGCCGACGGACACGGTGCTTGCGGGTCAGCAGCTCGACGTCGTGGCGGCGGCCTGGTTCCCCCGCGAGCTCCGGAACCGGCTGCACCGCCCGCCCCAGGTCACGCTCGAAACCCCGCAACGGGTGTGGGCGTATCCGGCAGCGCGCTCGAGCGACGTCGCGGCCTCGCGGCTCGTGCGCGGCTCCTGGCTGGACCTCTACGTTGCCCATCAGGTGGTCTTCCCGCTCGCCGCGGGCCGTGTCGTGATCCCGCCCGCGTCGGTGGAGTTCGCCGTGCCGACGACTTTTTCCTTCTTCAGTCGGGAGGAGCGCTACGCGTTGCAGAGCGACTCGGTGACGATCGTCGTGCTGCCCCTGCCGGCCGAGGGGCGCCCGGCCGACGACCGGCGGGTGACGGGACGGGGGCTCGTCCTCGCTGTGGACGTGCAACCGGCCGACGCGCGCGTCGGAGAGCCACTCGAGGTGACGACCACGGTCGCGGGCGTCGGCAACGTGGCGCTGTGGCCGGAGCCGTCGCTGCGCTGGCCGCCGGGCTTCCGCCCCTACCCGGCCGAGCCCGACGCGCGGATCGACTGGCAAGGCGGGAGGATTTCCGGGAGCAAGGTGTTCCGCTACCTCGTCGTGCCGGACTCCGCGGGCACGTTCGTGCTGCCCGAGCTGCGCTACCTGTACTACGACCTTGGGCGGGGTGGCTACGCCGTGGCGGGCGCGGCACCGCGGACGCTCGTCGTTGCGCCGGGTGCCGAGCCGCGTGCCGCCCGTGCCCTGCCGCCGCTCGCGCCCGTCGGCGGTGAGGCGTGGGCGAGCGCGGTGGCGCGCGATCTCTTCCCCTGGGGTTGGGGTGCGCTCCTGTGCGCGCCGCCGCTCATCGCGCTGGCGTGGCGCCGCCGGTCGCGGCCGCGCGGCGAGGTGGAGCCCGCGCCCTCGGTCGCGCCGCAGGTCACGCGGCTGGGACGGCTGGAGCGGGAATTCCACGTCGTGCTCGCGAGTCACGTTTCCGATCCGGTCGCCCGAGACGGAGACGGACTGGCTCGCGCGCTGCGCGCGGCGGGCATCGAGAGCGCCGTCGCGGACCATATCATGCGGCTGCGCGATCGGCTGCGGGCGGCGCGCTACGGGCCGCACGGCCTGGGCGACGCGGCGGAGCTGGCCGCCGAGCTCGAGCAGGTGCTGCGGGTGCTGGAAGCGGACCCGCACGGCGGGCGGCGGGTCCGGCTGTTCTCGACGCTGTGCCTCGCGGTGCTGCTCGCGCCACGCGGCGGCCTCGCCCAGGGGCCGAGCGCGGAGGCGCTGTACGCCGCGGGCGCGCTGCGGGCGGCGGCGGACTCCTTCGCCGCCCGGGCCGCGGCCGACCCGCGCATCGCCGCGCACTGGTACAACGTGGGCGCCACGCTGTACCGGGCCGGCGCGGATGGCAAGGCGGCGGCGGCGTGGGCCGTCGCGGCGCGGCTCGCCCCGCGCGACCGCATGATCCAGCGCGCCCGCGAGCTCCTGCCCGCACCGGACGCCACCAGCGAGCGCCTGCTCACGGTCGGCATCGGCGCCCCCGGGGAATGGGGCCTCGTGGCCGCGGCGTGCTGGGTCGGCTTGTGGGCGGTGCTGGCCCGGCAACGCCGCCCACGCGCGTTGCTCCTCGGGCTGGCGGTGTGCATGGCCGTGGCGGGAACGCAGGCCGCGCGCGAGACCCTGCGGCGCCAGCAGGCACTCGCCGTCGTGACGAACCCGGCGACGCCAGTGCGGGTGGCCCCGTACGGCGGCGCCAGCGCCGTCGCCACCCTTGAGGCGGGCGCCGCGCTGCTCGTCGAGCGGCGCGACGGGCGCTGGCTCGAGGTGCGGCGGCCCGACGGCATCCATGGCTGGCTGCTCGAGCGCGAGGCGGTGCGGCTGCCGCAAGAGCCCCTGTGACGCCGAAGATCGCCGTGCTCCCGGCGCAGGTGGCCGACCAGATCGCCGCCGGCGAGGTGGTGGAGCGCCCGGCGTCCGTGGTGAAGGAGCTCGTCGAGAACGCGCTCGACGCGGGTGCGCGCACCGTACGCGTCGCCATCGAGAACGGCGGCAAGACGCTGATCCGGGTGAGCGACGACGGCGAGGGGATGAGCCGCGAGGACGCCGAGCTCGCGCTGGCGCGCCATGCGACGAGCAAGATCCGCGGCGCGGCCGACCTGATCGGGGTCGGCACATTCGGCTTCCGCGGCGAGGCGCTCCCCGCCATCGCGTCCGTGTCGCGCTTCGAGCTCGAGACCTCGCCCGACGGCCGGAGCGGCAGCCGGGTTCGGCTGGTGGGCGGCAAGGGCATGGCCGTGGAGGACGCGGTGCGCCAGCGCGGCACCACGGTGACGGTGCGCGCGCTGTTCTTCAACACGCCCGCCCGGCGGAAATTCCTGCGCGCGCAGCAGACTGAGACCCGCGCCGTGGTGGAGGCCCTGACTGCGCTCGCGCTCGCGCGGCCCGACGTGGCCTTCGCGCTCGCAAGCGACGAGCGTGCGCTGCTCGACGTGGGGCCGGCGGCGCGACCCATCGACCGCGTGCACGAGCTGTGGGGGCGGGAGCTCGCCGACACGCTGCTCCCCATCGGCCACCGCGAGGGCCCACTAGAGGTGCGGGGCTTCGCGCAGCGGCCCGCGCAGGCGAAGCCCGCGGGACGCAAAGGCTACGTGTTGGTGCGGGGACGCCCCATCCGCGATCCTTTCATCCTGCGCGCGGGGGAGTCGGGGTACCGCTCGACCATCGCGCCCGGCGACCGCCCGACGCTCATCCTGTTCCTCGAGCTCCCGGGAGACGCGGTGGACATCAACGTCCATCCGACGAAGCTCGAGGTGCGCTTCCGCGACAAGTTCTTCGTGGAACGGGTGGTCGAGGAGGCGGTGCGCGGGGCCCTCGGGCCCCTCGCCGCGGCCTCCCCGCTCGGTGTCGGAGGTGAGGTGTCAGGTGTCGGGGGGCCCTGGGCCGGTCTCGGTGCCTTGATGCCCGGCGCCGCAGCCCCGGAACTCTTCCCCGGGGAGTCCCTGACACCCGAAACCCGACACCTGACCCCTCCGCTCCTTCAGGTGTTCGACACGTACATCCTCTTCCAGACGGACACCGCCGTCGCCATCGTGGATCAGCACTCGGCGCACGAGCGCGTGCTATACGAGACCGTGATGCGCCAGCTCTCGGGCGACGGCGCCCCCGCGCAGCGCCTGCTGCTGCCACTGACGCTCGACTTCTCGGCGGCGGAGCTCGAGGCCGTGGACGCCCACGGGGAGCTGCTGCGGCGCGTCGGGTATGAGATCGAGCCGTTCTCGGGCCGCTCGGTGGTCGTTCACACGGCGCCCAACCCGCATCCACGGTTCGACGCGACGCGCTGCCTGCAGGAGCTCGTGGCCGATCTCGCGGGCGGCCGCTTCGGCGGCCTGGCGAACCGGCTGGAGCGCTTCGCCGCCACCTTCGCCTGCCGCGCCGCGATCAAGGCCGGCCAGCGGCTCGAGCAGGATGAGATGCGGGAGCTCGTGGTGCGTGTCCTCGGCGCCACCCTGCCGGCCCACGACGTGCACGGGCGGCCGACCATCGTGCAGCTGCCCAAAGAGGAGTTAGCGAGACGGTTTGGTCGCACCTGACCTCCCTCTCGTCCCAGTCCTCGTCGGCCCCACCGGCGTCGGCAAGACCGCCGTCGCCGTAGGGCTCGGTGCCCGCACGCTCATCACCGTCATCTCGGCCGATGCGCGGCAGGTGTACCGCGGGCTCGACATCGGCACGGCGAAGCCGCCGCGCGAGCTGCAGGTGCGCGTGCCCCACTTGGGCCTCGATCTGATCGAGCCGGGGGAGCGCTACAGCGCGGGCCGCTTCGCTCGGGATGCCGCCGGTTGGCTCGCGAGCGTCCGGGCCGACGGGCGCGAGCCGGTCGTCGTCGGCGGAACCGGGTTCTACGTGCGCGCGTTGGCAGAGGGGCTATTCCGCGAGCCGCCGCTCGACCCGGTGCGGCGCGAGCGACTGCGGACCTGGGGGGAGCGGTTGCCCGTCACGCGGCTGGCCCATTGGGCGGCGCGGCTGGACAGGCGGTTCGCGGGCGGCGGGCGCCAGCGGGCGGCACGCGCAATCGAGGTGGCGCTGCTCACCGGTCGGGCTTTGAGCTGGTGGCAGCGCGAGGCGCGCGAGACCGGGATCATGCGGCCGTGGTACATTCATCTGACGCTGCCGCGCGACGCGCTGCACCGGCGCATCGGGGAGCGGGTGGACCAGATGCTCGCCGCGGGCCTGGTCGCCGAGGTGCGGGCGCTGCTCGCCCGCGGTGTTGCCGCGCGGGCGCCGGGACTGGACGGCGTGGGCTATCGTGAGGTCGTGGCGACGCTCGAGGGGCGGCTGCCAGAAGCGCGGCTGCGGGACGCCATCGTCGCGGCGACGCGGCGGTACGCAAAACGGCAGGAGACGTGGTTCCGAAATCAACTGCGACGTCAGACGTCAGACGTCAGATATCAGTCGGACGACGTTTGGACTCTCGATGCGACAGCCCGGCCCGAGGAGCTTGCCGCAATGATCCATAGGCGCTGGTGCACCATTCGTGCTGACGTCTGATGTCTGATGTCTGATGTCTGACGTCTGAGGTCTCATGCGCATTGGGATTACTTGTTATCCCACCTACGGCGGCTCGGGAGCCGTCGCCACCGAGCTGGGGCTCGAGCTCGCGCGGCGCGGACACGAGGTCCATTTCATCTCGTACGCGAGCCCGTTCCGCCTGCGGGGCGGCTTCGCCGAGCGCGTGACCTTCCACGAGGTCGTGACCGCCGATTACCCGCTGTTCGAGCACTCGCCCTACGCGCTCGCGCTGGCCGTCAAGCAGCACGAGGTCGCGCTGCGCGAGGAGCTCGAGCTGATGCACGTGCACTACGCCATCCCGCATGCCGCGACCGCCTGGCTCGCCAAGCAGATGCTCAAGACGGAGCGCGACCTCAAGGTCGTCACCACGCTGCACGGCACCGACATCACGCTCGTGGGACAGGATCCCTCGTACTTCACCATCACGAAGTTCTCGATCGAGCAATCCGATCGCGTGACCGCCGTGTCGCAGTACTTGCGCGACGAGACCTACCGCGCCTTCGGCTGCGTCGACTGCGACGTCCAGATGATCCCGAACTTTGTGTCGACCGCGGAGTACTATCCGGCCCGGGATGGCTCCTGCCGACGCGCCCTGGCCCCTCCAGACCACAAGATCCTGACTCACGTCTCGAACTTCCGCCCCGTCAAGCGCGTGCGCGACGTGGTGCGCATCTTCGCCGGCGTGCGGAAGGCCCTCCCCGCCACGCTCGTGCTCATCGGGGATGGGCCGGACCGCGACGCGGCGGAGCAGGAGACGGACCGCCTGCGCCTCGGCGACGATGTCCGGTTCCTTGGCAAGGTGGATCAGGTGGCCGACCTGCTGCGGGGGAGCGACCTGTTCTTGCTCCCCTCGGAGACCGAATCGTTCGGCTTGGCCGCCCTCGAGGCCATGGCGTGCGGCGTGCCCGTGATCGCGAGCGCCGTGGGGGGCCTCCCCGAGGTCGTCGTGAACGGGGAGACGGGCTACCTCGCACCGGCGGGGGCGGTCGACGAAATGACCGAGCGGGCGCTCGCGATCCTGCGGGACGGCGCGCTGCACGGCCGGCTCGGCGCGAGCGCCGCCGCGCGGGCGCGCGACTTTTCGACTGAGCGGATCGTCCCGCACTACGAGACGCTGTACCGGGGCGTGCTCGGTGACTGAACTCGCCCGCCTCGTGCGGCTGCCGAACCTCGTGCTTGCCGCAGCCGGCGTACTCGCCGGCGGCTGGATCGCGCTGGCGCGCATCGCGCTGCCCGCGCCGCTCGCGCTCGCCGCCCTGTGCGGCGCCGCGCTCGGCGCCTACGGATTCATCCGCAACGACATCGCCGACTTCGCGGCGGACGCGGTGAGCCACCCCGACCGCCCCATCCCGAGCGGCCGCATCCATCCCGAGACCGCGGACTGGTACGCGCGCTGGGCCCTGCTCGCGGCAATGGGGCTGCTGCTGTGGGCGCTGCGCGCGGGCGCACCGCCCCTCGCCCTGCTCCCGTGCTTCCTCGCCGCATGGGGGGCCCTGGGTGGCTACTCGCCCGGCCTCAAACGGCTCGGCCTCGGCAACGTGGCTGTGGCGCTCGTCGGCGGATTGCCGCTGTTCTTCGGCGCGGCCGCGGTGAACCGGCCGCGCGACGGGCTCGTCCCCTGGGCCATCGCCGCGTGGATCCACGTGCTGCGCGAGCTGGTGAAGGACATCGAGGACGAGCCCGGCGACCAGGCGGTGCGCCGCCGCACCCTGCCGATCCTGATCGGCCGCGCGGGGGCGGCGAGGGTCGCTGCGGCGATCGCCCTCGCGTTCGTACCGGTGAGCCTCGTGCTCCCGTACCGGGCGCAGTACGGGGGCGCCTACTTCGCGGTCGCCCTGGTCGCACAGCTCGCCGTGCTCGTGGCCGCGGCCCGACTCGTGGTGGGACGGATCGAGCGCGTCAGCGCCCTGCTCAAGGGCGCCATGGTGGTGGGCCTGATCGCGCTCGTGGCCGGCCGCGTCACGTGAACCTGTGGCAGGGAGTCCTGTTGGGGCTGGTGCAGGGGCTGACGGAGTTTCTGCCGGTCTCGAGCTCCGGGCACCTGGTCCTGGTGGAGGCGCTCACGGGCGTGCACTTCACAGACGTCACCGTGGAGGTGTCCCTGCACGTGGCCACGCTCGGGTCCCTGCTGGTGCTCTACGGCGCCCGGCTCTGGGGCATCGGCCGCGGCCTGCTGCGCGGCGACGGCCCGAGCCTGCGCTACGCGGCTCTGCTCGTCGTCGCCACGATCCCCGCGGGCGTGATCGGGGTGCTGTTTCATCGCCAGATCGAGGAGCGCTTCCATTCGCTGACCTGGCTCGGGGTCCAGTTCATCATCACCGGCATGATGCTCTGGGCGACCCGATGGTCACGGGGTGACCGGGACCTTCCCTCGCTGGCAGCAGCCGTCGGTATCGGGTTCGGCCAAGCGTTCGCCATCCTCCCAGCCATTTCTCGGTCGGGCGCGACCGTCGCGGCAGCCCTGTGGAGCGGCCTCACTCCCACCGCGGCGGCGGAGTTCGGCTTCCTAATGGCGGTCCCGGTGATCGCTGGGGCCGCGCTGCTCGAGGGGCACCAGGCCGTGCTCAACGTCGCGGCCGTGGGGGCGTTGCCGTGGGCGGTGAGCTTCGTGCTCGCGTTCGTGAGCGGCCTCTGGTCCATCCGGTTCCTCGTGGCCTTGCTGCGACGCGGCAAGTTCTACGCGTTCGCGCCGTATTGCTGGGGCGTCGGCGTGCTCACGCTCGTATACGCGCGGTGGGTCGCCTAGGGCTCGACGGCCTCCCTGGGAACGTCCTCGCGCAACGGTGGGGCGTGCCGCAGGTCGGGCTCTTCCGGCGTCTCGGGTCCACGCTCGACGCGATCCACGACCTCGGCGCGCAGGACGCGCCCCACGGCACCGTCGTGCTCGCCGAGGAACAGACGGCGGGGCGGGGACGCGACGGGCGCACCTGGCGCTCGCCCGCGGGCGGCGTGTGGCTCGGGATGCTGCTCCGCCCCGGCGACGTCCGGCTCGAGCCGGGCTCGCTCGCGATCCGCGCGGGGCTCGTGGTCGCCGACGCCGTGGACGAGCTGGTGGGCCGGCCGCTGGCGTGGCTCAAGTGGCCCAACGACGTCCTGGTCCACGACCGTAAGCTCGCGGGAATCCTGTGCGAGAGTCGCTGGCACGGCGAGGCGCTGCAGTGGATCGCCCTCGGGCTCGGCGTCAACCTGGCGAACGAGCTGCCGCCGGAGCTCGGCGCGCGGGCGGTGGCGTTGCGCGAGGTGGCGCCCGCGGTGGAGCGCATCGACCTGCTGGACCGGCTCGTGCCGACGCTCGCCCGCATCGGCGGCCCGGGGGCCTTACTCGCCGAGGCCGAGTGCGCCGCGTTCGCCGCGCGCGACTGGCTGCACGGTCGGATGCTTCGGTCACCGGCCCAAGGGCTCGCGCGCGGCATCCGTCCGGACGGCGCCCTGCTCGTCGATGCGGGGACCGGGACGATCGGCGTGCGGGAGGGGCACGTGGAGCTCGCGTAGGGCGGCCTAGACCCCGCCCCGGGAGCGCCGCTGCTCGAGTTTCGCGAGCGCATCGCGGGACACGTCAGCAGGGACGCGCTGACGGGCGGCGGTAATGAGCTGATCGAGACCGCTCATCAACGTGCCGACCCGGATTTTTCCGCCAGACCGGTTGACGAACACGAGCTGACCGGAGGTGGGCGAGAACTTCATCTGTGCGACTTCGGTCCACGCGAGTCGCGTAGGTTCCCGGTGCCAAGGCGAGTTCGACACGAGGCCGCTGTCGGACACGATGACGCGGCGCTTCAGCGATTCCAGCAGCACCCACCAGCCGAGCACCAAGAAGAAAACCACCATGCCGCCGAAGTAGTAGGGATCCTCGGGGGTTCGGAACCCCGCCTTGAGGACCAAACCGACCAGACCGATCGGCACGAGCACACCGCAGAGCATTCCGACCGCCAGCATCCACCTGCCGTAGCGCACCATGATCGAGCCGTCGGGGAGGGTCGGGACCGGCCGGCGAGCTAGCCGGAACAGCCACGATACGATGACGATTGTGACAGCGCCGCTGATGGCTGCAGTGGGGATGGCCATCGTTTCCTGGCGAGTCGGAGGTGCCGAAGGATTCGAGTTGCCATCCAGCCTGTCAAGCGTGGCGGTAGTCTGTTAAAGCGTCTATACTTACGCCGCGCATGCTGCTGGCAATCAACATCAACAACACCGAGACGAAGGTCGGGCTGTTCCGCGGCGACAGCCTCGAGGCCCACTGGCGGCTCACGACCACGCCCTCGCGCACCCCCGACGAGTGGGCGCAGGCGCTCACGTCCTACCTCACGCAGGCGGGACGCTCCACCCAGGAAGTCCGCGCCGCGATCCTCGCCTCGGTGGTGCCGCCCGTCACGCAGACGCTGTGCGAGGCCGTGGAGCGGGCGACCACCGTGAAGCCGCTCGTGGTGGACGGCCGCTCGCAGCTCCCCATCACCCTCGACGTGGAGGAGCCCCTCTCCGTGGGCGCGGACCGCATCCTCAACACGCTCGCGGCCGCCACGCTGTTCCGCCGGGACACGATCGTCGTGGACTTCGGCACCGCCACGACGTTCGACTGCATCACGAGCGAAGGCCGCTTCCTCGGCGGCGTCATCATGCCGGGGCTCCGCACCAGCGCCGACGCCCTGATTCGCAACACCGCCAAACTCCCCGCCACCGAGCTCGTTCCCACGGAGCGGGTAATCGGGCGGCGCACCGAGGACTGCATCCGCTCAGGCGTGCTGTGGGGCGCAGCGGAGGCGGTGGACGGACTGGTACGGCGCATCAAGGCCGAGTGGCCCAACGGAAACACGCCGAAGGTAGTCGCCACGGGCGGCCTCGCGCCGCTCGTCGCGCCCCTCTCCAAGGAGATCGAGTCACAACATCCGGACTTGACGCTCGTGGGGCTGCGGATCGCGGCGAGCGCGCTCGGCCTCAGGTGGTAGCGGACGCGAGGGCGCTCAACGCCTGGCGGCGCTGGGGGTACCGACTGCTCCCGGGCGAGGCGTTCTCCTACCTGCTCCACATGCGTCCGGCCGAGTGGCCCATCATGGCGGGGCACACGGCCCTGGGGTACGTGCTGGCCGTCGGTTTCGGGGGCGTCGCGCGGGGCGAGCGGCTGGGGCAGGCCGTTTGGGGCCTGGGGATCTGGGTGGTCCTGCTCAACGGCGGGACGCTCGCGATCAACAGCGTGTTCGACCGGGACGAGGGAGACATCGGCTATCTGATCGCGCCACCACGCCTGCCACGGCACCTCCTCCCCTTCAGCGTGGCGCTGCTCGCGGGCGGCCAGCTCGCGGCGCTGACCCTGCCGCCCCCGTTTCAGATCGCCTACGCGATCTGCTTCGCACTGTCGATCCTCTATTCGGTGCCGCCGTTCCGCTTCAAGGCGGTCGCAGGCGTCGATTGGCTGATCAACATGTGGGGCTTCGGGACGCTGACGCCGTTCGCCACCTGGGCCGCGACGGGTCGGCCGCTGGACTTGGGGCACGGTCTCGTGCTGCTCGCCTTCTGTCCTCTCTTCGCGGGGCTCTATCCGCTGACGCAGCTGTATCAATTCGACGAGGACCGGCGCCGCGGCGACCGAACGCTCGCACTCATTATCGGGATGCGGCGCAGCCTGGACGTCGCAATCGGGTGCATCCTGCTCGCGTTCGCGCTGTTCGGCTGGGCGGCCGTCGTGTTGCGGGTGGGGGGCGTACCGCTCCTCCTCCCGCTTGCTGCCTGGCTGTGGGTGGTCGTGCCGTGGCGTGTGGGGTATCAGTCGTGGACGGCCGCGCGGCACCAGCAGGGAATGTATCGGGCGCTCGCCGCGTGGGCGGTCACGGATCTCGTGGTCCTGCTGGTGTTTGCTCGATGAGGGCCGCGCGCTAGATTTGGCGGGCCAATCGGCAACACCCCTCGAGCGAGGAGAAGCTGAGCGTGTCGGCTAGCGTCGCCCCCACGACAACGGATCGCTCGGATTTCCGCACGGTCATGGTGAGTGGCACTAAGATGGGCGCCCTCACGGCGGCGGCGGTCGTGCTCTTTCTCGTGGTCGCGCGCTTCGTTCCCGGCACGGGCGGCGCGCGGCGCGGGATGGAGACGCTCATCGTGCTCGCGGCGGGCGTGCTCGCGAGCTTCCTGCCCGGCCGGTGGGCCGCGGCCCGCCATGCCGAGGGGATCGCCGGCGCGGCCGCGATCGGCCTCTGGGGGACGATCGTGTTCATGGCGTTCGACATCGTCCTGCTGCGGCCGTTCCGCGCCTATCCCTGGACCTGGGACGCGATCGGCGGCGGGAGTAGCTGGTGGTATCTGCCGATCTGGTGGATGCTGGGCACCTTCCTCGCCTGGATGGGCGGCATCGTCACGGCCACGCAAGCGGCGCGCGGCGAGGCGACGCTCACGCGCACCGCGGGCCCGGCAGTCGTGGGCGCGGTCCTGCTCGTCATCGTCGCGCGGCTGGCAGGCCTGCAACTGGCGCTGCCGGTCCAGACGGGGGCGGGGTTCACGATCGCCCTGGCGGTGCTCGCCGTCGTCGCCCTCGCCCGGAAGTCCTAGAGCGGGGAGGGACGGTGCCGCGCTGGCTGGCTCACCTGTTCGTCGTGCTCGGCTGGCTCGTCACCCCGGTGCTCACCTGGGGGGCGTCGTACGCGGGTCTCTGGCTCGGGGCGCTCGTCGCCACCCGATTCTCTCGTCCCCTCACGATGCTCGTCGTGGCGGGGCTGGGCGCGGCGCTGCTCGGGTTCGCGGCCCTCTGGACCTGGGTGCGCTTCATGCGCCGGCTTCCGCACCTCCTGTCGCATCACATGGCGCCCCGGCCGTCGCAGGAGTACACGGCGGTTGCGGCAGCCGACTGAGCTCGGGTGGCTCCCGCTCACGCTCTGCATTCCCGCAGTGCTCGCCGCCCAGGGTCGCGACTGGGAGTTCCACCGCGGCCGCTGGTACAACGGTAACCGCTCGGACAGCTACGAATTCCGCACCAGCGCGCACTGGGGCGGGCCGTTCACGCACGGCTTCGGGGCGCAGGTAGTCCTTCACGACTCGCTGGGCCGCCGGCGCGCCTTCTACGGGCTGGCCTACGAGCTGCAGGCGTTCCGCGGCCGCCGCGCGCTCGGGCCGTACGCACTCACCGGCGTCGCGCTGGGCCTTTCCACGGATACGACCACGCAGGAGCTCGCCGCTCAGTGGAGCATGGGCGGCGGCCTCGAGTGGCGGCCGGTTACGCGCTTCGCGCTCGGCGTCGAGGCACGCTACCGGGTCGAAGACCGGGGGCCCCGCGGCTTCTGGCGCACCTCCGACGCCCGCACGGGATTCAGCGGCGCGGTCGGGATCACGCTAAGGCTGGGGAGGGGGGAAGGGGGACGGGGGAGCGGTGGCTACGGCTCACCGCCGCGGCTGCCTCCCGAGCCGCCGGCCACGATCACGGGGAACGCGGCGGACGTCGTGCGCACCGCGCTCGACGCCCTGGGCACGCCGTACGTTTGGGGCGGCACGGCGGGAAACGGGTTCGACTGCTCGGGGCTCATCCAGTACGCTTACGGCCAGCATAGCATCCGGCTGCCGCGGATGGGCCGCGCCCAGGCCTCGGCCGGCGCCGAGGTGGCCCCCGTCATCGAGGCGCTGCGGCCCGGCGACATCTTGCTCTTCTCGGCCGCGCCGGGATCCGGGGTGACCCACGTGGGCATGTACGTCGGCGAGCTCAAGTTCATCCATAGCTCGAGCAATGGGGTGAAGCTCTCGCTCCTCGAGGTCCACGATCCCGATGGCGCCTACTGGATCAATCGGTGGGTGGGGGCGAGGCGGATAATTCCATGACCAGTAGCCAGAGGCGAAGAGGCTACGTTGCACGCGCTTTGCATCTTAGCCTCTTAGCATCTGGCCTACTTGGGCTGTGCTGCACCACGGGCTCCGGGCGCCGTCCGCCCGCCTCCCTGCGCGGCTACGACATCCTGATCACGAACAAGGACTCGCTCAGCGACCGGCTCGCGTTGGCGCTGCGGCGCCGGGGGTTCACGGTGCGGCGCAAGATCCGCGGAGGCAGCGCCCCCACCGCGGCCGTGATCATCTTCACCTCGAGGGACGACACCCCGCCCGAGACCCACTGGCTGCACCTGCGGCTGGCCGACACGCGCAACGGGGTCATCGTGGCGGCGGTCTCGGTACCGGAGGACTCGCTCGGTCCCGCCCCGGACTCCCGGGCCCAGGCGCTCGCCGATTCGCTACGCAGCCAGGCGGCTCTGCGGCGGCCGATTTCCCCCCCTTGACACGTCGGCCGACCGCGGCGAGATTCCTGCGCGGTTCTTAGCACTCACCGGTGTTGAGTGCTAAGATTGTGTACTAACAGTGTTATTTCTCAAAGAGTTAGCTGACCTACCTGTTGGAGGTTGCGCGTCATGGCAACGGCAACGGCGAGCAAGACCAAGCTCAAGATCTTCCCGCTGGCGGATCGCGTGGTGATCCGGCCGCTGGAGGAGACGGAAACGATGAAAGGCGGCCTCTACATCCCGGATACGGCGAAGGAAAAGCCGATCCAGGGGGAGATCGTGGCGGTCGGACCCGGCCGGCGGGAGAAGAACGAGCTCGTGCCGATGGAGCTCAAGGTCGGGGACCGGGTGATCTACGGGAAGTACAGCGGCTCGCAGGTGGAGTTGGATGGGGAAGAGCTCATCGTCATCAAGGAAGCCGACGTCTTGGCGAAGCTTAGCTAAGCGCGAGGAGGAGAGTGGCAATGGCAGCGAAATACCTGGAGTTCAGCGTTGAGGCTCGGGCGCGCCTCAAGCGGGGCGTGGATAAGCTGGCGGACGCGGTGAAGATCACGCTCGGCCCCAAGGGCCGCAACGTCGTCATCGAGAAGAAGTTCGGGAATCCCACCGTCACCAAGGACGGCGTGACCGTTGCGAAAGAGATCGAGCTGGAGGACGAGGTGGAGAACATGGGCGCCCAGATGGTGAAGGAAGTGGCGACCAAGACCTCCGACCTCGCGGGCGACGGCACCACGACGGCCACCGTGCTGGCGCAGGCGATCTTCCGCGAAGGGCTGAAGTCGGTGACCGCCGGGTCGAACCCGATGGCGCTGAAGCGCGGCATCGACAAGGCGGTGGAGACGGTGGTCGAGGAATTGAAGAAGATCTCTGTCCCCACGGCCGGCCGCAAGGAAATCGCCCAGGTGGGCACGATCTCGGCGAACAACGATTCCGAGATCGGCAAGCTCATCGCCGAGGCGATGGAGAAGGTGGGCAAGGACGGGGTGATCACGGTCGAGGAGGCGAAGGGCCTCGAGACCACCCTCGAGACCGTGGATGGCATGCAGTTCGATCGCGGCTACCTGTCGCCCTACTTCATCACCGACCCCGAGAAGATGGAGGCGGTGCTGGAGGACGCCTACATTCTGGTCCACGACAAGAAGGTCTCGTCGATGAAGGACCTGCTGCCGGTGCTCGAGAAGGTGGCGCAGGCCGGCCGGCCGTTGCTCATCATCGCCGAGGACGCCGAGGGCGAGGCGCTCGCGACGCTCGTGGTCAACAAGCTCCGCGGCACGCTGAAAGTGTGCGCCGTCAAGGCGCCCGGCTTCGGCGACCGGCGGAAGGAGATGCTGCGCGACATCGCGGTCCTGACCAACGGGCAGGTGATCTCGGAGGAAGTCGGCTTCAAGCTCGAGAACACGACGCTCAACGACCTCGGTCAGGGGAAGCGCATCGTGATCGACAAGGACAACACCACGATCGTGGGCGGCAAGGGCAAGCGCGACGCCATTCAGGGCCGCATCAACGAGATCAAGGCCGCGATCGAGAAGTCCACGTCGGACTACGACAAGGAGAAGCTGCAGGAGCGGCTCGCCAAGCTGGCCGGCGGCGTCGCGGTGATCAACGTGGGCGCGGCCACGGAGACCGAAATGAAGGAGAAGAAGGCGCGCGTGGAGGATGCGCTGCACGCAACGCGCGCGGCGGTCGAGGAAGGCATCGTGCCGGGCGGCGGCGTGGCGCTGCTGTGGGCCCAGAAGATGCTCGACCGGGCCAAGGGGTCCGACGAGGACGAGAAGATCGGCGTCGAGATCGTGCGCCGGGCGCTGGAGGAGCCGCTGCGCTGGATCGCCCAGAACGCAGGCCAGGAAGGCTCGATCGTGGTCGAGAAGGTGCGCCACGCCAAGGACAAGAACTTCGGCTACAACGCCCAGACCGACACGTGGGAAGACCTGGTCGCGGCCGGCGTCATCGACCCGACCAAGGTGACCCGGACGGCGCTGCAGAACGCCGCCTCCATCGCGGGCCTGCTGCTCACGACGGAGTGTGTGGTGGTGGAGAAGAAAGAGAAGGAGAAGACTCCCCCGATGCCGGGCGGCGGCGGCATGGGTGGGATGTATTAAAAGCTAGACGCACAGATGCCTAGACGCACAGGGCGCCCCGGAGAGCGATCTCCGGGGCGCTCTTGCTTTGTCAGGGGTATCTTTCCTTCATGACCCGCTTGCCGCTGCTGCTCGCCGCCCTCGTGGCCGTCACCGTGCCGCTCGCCGCCCAATCGACGGCACCTCGCCACGCGCGGCTCGAGGGCACCTGGCAGGCGAAGACCGAAGACGAGATCCGCAACATCACCGTGCGGACCGACAGCTCGGCGCAGTTCGGCGAGCAGGTCGCGCGGTGGCGCGTGGTGGGGGACAGCCTCTGGATCACGGTCGGCGACGGCGTGTGGCAGGTGTATGGGATGAAGCTCGACGGCGAGAAGCTGACCGTCTCGGGCGGCGATCTCGAGAAGCCCGTCACGCTGCGACGCATCGGACCCGCGACGGCGAGAGCCGACTCGGTGGCCATCCCGCCGCCTCCGCCGGCGACCGAGCGGGCCTGGTGAGATGTAGGGGCGCAGCATGCTGCGCCCCTCAGCGGCAGCTGGCCACGCAGCGCACGCCGCCGATGCGCCAGCCCTCGGATGTCTTCGTGAAGCTCATCACCAGCCGCGGCCGGTCCTGGCGCAGAGCGCCCCCGCCCTCCGGCACATAGCTGTATTGGGCCTGCACCAGCGCCCGCGCCGTCGTGCCGCGGACCGAGAACTGCTGCACCCGGTAGCTGGCGGCGAGGTGCGTGCGGTGCTGAAAATAGGCCTCCCATTCCGTCGTGCTCGGCCGCTCCATCGACGGGCTCATGAGGACGCGGAGGTTCGCCACGCGCTCGCTCGCCACCGCCCGCTCGAGGTCGCGCAGCAGCACATCGATCGCCGCCCGGGGGTCGGTGGGCTGGGGACTGGGCGGCGCCACGCCGGCGATGAGACCCGCCTGCTCGGCGTCGAGCGCCGCAATCTTCGCGAGCGGGTAGTCCATCGTGCTGAATAGTGATTCCGCTCGCGCCAGCGAGGTGCCTGCCCGCGTCGCGCCGGGGCCGGTGCCGAGCGCCAGCACGACGGGACGCGTGCGCACGATCACTGTCTCGGCTTCGCGGCGCAGCGCCTCCGCCTGGCGTGCCGCGACGGCGTACTGGCTGATGGCCGTGAGGTAGCTGCTCGTGGCCTGGGCCAGGTCGCCGACGCGAGTCCCGCGCTCGGCGTTCTGGAGCGCCGCTTCGGCCAGCGCCAGGGCGGGGACGCTGTTCTTCATGGCGCCGGCCTGCTGGGCGCGGATGCGCGCTGCCAGGGCCGAGTCGCGTGACTGCAGCAGCGCGAGGCTGAGCCCTCCCGGAAGGGGCTCGGCGATCAGCTGCTCCAGAGTCGCGGCCGGTGGCGCGAGCGGTGCCACAAGGGAGGGGGGCCCCGAGCTGCGCGAGACCAAGAGCGCGACCACGAGCGCGAGGCTCGCCAGCACGACGACGCGCCATCGCATCGGCGCGTGACTGATGAGCCGCAACACCGGCGCGGGGAGGGGGGTCCAGCGTGGCCCCAGCCGTTCGGTGGTCTGCCCTGCGCCCGACAGCGCCGCGCGGATCGCGACCAGCGCCGACTGCATCTGCTGCGCGCTGTCGTAGCGGTCTTCGGGGACCTTGTTCATCGCCTTCGTCACCACGCGCTCCAGCGCCGCCGGGATCGAGGGCGCCATGGTGCGCAGCGCGGGCGGGTCCGTCGTCAGCACCTGGTACAGCACGCCGTGGATCGTCTCGGCCTCGAACGGCTTGTGGTAGCCCAGCAGCTCGTACAGCAGGCAGCCCACGGCGAAGAGGTCGGTGGCCGGGCGGATCGCCCCGTTGGTGATCTGCTCGGGCGCCATGTAGCTGGGTGTCCCCACGATGGCGCCGGACCCGGTGAACTCCGCCGACTGCAGCCGCGCGATCCCGAAGTCCATGATCTTTATGCCGCCGTCCGTGGCGATGCGCACGTTCGACGGTTTGATGTCGCGGTGGATCACGCCGCGGTTGTGGGCGTACGTCAGCGCCTCGAGCACCTCGATCACGATATCGAGCTTGCGCTCGAGCGGCAGCGGCTCGTGCTCGGTGATGATCGCGCTCAGGTCGCGGCCGTCGACCAGCTCCATCGCGATGAAGAGCTGGTTCTCGGCTTCGCCGAGGTCGTAGATCGTGACGATGTTGGAGTGTTGCAGCACGCCGGCGGCGCGGGCCTCGCGCAGGAAGCGCTCACGGATGTCGCCGGTGCGGCTCACCCTGGCGGGGAGGAGCTTGAGGGCGACGTAGCGCCGCAGCACGGAGTCGTAGGCCTTCCACACGACGCCCATGGCGCCCTCGCCGATGAGCTGGTGCAGCTCGAACTTGCCGAGTCGCCGGTACTGCTTGGCTTGGGTCATCCGACAGGGATTCGCACGGGACGTGCATAATGCGCGGCGGCCCTCGCTGGGGCAACAGGGTCAGCGAGTCGCCCAGTCGTACAGCCGCGAGAGACTGGCGCGGGCGGCCTCGTCCACGGGCACGTCGCGCCGCGGCAGCACCCGCTCCGCGACCTTGAGGAACCCCTCCCGGCGCATCCGCTCCTGCCCGCTGCCGCCCCAGGCGAAGGGCGGTACGTACTTCGGAGGGCGCACCGCGTCGAACACGTTGGCTCCCGCGCCGATCACGGTGCCCGTGCCGAGCAGCGTGCCGATTGCCGTCTTGGCGTGATCGCCGATCAGGCTGCCCAGGAACTGCAGCCCGGTCTCGAGCGCGTTGCCGTCCACCTCCAGGCGCACCGGCCCGTAGGTGTTCTTGAGGTCCGAGGTCACGGTGCCGGCGCCGAGGTTCACCCAGCGGCCGATCACCGAATGGCCGACGAACCCATCGTGGGCCTTGTTGGCGTAGCCGAGGAACACGCAGCTCGAGACCTCGCCGCGAACTTTGCAATGCGGACCGATCGCAGAGGCCCGAATCGGCCCGCCCAGGAGCTGCGTGTTGGCCCCCACCCACAGCGGGCCCTGGAGCCGCGTCCCCGACTTCACGGCGACGCCGCTCTCCAGGACGATCGGCCCCGCCGCCGTGTCGAACACCACACCGGGCTCGACGGCCGTCTCGTGCAGCGCGAGCCACGCCGGGTCGCCGATGAGGGTGCTGCCGCGCGGGATCGGGTCGCTGTCCGCGAGCCGCGTCGCCAGGTCCGCGGCGAGCAGCCGCTCGAGCGCCGGCACGAGGTCGAACACGCCGCGCAGCGCCAGGCCCGCCACCTCGAGGGCGGGCCCCGCGTCGGTGGGTCGCGTCCAGGTGGAGCCCGGCCCGACGACCCACCCAACGGTGCGCCCGGCGTGCGCGAGCCGGACGTCGCCAGCCGGGAACGCGGGCGCGAGCCCGCGGGGCGCGAACGCCGACGCGCCGACCACGGCGGGGCCCTCGACGGGGCGCACCGCCGCGACCGCGGGGACGCCGGGCTCGCGGAACCCGGCGAGATGCGGCAGCGCGAAGATGGCCGTGGTCTCCGCGCCCACAAACGCCTCCCAACGCTCGCGCACCAGCGCCGCGCCGACCCGCAACTCCGACAGCGGCCGGATGCCGGCGAACGGCGCCCAGGCGGGAGAGGGATCCGGATCGAGCATGTGCAGGGCGTGCGTCACACGCGTTGCACCAGTTCCTTTAGACGGTCCGCCTGACCGGTCGGCATCACCAGCGTGTGGCCGTTCGCCCGCACCACGATCATGTCCTCGATCCCGATCACCGCGAGATGCTCGTTCTCCGTCCAGATCACCGAGCGCCGCACGTCGTCGGCCACCGTCGCGTTGCCCACGACGACATTGCCGCGCGCGTCGGCCCGTCGGATGCGGAGCAGGGCGTCCCAGGATCCGATGTCGTCCCAGCGGAACGCACCCGTGACGACGGCGAGGCGTCGGGTACGCTCGAGTACGGCGACGTCCACGGCCACGGGGCGCGCCTTGGCGAAGAACCCCGACACGTCCCCGGCCGAGAGGGCGGGCCAGGCGTCGCGCAGCTCGCGCGCGTAGGCCCCCGCTTCTCCCAGGAACCGGGCGACTCCCCAGGCGAAGAGGCCCGTGTTCCACAGCGCGCCGCGGCGCCGCAGCAGCATCGCGCGCGCCGCGCTCGGCTTCTCGACAAAGCGGCGCACCGCGCGCGCGCTCCCCAGCGACTTGCCCGGCACGATATAGCCGTAAGCGGTCTCGTTGCGGCTCGGCTTGACGCCGACGGTCACGAGGACGTCGTACTCCGCAGCGACGCCCAGAGCGTTTCGGGCCGCGGCGCGGAAGGCGCGGTCGTCGCCGACCGCCCAGTCCGCGTGCAGCGACAGCATCTGGGCGCCGGGGTCGTGGCGCGAGATCCACTGCGCCGCCCAGGCGAGCGCCGGGGCGGTGGAGGCGGCGCGGGGCTCGACCAGCACCTGGGCGCGCGGCACCTGGGGCACGAGCGCCGCGATCCGCTCGGCGAGCAGGGCCCCGGTGAGGATCAGGATGCGCTCCGGCGGCACGAGGCCTTCCAGGCGCTCGACGGCCTGCACCACGAGCGGGCGGTCGCCGGCGAGCGGCAGCAGCTGCTTGGGGCGCTCGGGCGTGGAGAGCGGCCAGAAGCGCGTGCCCGAGCCGCCCGCCACGATCGCGGCCCAGAGCGTCATGGATCGTCCTCGGAGGGAGGGGCGTCCCCCAGCATCGCGGCGATGCGGGCGGTCAGCTTCGTAGGGCTGAAGGGCTTGGTCAAGAGGGTCGCGCCCAGCCGCTCCGCCTCGGCGAGCACGCGCTCCTCTCCTTCGGCCGTGAGCACCATGACCGGCAGGGCACGCGTGCCGGCCGCGCTCCGCAGCTCCCTCAGCAGGTCGAGCCCGGAGCCGTCCGGAAGATGGAGATCGAGCAGCAGGCCGTCGGGCGGCCCCCCGCTGCCCGCGAGCGAGCGGCGCGCGTCGGCGAGGGTGCGCGCGAGGCTCACCCGATAGCCGTGGTGCTCGAGGTGGGGACGGAGCAACAGCCCGATGTGCAGCTCATCGTCCACGAGGAGGAGGTGCCGTGGGGAGGGAGCCACCGGCGCTCCGCTCAGAGCAGGCCGGCGATCGCGGAGCGGTGACGGCGGAGGTCGTAGAGCAGCGCGCCCACGTTGGTGGACGGCTGGACCAGCATCACCAGCAGCGCGTCGGCGTTGA